>NZ_LIRK01000342.1 GCF_001419765.1 Streptomyces torulosus
GGTGTGGACCTCGCGCGCGTGGCGCTGCGCGCCGCCAAGGAGGCCGCACGCGCGCGAGGTCCACACCGGACGGTTCGGGAGTCTTCGGGCTCCCCTCGGATCCGCTCATACGCGCTCCACCGTCCCGTCGGACACGACGAACCGCGTCCCCGTCAGTACGCCCGGCACATCGTCGTCGACCGCGGCGGTCACCAGGACCTGCTCGCCCGGGGCGACCAGCTCGGCCAGCCGCTCCCGCCGTCGGGCGTCCAGCTCGGCGAAGACGTCGTCGAGGATCAGCACCGGTTCGTTGCCCTCGGCCCGCAGCAGGTCGTAGGAGGCGAGGCGCAGCGCCAGGGCGTAGGACCAGGACTCCCCATGGGAGGCGTATCCCTTGGCGGGCAGCTGACCGAGTTTGAGAACCAGATCGTCCCGATGGGGACCGACGAGCGTGACGCCGCGTTCGATCTCCTGCTTGCGAACCTCGAGAAGGGCGGCCGTCAGCTGCTCGTACAGCTCCTCGCGCGCATGGCCGACGATCCCCGGAGAGGAGGGCTTGTATTCCAGACCGATGGGTCCGCCGCCGGGGGCCAGCTGCTCGTACGCCTTGTCGGCCAGCGGCTGGATCGCGGCGACCAGGTCCTGGCGCTGGGCGAGCAGTTCGGCGCCCACGTGCGCGAGGTGCTGGTCCCAGACGTCGAGCGTGGACAGGTCCATGCTGCGGCCGCCGTGCCGGCGGGCCAGGGCGGCCGTCTTCAGGAGAGTATTGCGCTGCTTGAGGACCCGCTCGTAGTCGGAGCGCACACCCGCCATGCGTGGCGCCCGTGCGGTGATCAGCTCGTCGAGGAAGCGCCGCCGCTCACCGGGGTCGCCCTTCACCAGGGCGAGGTCCTCCGGCGCGAACAGCACGGTCCGTACGATGCCGAGCACGTCACGCGGCCTGACCTGCGACGACCGGTTGATACGGGCGCGGTTGGCCTTGCCGGGGTTCAGCTCCAGCTCGACCAACTGCTGCCGCTCGCCCTGCCGCACCTGGGCCCGGATGACCGCACGGTCGGCGCCCATGCGGACCAGGGGCGCGTCGGAGGAGACGCGGTGGCTGCCGAGGGTCGCCAGGTAGCCGACGGCCTCGACCAGGTTCGTCTTGCCCTGCCCGTTGGGGCCGACGAACGCGGTGACGCCCGAGTCGAGCGGGACCTCGACCCGGGCGTACGAGCGGAAGTCGGCCAGCGACAGATGCGTGACGTGCATGGTCGGGTGCCGACCTCCCCCAGGGTTGTGGACCGCGGTGCGGTCCTGTGGATGACTTCTCGTCGACCGTAGTGGTGTTCGTGCCCTCTGCGGGCCGTGGGGCGCGGGTTACTTCTTCTCGACCGCGTGGCCGCCGAACTGGTTTCGCAGCGCCGCGATCATCTTCATCTGCGGGGAGTCCTCCTGGCGCGACGCGAACCGCGCGAAGAGGGAGGCCGTGATCGCGGGCAGCGGCACGGCGTGGTCGATGGCGGCCTCCACGGTCCAGCGGCCCTCGCCCGAGTCCTGCGCGTACCCGCGGAGGCCGTCCAGGTGCTCGTCCTCGTCGAGGGCGTTCACGGCCAGGTCGAGCAGCCAGGAGCGGATGACCGTGCCCTCCTGCCAGGAGCGGAAGACCTCACGGACGTCCGTGACGGAGTCGACCTTCTCCAGCAGTTCCCAGCCCTCGGCGTACGCCTGCATCATCGCGTACTCGATGCCGTTGTGGACCATCTTCGCGAAGTGCCCGGCGCCGACCTTGCCGGCGTGCACGGCGCCGCAGTCGCCCTCGGGCTTCAGCGCGTCGAAGATCGGCTGGACCTTGGCCACGTTCTCCGCGTCGCCGCCGTACATCAGCGCGTAGCCGTTCTCCAGGCCCCAGACGCCGCCGGAGACACCGCAGTCGACGAAGCCGATGCCCTTGGCCGCCAGCTCCTCGGCGTGCTTCTCGTCGTCCGTCCAGCGCGAGTTCCCGCCGTCCACGACGACGTCACCGGGCTCCAGCAGCTCGGCCAGCTCGTCGATGGTCGACTGGGTGGCGGCCCCGGCCGGGACCATCACCCACACGACGCGGGGGCCCTTGAGCTTGCCCACAAGCTCTTCGAGGCTGTGGACATCGGCGAGATCCGGGTTCCGGTCGTATCCGATGACGGTGTGGCCCGCGCGGCGTATCCGCTCGCGCATGTTGCCGCCCATCTTGCCGAGGCCGACGAGACCGAGCTCCATCAGTTGTTCCTTAGGTTGCGACGTGGCATGAGGGCACTGCGTACCCATGCACGAGCCTAAACCCGGACGCTCACGCACATCTGTGGGCATACCCGCTCATAGGTACGCCTCGACCTGCGCTTTCACACCGAGGGCCCGGTGATCCACCGGGCCCCGCAGCGCTGTGGACGGCCTCCGGCCGCCCGACGGCGGCGACAGCGGTCGCCCGACGGGTCAGCCGCTGAGCCGCACCGGCATGATCAGGTACTTGTAGGCCTCGTCCGCCTCCGCGTCCACCGCCGGCTTGCCGCTGAGCAACGCGGGCTTGGTGGACGTCGTGAAGGACAGCTGGGCGACCGGGGAGTCGATGGCGCTCAGGCCGTCCAGCAGGAACGTCGGGTTGAAGGCGATCGAGATGTCGTCGCCCTCCAGCTGGGCGTCGACCCTTTCCACAGCCTGTGCGTCGTCGCTGGAGCCGGCCTCCAGGGTCAGCACGCCCTGCTCGAAGCTGAGCCGCACCGGGGTGTTCCGCTCGGCGACCAGGGCCACACGCTTGACGGCCTCCACGAAGGGGGCGGTCTCGATCACGGCCACGCTGTTGAACTCGGTCGGGAACAGCGTGCGGTACTTCGGCAGGTCGCCCTCGAGGAGACGGGTGGTCGTCCGGCGTCCGGCGCCCTCGAAACCGATCAGGCCCTCGCCGGAGCCCGAGCCGGAGAGCGCCAGGATGACGCTGTCGCCGCTCGTGAGCGCCTTGGCGGTGTCCAGGAGCGTCTTGGCGGGCACCAAGGCGACCGCGGAGGCGTCCGGGTTCTCCGGCTTCCACAGGAACTCGCGGACCGCGAAGCGGTAGCGGTCGGTGGAGGCCAGGGTGACCGTGTCGCCCTCGATCTCGATGCGCACACCGGTGAGGACGGGCAGCGTGTCGTCACGCCCGGCGGCGATGGCCACCTGGGCGGCGGCGGAGGCGAAGACCTCGCCGGGGACGGTGCCCGTGGCGTTCGGCATCTGCGGCAGGGACGGGTATTCCTCCACAGGCAGTGTGTGGAGGGTGAACCGCGAGGAGCCGCAGACCACCGTCGCCCGTACACCGTCTGTGGAAATCTCCACCGGGCGGTTGGGGAGGGCGCGGCAGATGTCCGCGAGGAGACGGCCCGAGACGAGGACGGTGCCCTCCTCCTCGACCTCCGCCTCCACGGAGACCCGCGCGGAGACCTCGTAGTCGAAGCTGGACAGGCTCAGCTGGCCTTCCTCGGCCTTCAGAAGGAGGCCGGCGAGGACAGGCGCCGGCGGACGGGCCGGGAGGCTGCGCGCCGCCCAGGCCACGGCCTCCGCGAGTACGTCGCGTTCCACCCGGATCTTCACTGTTGCCGCCTCCTGCTGTTGCCGGCGCTTCTCGGCCTGCCTGGCTTCGTCGTCTGTCGCGGTGTCGCTGGTTCCTGTGAGGGGAAGGACACCGGGGAACAGTCTGACGCACGCCACTGACACTCGGAGCCTTCCGGGGTCAAGTCGTGACGAGGCGCGGTCGGGCAGCCGAGAGCGAGTTGTGCACAGGGCCCCCTTCGAAACGAATTCCCAGCTCTCTCTAGTTGGGAGTAGTAGTAGGGCCTGTGGAAACCGTGGATAACCGCGTTTGCGCAGCTCAGGCAGCAGATTTTGTCCACCGGGCCTGTGGGTGGAGGCGGTGGACAACTAGGCCTGTCTGTGGAGAACAGAAAGTTCTGCACACACCGTGCACAGCCGGACGGCACTTCTCCCCAACCGCGTCCCCAGGTTTACCCGTCTTTCCCACAGCCCAACCAGGCAACTTCATGTGACGCCTTTCACTCGACGCGGTGAGAAGGCCGGTTTCCTTGCCGAACAGTGGACAGGCATGTGGAGAAGCTGGGGATCGCTGGGGACAACCGGCCGCAGGCTGTGGGTTGCCGGTGGACAACTCTGTCCACAGTCTGTGGATCTTCGCTTCGTCCACAGTCTGTGGAGATCGTTCGTCCACCAATCCACAGGCTGTTGACCTGGCCTGATGATCCCTCACCAGGCCGCCCTGTGGACATGATCTGCATAACTTCCCGGTCCCCAGGGTGTGGACGGGAGAAAGTCCCCGAATCTGTGGAGGACGGCCGTAACGCGGCAGGTATTCGAACACCGGCTGACGACTCGATGACGCGGGGCGCCCGCTGCGGAGCCCCTGCGGAGGCTCGGGGGGCCTCGCGGAAGTGCCTCGGAAAGGGGCGGGAGCCTCGCGGAAGCGCCCGGGGAAGCGCCTGACAGGCTCATGGGAGCGACGAACCAGGGTGCTGGGAATGCCGAACCAGGCTCCTGGAGACGACGAAAACGGCCTCGGGAACGCCGAAGGCGCCCTCGGGAACTCGTCCCGGGGCGCCTCGGCGGGTGGTAGGGCCTGGGCCTCAGCCGTTCTTGATGCGGTTCGTCAGCTCGGTGACCTGGTTGTAGATGGAGCGCCGCTCGGCCATCAGCGCGCGGATCTTGCGGTCGGCGTGCATCACGGTCGTGTGGTCCCGGTTGCCGAACTGCGCGCCGATCTTCGGCAGCGACAGATCGGTCAGCTCACGGCACAGATACATGGCGATCTGCCGGGCGGTCACCAGGGCACGGCCGCGTGAGGTGCCGC
Organism: Streptomyces torulosus; assembly: GCF_001419765.1. Taxonomy (GTDB): domain Bacteria; phylum Actinomycetota; class Actinomycetes; order Streptomycetales; family Streptomycetaceae; genus Streptomyces; species Streptomyces torulosus. The sequence continues at coordinate 4,826 of NZ_LIRK01000342.1, forward strand.
ACAGGTCCTCGACCGTGAGCCCGAAGTAGTCGGCCGTCGCCGCCATGATCGCCGTCGCGGTGATCTCGGGGGACGCGTTCTCCCCGCCGGGGATCAGATCCTTGAGGACGATCTCCGTCAGCCCGAGGTCCACCGGCTGCCGGTTGAGCGACGCGAACGCCGTCACCCGGATCAGCGCGCCCTCCAGCTCGCGGATGTTGCGCGAGATCCGCGAGGCGATGAACTCCAGCACCTCCGGCGGGGCGTTGAGCTGCTCCTGCACCGCCTTCTTGCGGAGGATCGCGATACGCGTCTCCAGCTCGGGCGGCTGGACATCGGTGATCAGCCCCCACTCGAAGCGGTTCCGCAGCCGGTCCTCCAGCGTGACCAACTGCTTCGGCGGCCGGTCGCTGGACAGCACGATCTGCTTGTTCGCGTTGTGGAGCGTGTTGAACGTGTGGAAGAACTCCTCCTGCGTCGACTCCTTGTCCGCCAGGAACTGGATGTCGTCGACGAGCAGGATGTCCATCTCGCGGTAGCGCTTGCGGAAGCTGTCGCCCTTGCCGTCGCGGATGGAGTTGATGAACTCGTTGGTGAACTCCTCCGAGCTCACGTACCGCACCCGCGTGCCCGGGTAGAGGCTGCGCGCGTAGTGCCCGATCGCGTGCAGCAGGTGCGTCTTGCCGAGGCCGGACTCCCCGTAGATGAAGAGGGGGTTGTACGCCTTCGCCGGCGCCTCGGCGACGGCCACCGCGGCGGCGTGCGCGAAGCGGTTCGAGGCACCGATGACGAACGTGTCGAAGAGGTACTTGGGGTTCAGGCGGGCCGTGGGCTCGCCCGGACCGGTCGCGGGCGCCGGTTGCGCGGCCAGCGGGCCGGGCGCACCGCCGGCCGGACCGCCCCGGTGCGCACCGGGACCCCCCGGCGGCGGCTCGGGAAGCTCACGCCGGTCCGGCCGCTGGTCGTAGTCGCCGCCCGGCCGGTCGTAGTCGGTGCGGGGCTTGTCGTAGTCGGCGCGCGGCGAGTCGTACTCCGGGCGCTGGTCGTAGGGCGGCCGCTCCATCGACTGCGGACGGTAGTCCGACGACGGCGACGCGTACGGGTCCCGCTCAGGGAAACCGAGCCGCTGCTGCTGCCAGCCGTAGTCGTCCTGCGACGGCCGGGGCCAGGCGCCCGGCTCGGGACGCTGGTACTCCGACGGGTACGCGGGGCGCGCGGTCGGGAGCTGGTCACCGCGGCCGGTGGGCAACTGGTCCGCGCGCGGCGGCGGCAGCTGGTCGCCCGCACCGCCGGTGCCCCGGTCGTCGGCGCGATGGCGGCCGTAGCTCTCGTAGGGGTCGCGCCCCTGGCTGTCGTACGAGTTCTGATGGTCGTAGGAGCTCTGGCTGTCGTACGGGCCGCGCGCGTCCCGCCCGCTGTCGTACGTGTCCCTGCCGTCGTAGGAGTCACGGCTCTGCCCCGGGCCCGAGGGGAGCTCGGGCTCCTCGAAGCGTGACTGGACCGGCGGCGCCGGCGTCTCGCCGACGGAGCTGTCCACCGTGATCGCGATCCGGATCGGGCGGCCGCACTCCCGGCTCAGGGTCTCGCTGACGATCGGCGCGAGCCGGCCCTCGAGTACGCCCTTCGCGAACTCGTTCGGAACGGCGAGCAGAGCGGTGTCCGCGACCAGCGCGAGCGGCTGGCAGCGTCTGATCCAGCGCTCGTCCTTGACCTCGACCCCCTGGCCTCGGCCCTCACCCAGAAGTTGTTCCAGTACTCGTGGCCACACTGCGGCAAGATCGGCAGGTACGTCAGCCACAGGGCACGCTCTCTCACAGGTCCCACGAACGTGTGGTTCTGGGACGGGGGTCGGGATGGAACTCGGGTGGTGCGCTCGGGACCAGGTCTGGTGGGTCGGTCGGTCACCCAGCAGCCGAGGAATGGGAACGAATCGGAGTTCCGTCACGGTAGTCACGGCGGCCGGTACGGTTCAAGTTGTTGTCCCCAGCCTGTGGATAGTGTCCCTCCGTGACCTCTGGTTTGACCGGATGGCGCAGCCGCGCGTACCGTAACCAGGTCGAGTTGTCGATGGCTGCTGCCGCCTGCCTCCGATGGGCACAGATCGCGTCAGGTGATCGGAAAGCGGTGCACTCGGGCGTTAATACGAGCTACTCGTGGGCGCACGGTGACAGCCAGGACGGCACCCCGCAACTACCGATTTATTCTGGAGCCCCCGAGTGAGCAAGCGCACCTTCCAGCCGAACAACCGTCGTCGCGCGAAGACCCACGGCTTCCGTCTGCGGATGCGTACCCGTGCCGGTCGCGCGATTCTCGCGAACCGTCGTGCCAAGGGTCGCGCGAGCCTGTCCGCCTGATCCCGGTCAGGTCATGCCGTCGTGCTGCCCACCGAGAACCGGCTGAGGCGGCGCGAGGACTTCGCGACCGCGGTACGACGAGGGCGTCGGGCCGGACGCCCGCTCCTCGTCGTTCACCTACGTAGCGGTTCCATGGACCCGCACGCGCCTGGGGAGAGCGCTCCCCCGACGCGTGCGGGTTTCGTCGTGAGCAAGGCCGTCGGCGGTTCGGTCGTCCGTAACAAGGTGAAGCGCAGGCTTCGCCATCTCATGCGCGATCGAGTCGCCCAGTTTCCCCCCGGTAGCCTGGTAGTCGTACGAGCGCTGCCCGGTGCGGGCGACGCCGACCACGTACAACTGGCCCAAGACCTGGATGCCGCCATACGACGGCTGCTGGGAGGGGGCGCACGATGAAGTACCCGCTGCTGGCGCTGATCAAGCTGTACCAGTGGACGATCAGTCCGCTGCTCGGGCCGGTGTGCAAGTACTACCCGTCGTGCTCCCACTACGGCTATACGGCCATCGACCGCCACGGTGCGATCAAGGGCACGGCCCTCACGGCCTGGCGCATCCTGCGGTGCAACCCCTGGTCGCTCGGCGGTGTGGACCATGTCCCGCCGCGCAAGCGTCCGCGGTGGCACGAGATGGTGCGTGGTGCGTGGCGCGCACGCAAGGGCGGGTCCTCCGCCGCCGAACCGGCCACCGAGGGGCGCACCCCTTCGGGCCCGGCCGCCGAGAGCCCGTCCCATGCCCAAGGAGCATGATTAGTGGACACGATTGCCAGTCTCTTCAGCTTCATCACGACACCCGTCTCCTGGGTCATCGTCCAGTTCCACAAGGTGTACGGCGCCCTCTTCGGCGATGACACCGGGTGGGCCTGGGGCCTGTCCATCGTGTCCCTGGTGATCCTGATCCGGATCTGCCTGATCCCGCTCTTCGTGAAGCAGATCAAGGCGACTCGGGCCATGCAGACGCTCCAGCCCGAGATGAAGAAGATCCAGGAGCGCTACAAGAACGACAAGCAGCGTCAGTCCGAAGAGATGATGAAGCTGTACAAGGAGACGGGCACCAACCCGCTCTCCTCGTGCCTTCCCATCCTGGCGCAGTCCCCGTTCTTCTTCGCCCTGTACCACGTGCTCAACAGCATCGCGAACAACGACACCATCGGTGTCATCAACGAGAGCCTGCTCGAGAGCGCGCAGAAGGCGCACATCTTCGGTGCCCCGCTGGCCGCGACCTTCACGGACAGCGCGGCCGAGGCGTCGGCGCTCGACGCTTCCATCACCACGGTCCGCATCGTGACCGCGATCATGATCGTCCTGATGTCGCTGTCGCAGTTCTACACGCAGCGTCAGCTGATGACGAAGAACGTCGACACCACGGTGAAGACGCCGTTCATGCAGCAGCAGAAGATGCTGATGTACATCTTCCCGATCATGTTCGCCGTCTTCGGCATCAACTTCCCCGTCGGTGTCCTCGTCTACTGGCTGACCACCAACGTGTGGACCATGGGCCAGCAGATGTACGTCATCCACAACAACCCGACCCCGGGTTCCAAGGCCCAGGCCGCGTACCTGGAGCGCCTCCTCAAGCACGTCACGCGCCACGGCAAGACCCGCAACCGGCGTGAGCGCGCCATCGTCAAGGCGATCGTCGTCAAGGGCCGTGACCGCAACGAGTACGAGCGGAAGTTCATCAACGGTCTGAACAAGGAGGGCCTCGCGGCCCAGACCGACGGAACCGTGATCAAGGGCGAGGCCTCGGCCGTGGCCACCGCCGAGGACGGTACGCCGACTTCCGCCAAGCGTCAGCAGCCCAAGCGCCAGACCAAGGCCCAGCGTCAGGCCGGTGCCACGAAGACCGCCGACGACGCCGAGCAGCAGAGCGCGCCCACCTCGCTCAGCAAGTCCGATGAGCCCGAGGACGCCAAGCCGGCGGCCGCAGCCAAGCAGGCGGCGCCCAAGCCCGGCAGCAGCGGCCGCAGCAAGGCCCAGTCCGGTCAGCGCAAGGGCCAGCAGCGCCCCAAGTCCCCGTCCAAGAAGTAAGAAGGAGCCCATCCCGTGACGGAAGGCACCACCTCCGCCGCCTCCGAGGGTGGAGACACCCTCACCCGCCTGGAGCAGGAGGGTGAGATCGCGGCGGACTACCTGGAAGGTCTGCTGGACATCGCCGATCTCGACGGCGACATCGACATGGACGTCGAGGCCGACCGTGCCTCTGTCTCGATCATCAGCGACAGCGGCAGCCGCGACCTGCAGAAGCTTGTCGGCCGGGAAGGCGAGGTGCTCGAAGCACTCCAGGAGCTCACGCGCCTGGCCGTGCACCGCGAGACCGGTGACCGCAGCCGCCTGATGCTCGACATCGCCGGCTACCGGGCCAAGAAGCGTGCCGAGCTCTCCGAGCTGGGTGCCAAGGCCGCGGCCGAGGCGAAGAGCACCGGTGAGCCGGTCAAGCTGAAGCCGATGACGCCCTTCGAGCGCAAGGTTGTGCACGACGCGGTCAAGACCGCGGGCCTGCGCAGCGAGTCCGAGGGCGAGGAGCCCCAGCGCTTCGTCGTCGTGCTGCCTGCCTGATTCGGTACGTACGTTTCTCCGGCCCCGTCTGCCCGCAGGCGGGGCCGAACTTTGTCAGCCTGTTGTTCTGGTGTCAGCGCACAGTGCGCTCTTGCGGTACGGAAGGACGGTCCCCGTGACGGAGGCAGCGGAGCTTCCCCCTGCGCCCGAGCAGGCGCGCGACGTATTCGGTGATCGCTACGCGGACGCGGTCCGGTACGCCGAACTGCTGGCGGAAGCGGGAGTGCAGCGGGGGCTCATCGGCCCGCGGGAAGTACCTCGGCTGTGGGAGAGGCACCTGCTGAACTGCGCGGTGCTCTCCGAGGTCGTCCCCGAGGGCGTGACGGTCTGCGATGTCGGCTCCGGCGCCGGTCTGCCCGGCATCCCGCTGGCGCTCGTGCGGGACGACCTGAAGATCACGCTGCTGGAACCGCTGCTGCGACGCACCAACTTCCTGACGGAGGTCGTGGAGCTGCTGGGCCTCGACCATGTCACGGTGCTCCGAGGCCGTGCCGAAGAAGTCCTCGGCACGCTTCAGCCGGTCCACGTGGTGACGGCACGGGCCGTGGCTCCCCTGGACCGCTTGGCCACCTGGGGTATTCCGCTCCTGCGTCCGTACGGAGAGATGCTGGCGCTCAAGGGCGACACCGCCGAGGAGGAGTTGAAGAGCGCGGCCACGGCACTGAGCAAGCTCGGCGCGGTGGAGACCTCCATCCACCATGTCGGTGAGGGCGTCGTGGATCCGCTCTCCACGGTCGTCCGTGTCGAGGTAGGCGAGAGCCCGGGCGGTGTCCGCTTCGCAGCGAAGCGAGCGAAGGCGGCCCGGACGGGACGGGCCCGCCGACGTCGTTGACGGCGATGCTCGGCGAGCGGCTACTGGCCTTGTTGCTCGACACGCCGGCTGACCCGTCCTGACGACGAGGCATACTCCACACAAGCCCCCCAACCTACGTATGTCGGAGTGTCGCGCGGTGGTGGCCTGAGCGGCTATGCATCGTGTTTCACGTGAAACGTCGCTCACTGCTACACGGCATCATCGGCCGGGGCCGCGCTGCGGCCGAACCGCGCGACCGGAAGCCTCTCGGGTCACTCGGAGAGGCGAGGGAGATTTCCACAGAGGTGGATTTCTCCACAGAACCCCAGGCCTCACTGGTTCACGACCCCGAAGACATGGGAGGCTCTGTTCATTGCGAGCCTGAAGTCGAGGAGAGTGAATCCTTGCGGTCCGACGCCAACATCGCGGGACCGATGACCGATCCGGTCCCCGGTCCCCGTACCGAATCGATGGGGGAGGATGTTTCACGTGAAACACCGCCCCCGATGGACGACACTCCCATCGGTCGTGCTGCTCAACTGGCGGTAGAGGCTCTGGGCCGCGCCGGGGAGGGGCTGCCCCGGCCTGAGCAGACTCGGGTCATGGTGGTCGCCAACCAGAAGGGCGGCGTGGGCAAGACCACGACCACGGTCAACCTCGCCGCCTCGCTGGCTCTGCATGGCGCCCGTGTCCTGGTGATCGACCTGGACCCCCAGGGCAATGCCTCCACCGCGCTGGGGATCGACCACCACGCCGAGGTGCCATCCATCTACGACGTACTGGTCGAGAGCAAGCCTCTGGCGGAGATCGTCCAGCCCGTTCCCGATGTCGAGGGACTCTTCTGCGCTCCCGCCACGATTGATCTCGCCGGTGCGGAGATCGAGCTGGTGTCCCTGGTGGCCCGTGAGAGCCGGCTCCAGCGAGCGATTCAGGCGTATGAGCAGCCGCTGGACTACATCCTGATCGACTGCCCTCCCTCGCTCGGCTTGCTGACGGTCAACGCATTGGTCGCTGGACAGGAAGTCCTCATCCCGATCCAGTGCGAGTACTACGCACTGGAGGGCCTCGGCCAGCTGCTCCGCAACGTCGACCTGGTGCGGGGGCACCTCAACCCAGCCCTCCATGTGTCGACCATCCTGCTCACCATGTACGACGGCCGGACGCGTCTTGCGTCCCAGGTCGCCGACGAGGTGCGCAACCACTTCGGCGACGAGGTGCTGCGGACAAGCATTCCGCGCTCTGTCCGTATCTCCGAGGCCCCCAGCTACGGGCAGACCGTGCTGACTTACGATCCAGGATCGAGCGGTGCCCTCTCCTACCTTGAGGCGGCACGAGAAATCGCGCTGAAGGGCGTCGGCGTGGGCTATGACCCGACGCACGCCCACATCGGCGCACAGAACAACCCGAGCATGGTGGAGGGGATCCAGTGAGCGAGCGACGGAGGGGGTTGGGCCGTGGCCTCGGCGCACTGATCCCAGCAGCCCCGACTGGGGAGAAGGCGGCACCGCCGGCCATCGGTGGACCCGCATCCCCTTCCCCGGCAGCGGTACCGGTCCTCGCCCAGGAACGTGGGGTGGCGGCCGCGAGGGTGGCCACGCTGCCCAATGTTTCACGTGAAACGGAGGAGCTGCCTTCGAACGGCGGCGTCGAGGTGCCCGCAGCCCCTATCGGCGCCCACTTCGCGGAACTGCCCCTCGACTCCATCACGCCGAACCCCCGGCAGCCCCGTGAGGTGTTCGACGAGGACCTCCTCCAGGAGCTGGTCACCTCCATCAAGGAAGTCGGCCTTCTCCAGCCCGTCGTCGTGCGACAACTGGGACCGGCCCGCTACGAGCTCATCATGGGTGAGCGGCGCTGGCGCGCCTGCCGTGAGGCCGGCCTGGAGGCGATCCCGGCGATCGTACGGGCCACGGACGACGAGAAGCTTCTTCTGGACGCCCTCCTGGAGAACCTTCACCGGGCTCAGCTGAACCCGCTGGAAGAGGCCGCCGCCTACGACCAGCTGCTCAGGGACTTCAACTGCACGCACGACCAGCTGGCGGACCGCATCGGCCGGTCCCGTCCTCAGGTCTCCAACACCCTGCGCCTGCTGAAGCTTTCGCCCGCGGTGCAGCGTCGGGTGGCCGCCGGTGTGCTCTCCGCCGGGCACGCGCGGGCACTGCTCTCGGTCGAGGACTCGGAGGAGCAGGACAAGCTGGCTCACCGGATCGTGGCCGAGGGGCTTTCGGTGCGAGCGGTCGAGGAGATCGTCACGCTCATGGGCTCGCGGCCCAAGACGACCTCACGGTCCAAGGGCCCTCGCGCCGGCGCGCGTGTCTCCCCCGCGCTGAGCGATCTGGCGACCCGGCTCTCGGACCGCTTCGAGACCCGGGTGAAGGTCGACCTGGGCCAGAAGAAGGGAAAGATCACCGTCGAGTTCGCCTCGATGGAAGATCTGGAGCGCATCCTGTCGTCGCTCGCCCCCGGCGAAGGACCCGTCCTTCAGCGGAGCCTGCTGGACGACGACAGCGACGAGAGCGAAGCCTGAGCTGTCGATCGGTAGGACGCCTTTCGGCTGGTCGACCGCATAAGCGGGCAGTGTCCGATGTATACCGGACACTGCCCGCTCTTTGCTTGCAGGCAGTGTCTAGGCAATCACATCGTCGATACGATGCGGTGGGGTAGGGCGCATCATCCACCTTGTGGCACCTTTATGGGAGGCGGGGGCAATGCGAACCGTGAGCCGTTCCGGTCTGCTGACCGCCGGCCTGGGGCTGGGTGCAATCGGCGGATTCGTCGGCAGCCTGCTCAGGGAGCGAAGCGCTCTGACAGCCGCTCGCGACGCTGCGGGCGTAGGAAGCGAGGAACAGCCTTCATGGGGCGTCGGCTCGTACCGCTCACGCTGGACAACCTTCAGGACCTTCCCAAGCGCTGCCGCTCGTGCGTCTTCTGGGAGTTGGACCCCGTCAGCGGTGAGGCAGCGCTAAAGGCCGGTACTCCCGCACTGGAGAAGGAAGCCTGGATCTCCGCCGTTCTTCTGGACTGGGGGTCCTGTGGGCGAGTCGTCTATGTGGACGACGTCCCTGCGGGGTTCGTGCTCTACGCACCACCGGCCTATGTGCCACGCTCGACGGCGTTCCCGACAAGCCCGGTCTCCCCGGACGCGGTTCAGCTGATGACCGCCTACATCGTGCCCGGCTTTCACGGGCAGGGGCTCGGTCGGGTGATGGTGCAGACGGTGGCCAAGGACCTCCTGAGACGGGGCTTCAAGGCGATCGAGGCCTTCGGTGACGCACGCTGGAAGGAACCGGCCTGTGTGCTGCCCGCCGACCATCTGACCGCTGTGGGCTTCAAGACGGTCCGTCCTCATCCGGCTTACCCTCGGCTGCGGTTGGAGCTCCGGACGACGCTCTCCTGGAAGGAGGACGTCGAGTTGGCGCTCGACCGGCTTCTGGGAGCGGTCCAGAAGGAGCCCGCTCTGCGGCCGCTCTGAGAGCGACCGACTGGAGCGTATGCAAGCGAAGGGGCCGACCCCGATGGGATCGACCCCTTCATGTTTCACGTGAAACATCGTCACCGAGCGACGGCGGTGCCACCTTGCGGCGGTGCTACCTACTGGGCGATGAAGTCCTCGAGGTCACGCACGATCGCAGCCTTCGGCTTGGCACCGACGATGGTCTTGGCGACCTCGCCGCCCTGGTAGACGTTCAGGGTCGGGATGGACATGACGCCGTACTTGGCTGCCGTGGCCGGGTTCTCGTCGATGTTGAGCTTGACGATCTCGATCTTGTCGCCGTACTCCTGGGCGATGGCTTCGAGGGACGGCGCGATCTGGCGGCACGGGCCGCACCACGCGGCCCAGAAGTCCACCAGGACGGGCTTGTCGTTCTTCAGGACGTCCTGCTCGAAGGAGTCGTCGGTCACGTTCTTCAGGGTGCCGGCCACGGCGGGCTCCTAACTGGTTGGTGCGGTGGGGCGGACGGGGGTCAGACGGTGGTCTTCTCGGGCTCGGCAGTCTGCTCGCCGTCCGCGAGGGCGGCGAGGAAGCGCTCGGCGTCGAGGGCGGCGGAGCAGCCGGTGCCGGCCGCGGTGATCGCCTGGCGGTAGGTGTGGTCGACGACATCGCCGGCGCCGAAGACACCGGTCAGGTTCGTCCGGGTCGACGGGGAGGCGACCTTCAGGTAGCCCTCGTCGTCCAGGTCGAGCTGACCCTTGAAAAGTTCCGTGCGCGGGTCGTGGCCGATCGCGATGAACAGGCCCGTCACCGGCAGGTCGGACGTCTCGCCGGTCTTGAGGTTGCGCAGCTTCAGTGCGGCGAGCTTCTGGTCGCCCTGGATCTCCGCGACCTCGCTGTCCCAGATGAAGGAGATCTTCGGGTCGGCGAACGCACGCTCCTGCATCGCCTTGGAGGCGCGCAGCGTGTCCCGGCGGTGGACGACGGTCACGGACTTCGCGAAGCGGGAGAGGAAGGTGGCCTCCTCCATGGCGGTGTCACCGCCACCGATCACAGCGATGTCCTGGTCCTTGAAGAAGAACCCGTCACAGGTGGCACACCAGGAGACGCCACGCCCGGAGAGGGCATCCTCGTTGGGCAGCCCGAGCTTGCGGTGCTGCGAGCCCGTCGTGACGATGACGGCCTTGGCGTGGTGCACGGTGCCCGCGGTGTCCGTCACCGTCTTGATCTCGCCGGTCAGGTCGACGGCGACGACGTCGTCCGGAACGAGCTCGGCACCGAAGCGCTCGGCCTGGGCCCTCATGTTGTCCATGAGGTCGGGACCCATGATGCCGTCCCGGAAGCCGGGGAAGTTCTCCACGTCGGTGGTGTTCATGAGCGCGCCGCCTGCGGTGACGGCCCCCTCGAACACCAGCGGCTTCAGCGACGCGCGCGCGGTGTAGAGCGCTGCCGTGTAGCCGGCGGGCCCGGAGCCGATGATGATCACGTTACGGACGTCGCTCACGGCTTGATTCCTCGTCTCTGGGGAGTGCTGCGTACTGCCGGTGGGAGCTGCTCTCGGAACTCTCACCCCACCCAACGGATCCTAAGGGGCGTGCATTCCCGGTGTGTCCGGGCACACGGAGACGTGACACCGCACAGGGATGCCAGGGATGCCAGGGGTGGCGCGGCGCGCCGTCCTCAGGGGCGGGAGAAGGTCTGCTTCAGCAGAACCTCTCCGGCGGGTGCCGAGGCCTTGCCCACGCAGGAGGCGTCGACGACGTAGGCCGTGACGTGCGAAGCGTCCTCCGGGACGGGCAACAGGACGAGATAGGCGTCCGCCCCCTGATAGGTCCCGGGTTCTGAAGCGATGGCCCCGGTCACGTCGCCGATGCCCTTGGCGATACAAGGAGGCACGTCCTTCGTGAGCTTCGTGGTGGGGTTCGAGTCGAAGCGTTCCGGATCGTCGGGTGCCGTATTGGCGCCGACCGAATCCCGGCCCGGTGCATCCTTCGTCGTTTGGCCGCCGAGAAGATCGTCCACCCGCTTCTGCAGCTTGACGCCGGAGAACACGTCGGAGGCCGGGCTCTGAGCACTCGGAGGGTTCTCCCCGGAGCCGCTGTCGTTCATCGACTGGACGAGCAGTACACCGAGCCCCAGAGCGGCGGTCGCGAAGGCCGCGGCGAGGATCCTGACGCGGCGAGTGCGTCGCTTGGGTGTGGAGCGGCCCGGGCCCGTGGGCCCCCGGCCATGACCGGCGGGACGATCGGCCGCCGTCGATGTTTCACGTGAAACATGAACACCATCGTCCGCCCGCGACGTCGTACCAGTCGTGCCAGAGGAGTCGGACGCTTCCGAGGTCTCTTCGATCTCCGGATCGGGCCTGGTGGCGCTCAGCAGGGCTTCGGCAGCCAGAGCCGCATCGATCCGTCCCGCCACGTCGTCGGGCATGCGCGGAGGGCCCGGCAGGGTGCCCAGCATGCCGCGGATCTCCTCCAGCGAGGCATACACATCGGAGCAGAGGGAGCATTCGTCCAGGTGCTGTCGGACGTCCTCGGTACGGGACGGCGGCAGAAGACCTTCGGTGAGGTCGGAGATCTCCTCGACGTCCGGGTGTCCGGCTGTGTCGGTCGTGGATGTCACGCTCGCCCACCTCCGCCCTTCACAGCAGCTGAATCGCTTGGCCCTGCATCATGTGGTCCTGCTGCGGGTGGGACGGATGTCCCCTGCGTCCGGTTCCTTCCGCGCCCGGCCTTTTCGCCGCCGTCCCCTCCACCGTCGCCGCGGAGATGGGTGACCAGCGGCAGAAGTCGGGCTCTGCCACGGGCACAGCGGCTTTTCACCGTTCCGGTCGGGACATCGAGGATCCGTGCGGCCTCCGCCACGGGATAGCCCTGCATGTCCACCAGGACGAGGGCCGCCCGCTGGTCCTGCGGCAGTGTGCCCAGGGCTTCCAGGAGCTCGCGGTGGACGTCGTTGCGCTCGGCGGGAGCGGATGCCGACTCCTGCGGTTCGAGGAGCTGCTCCAGCCGCTCGGTGTCGTCGACCGGGGAGGTCTTGCGCGAGGCGGCCTTCCGGGCGCGGTCCAGGCAGGCGTTCACCGTGATGCGGTGCAGCCAGGTCGTGACGGCCGACTGGCCCCGGAAGGTATGCGCGGCCCGATAGGCGGAAACCAGCGCGTCCTGGACGGCGTCAGCGGCCTCCTCACGGTCTCCCAGGGTCCGCAGCGCCACCGCCCACAGCCGGTCCCGGTGGCGCCGTACGAGCTCCGCGAAGGCATCGGGGTCACCCCCGACATGCTGGGCCAGGAGGTCCTGATCGCTCGTCCCGCTGTGGTCAGCGACTGGCGCCATCGGACCCCCTTCCTCGAAGAACTCTCAGCCCATGAACTTCACGTCGGTGATCGCCTGTTTGTAGCCGGCGCCACTGAACTGGTCGGGCGCCGACTTGGGCACGGCGGTGAGCCAGATCAGAACGTACCGGGTCTTCACCGGCTTCTTGGCGGAGATCTTCAGGTTGGTGCCGCTGGTCGTGCTCGAGGCGATCTTCGTCATCGAACCGAGAGGGGCGGACGACGAGAGGGAGTCGGCCGCGTAGAGCGTGGCCGATGTGTGGTCCCCGGTGTAGTACAGCCCTATTGACGCGGCCGACACCTCCTGGGCGGAGCCCAGGTCGTAGACGATGCCGACACCCTGCTTGTAGGGCGCCAAGGTGGGGCCGTCGTTGAAGGAGTAGGTCCGCCAGTACGTGGAACCGCTCTTGTCGTAGGTCAGATCCACGTCGTCGGCGTGCTGCGGCTTCCCGTCCGGGTAGTACTCCACAGCACCGCTGATGCCGAGCTTCCGGAGCGGCTTGGCCGTGTTGTCGCCCTTGTCGTTGTCCGTCGTCTGGCCCGTGTCCGTGTCGTTGGACCGGTCACCGCGCTCCATCAAGGCGTCCGCCAACTGCCAGCTGCCCAGACCGAGCGCGGCGATCAGCAGCGCCGACACCGCCCACTTGAGGGCCTTGCCGGTACGGCTCTGCAGCGGCGGCGGAGGGGTCGGAATGGGCTGCGTGGCGCCCGGATGGGGCGACGGACGGCCGTACGTGCCCTGCTGGTACGTCGTGCGCTGATAGTCGGGCGGGGCGGTGAACGCCGACTCCGGCGGGCGGATGCGAGGCATCTCACCGATCGCCTTCACCAGCTCCTCCGGCGTCGTGCACGGAGACTCGTGCCGCGAGGCGGTGGCGCCGTCGTTGGCGAGCGCGCGCATGGAGAGCTCCGACAGACCACGGTGGACACCTGCCCGTACCTGGTCGGGAGCGATCAGCCCGACGCCCTTGGGGAGCCCGGAGAGGCCGTGCGCGTCGTTCTCGTACGGCCAGCGCTGGGTGAGCGACGCGTAGAGCAGCGCGCCGATCGCCTCCGTGTCCGTGCGCTGCGGGGTGTCGGAGCTGATGCCGCGCAGCGCCGCATTCACCGCGAGGCCGCGGATGCGCCACTGCCCGGCGGCGGAGCGCAGAACAGCGCTCGGGTTGAGCCGGAGGTGGGACAGGCCCTCGCGGTGCGCGGCGGCCATGGCGTGCGAGACCTGCGTGACCATCTGGTACGCGTCATGCGGTTCCAGCGGGCCGGAAGCGAGAAGCGTCGTCAGTTCCGTGGCGTCGGGAAGCCACTCGTGCACCACGTACACGAGGTCGTTCTCCTCCACGGCGTCCAGTACCTGGACGAAGCGGGGGTCACCCAGCAGCGCCGAGGAACGCGCCGCCGCCAGCACGGCACGGGCGCGTGTGTGGTCGGCGGGCAGGACATGAACTCCGACCGCACGCCGCAGTTTTTCGTCCACGGCACGCCAACTGCTGAAACCGTCCAGACGGGTGACGCACTCTTCGAGGCGGTAGCGCCTGGCGAGCTTGTGACCGCTGTGCAGTTCGGGCGGTGTCGTCCTGGAAGGGCTCTCGGTGCCGCCGCTTCCCTGTGCCTCTTCGCTCGCCGAGCTGTCCGTGTCCCGCTCCCGGTTCTGGGCCTCCCCGTCGGCCGTGGACTGGTCCGCCTGCGCGGTCAGCGGCTCGTCGCCGCTGTTGTCTGCCACGTCGACGGCAGCCGTGCTCCGTTCCGCCACCGTCGTTCCTGCCTCCCCATCCGTTGCGCGCTCTGCGGCGCCAAAGCCAATTGTGCCCACAGTCCGCCGCTATGAGCGACACGCGACGACGGACGATGGTTGTGCGCCTAACCCCGTCTCAGCGCCCCAGTCGTCCCCGGACCATACCGACCATCGAGTTGAGCTCTTCGATGCGCATGCGCCGCGCGGCGACGTAGAAGACACCGAGCAGAACGATTCCTCCCCCGACGAGGGCGAGCATCGAGCCGCCCACGCCCTGTCCCAGACTCCGGCTGATCCCGTAGCAGGCCGCGCCGCTGACCAGCGCCGCGGGCAGCGACGCGATGGACAGCCGTGCGTACGTCCGCATCACCCTGGAGCCGTCCAGGTCACCGCCCAGCCGCTGCTTCAGGCGACGCCAGGCGACGCCCACACCGATCATGTAGGCGAGACCGTACGAGGCCGCCATACCGACCACCGCCCAGCGGGCCGGGATCACGAAGAAGCAGATCGCGGAGGCCCCGGCGTTGACGGCGGCCACGATGACCGTGTTGTAGAACGGCGTCCGCGTGTCCTCGTACGCGTAGAAGGCGCGCAGGACGACGTACTGCACGGAGTAGGGGATCAGGCCGAGGCCGAAAGCCATCAGCATGAAGCCCATGTTGGTGGCCTCGACGGTGCCGGAAGAACCGAAGATCAGGGTGCACATGGGGATGCCCAGCGCGAGGAACCCGAAGGCGATCGGCACGATGGCGACCGCAGTCGTGCGCAGGCCCTGCGAGATGTCGTCGCGGACGGCTCCCGCGTCGTCCTCGGCCGCCGACCGCGAGATGCGCGGGAGGAGGGCCGCCATGAGGGACACGGTGATGATGGCCTGTGGCAGACCCCAGATCAGCTGGGCGTTGGCGTAGGACGCGAAGCCGGTGCCCTTGACGTCGGAGCCGATGCCCGCGGAGGTGGCCAGCTGGGTGACCACCAGGGCGCCCGCCTGGTTGGCGAGGACGAAGAGGATCGTCCACTTGGCGAGCATCGCGGCCTTGCCGAGGCCGTGGCCCTTCCAGTCGAAGCGGAGCCGGAGCCGGAACCCGGTCTCCCGCAGGTAGGGAATCATCGCCAGGGCCTGCACGACGAGGCCGAGCAGGATGCCCACACCTAGCAGGCGCACGCCCTCCGGCGGGATGTTGCCGACTGTCATCCGGGAGTCGGCCGCGCTGCCGTAGACCCACAGGAACGCGCCGAGGGTGACGATGATGACGATGTTGTTGAGGACCGGCGTCCACATCATCGCGCCGAACCGCCCGCGGGCGTTGAGGATCTGCCCCATCACCACGTGGATGCCCATGAAGAAGATGGACGGCAGGAAGTAGCGGGTGAACGTCACGGCGGTCTCGTTGGCCGCGGGGTTGTTGGCGACTCCCACGGACAGCGCCCGCACCAGGAGCGGGGCCGCGAACATCGCGAGCGCCGTGAGAACGCCGAGAACCACCATGACGAGGGTCAGCAGGCGGTTGGCGTACGCCTCGCCGCCATCGTCGTCGTCCTTCATCGCACGCACGAGCTGCGGCACGAAGACGGAGTTCAAGCCGCCGCCGACGGTCAGGATGTAGATCATGGTCGGCAGCTGGTAGGCCACCTGGAAGGCGTCGCCCAGCAGGGCGAGGCCCAGCGCCGAGACGATCATCGCCGAGCGGATGAAGCCGGTGAGGCGCGAGACCATGGTGCCCGCCGCCATCACGGCGCTCGACTTCAGCAGACCCGAGGCCCGCCCGCCCTTCTTCGGGGCCGGCGCCGCCGCGGGGGCCTGTGCGGCGGGCTCCTCGTGTTGCGGACGGCCCGGACCGGGGGCCGGAGCGGGGGTCGGGCCGGGCACGGAGGGCTGCCCCACCGGGCCGCTGCCGCTCTGCTGCTGGTCCCGGAAGAGGTGGGCGAAGGCGTCGGGTTCGTGGCGCTCCTCGCCGGCCTGCGTGACCAGGTCGTCCACTCCGACGAACTGGGTCGTACGGGCGTTGTCGCCGTACGGCAGATGCCGCGAAGGACCGTCTGGCTCGGGCGCGGGGGTCTGGGCCCACACTCGCGGGTCGGGGGCGTACTGCGACGGCGCCGGCTGCCCGTAGAGCGGCTGCTGCGGCTGGTGGGCACCCGGAGGCGGAGGGTGCGCGGCGCGGTCGTAGAGCGCCTCGGCCACCGGGTCCTGGGCGGACAGATCCCGCGCGCGGTAGGGGTCCTGGTCGTAGGCGTCCTGGAGGTACATGTCCGCAGGAGGCTGCGGCGGCACCTGGGCCGAACCGGGCAGCGAGCCGTCGGGGTAGCCCGAGTCGGCCGCGCCCGGGCCGCGGTCACCGTCGTACGGCGCGTTCATGGTTACCCCACCTCATCGTCCCCGGGCCCACGGGCCACGACAATCGCTCAACGGTCCACTCTCTCACCCGTTCCGGACCGGTCGGTGTTTTCCGATGCGGTGTCCGTGGCCGGGTCACTCGGGTGCTCCGGCGCGTCTGTCACGGGCTCGGCCGAGGAATCCCCTTCGTCAGTGTGTACGACTCCGTCAGTGTGTACGACCGAAGTCGCCTCGGTGTTCGCTTCCTCGTCCGGAGAAGTGCTGTCCGCCGGCTCGTCCTGCGAGGCGCCCTCCGCCGCCTGGCGGGCGGCGGCGCGCTTGCGCTGGGTGTACATCCGGAACCCGGCGAGGACGAGGAGCAGGACACCGCCGGCGATGACGAGCATCACCGTGGGAGTGATCTCGGTGACGCTCACCGTGAAGACGACCGGGGAGCCGTACTTCTGGCCGTCCTTCGTGTAGAGCTGGGCGACGACGTCGACCTTGCCGTTGGCCTTGGCGTTGGTGGTGAACTTCACGGACTCGCTGTGTCCGCCCGAGATGTCGATGGACCGCTCGTCGTAGTCGTCGTCGCCGATCTTCAGGCGCTTCGGAAGCCGTGACGTGAGGCGTAGGGTCAGGTTGTCGACGCCTTGCACGAGGTTGTTCTGCACGGTCACGGGGATCGTGGCACTGCGCCCCGAGAGCTTCGTCTCGGACTTCTCGATCAGCCGGACCTGGCTGGTGAGCGTGTCCAGGTAGGACTGCACGCCGTCCCGGTAGGCCCTCGCGTCCGCGGCGTGCCCCCGCCACGACGTGGACATCTCCCGGTCCATGGTCCGGCCGAAGGGGGTGACCACACGCGACTGGCGGTTGAGGATCACCTTGAAGCGGTCGAGGTCGCTCTGTGTGCCGTGGATCTCCTCGAACGCCGACTTCGGCAGCGCCTGCTTGCGCAGCGACTTGGGGTACGCCGAGGCGGAAGGGATCCTGGTGCTGGCGTTCGGGTCGGGCTTCGCCTCGGACGCCGCGGACAGATCCTGGAACTGCGACCAGGTACCGCCCTGGAGCGTGGTCAGGGCCTGTGCCATCGTCTGGGCCTGGCTGGCCGAGGGCATGCGCTGCGGGGCGATCACGATGCTGCGCTGCCTGTCGGTCTGCAGGTTCGTCATCAGGCTCTGGGCGAGGAACCTCTGCACCGCCAGCGTGGAGCTCTCGGCCTTCGTCATGTCGCCCTGGAACGCCGTGGACAGCTGGGCGTCCGCGACGACGGCCGTGGTGCCGCCACCGATGGGGCGGGCGGCGGTGGGCGTGTAGGACAGGCCGCGGTTCTCCTGAAGGCTGTCGCTGCGGGCGATCACCGTGTCGGCGCCCGCCGAGGTGGCGACCTTGATGATGGACGGGTCCACAGCGCCGTTCACGGGCCATGCGAACTCGGTGTTCGGCTCCACGTGGAGGATGTTCTCGACGGTGTCCGCGGCAACGTCGGTGGCGTCCTTGAGGCGGCTGAGGGAGCCCGTGACGGCCTTGCCGTTCTGCGCCAGCGACGCCAGATCGGGGTCCGCGAAGGGGAGCGCGACCACTTCCTTGCCCTGGACCGCGGTCTCGAGGTCGGCCAGCCACGCGTTGGCGACCGCCTGGCTCCTGCCCGGGACGGTCGTGCTTCCGCTTCGGACGCTGTAGCTCTCGGTCATCGCGACGACGGACGCCAGCAGGTCGGGGTCGATCACCCAGGTGACATCGAGATCCTTGCCCAACGCCAGCATCTGCTCCAGGCGACCGCCCGCGGAGATCTCCTTGGCCAGGTCGTCGTTGAGGAACGTGGGCGCCTGGCGCTCTCCGGGCCCGGTCTCGGCCGTGAGGTGGCTGGTGGAGATCAGGGGCCAGAGGTACGTGGTCTTCGTCCTCGAGTCCGCCTCGTCGGGGTGCCACGGGAGGAACGTGCGCTGGATGCCGAGGATCTGGTCGTACCGGGCCGCGGAGGTCTGGCCCGAGAGGGAGATACCGAGCTGGTAGACGCCGTCCGCATCGAGGTCCAGCTCCTTGACCGGCACTGAGATGGTGAAGGGCTGGGCCACACCGGAAGCGAGCTTGGAGAACTTCTCCACGTACTTCCCGCCGACCTCCGTCCCGTCGACGAACTGGTCGAACCCGTTGCGCTTGGCCGCGCTGTCGATGGCGGAGCGGGTCGTGAGGGGAGCCGAGCCCACCCGCAGGCCCACATGGGCGTCCGTGATCGTCTGCTTGCCCCTGTTGGTCACCGTGCCGGAGACGGTGACCGTGTCGCCGTCGGTGGGCGCGCTGGGGCTGAGCGAGTCGAGCGAGACAGCGACGGTGTTCGTCCCCGTGGCATCGGTCGGCGCGGCCTTCGGCGCCGCCAGTGCCTCCGGAGCGGCGGAGAGCTGGAGCAGACCGGCCAGCAGCGGCGCCCCGGCGATCAGCGCCCCTGCACGCAGCAGCCAGCGGCGGGCAGGTGAGGGACTGGTCCCCTGGAAGTCTGCCGCCTCGGCCACGCGCTCGCCCGTCCTCGTCGTCGTCAGTGGTCGTCGGAATGTGCGTCCACGCATGGTAACGATGCGCGCCGAGGTGAAGTGCCGCGGTCCGCGCCACAAGATCGGGCGGCGGGACCGGGCTGTCCCTGTATGTACACGTATCAAAGGGGCCGGGGATGGGGTCATCTACGCGAAACCGTTGTGCACGTTCAATGAAGGCGACCACCGCCACGGTGGCCACGTACCCTTTTCTGTTGTGCCGAACGCCAACGAACAGTCCAGTGCCCTGAGCCAGGTGCAGCGCCGCGCGGTGAGTGAACTGCTGCGCGTCGCCCCCGTCGCCGACGATCTTGCCCGCCGTTTCCAGGAGGCGGGTTTTTCGCTGGCCCTGGTCGGCGGGTCGGTCAGGGACGCGCTGCTCGGCCGGCTCGGAAACGACCTGGACTTCACGACGGACGCCCGCCCCGAGGACGTGCTGAAGATCGTGCGTCCCTGGGCCGACGCCGTATGGGAGGTCGGGATCGCCTTCGGCACGGTAGGGGCCCAGAAGGACGGCTACCAGATCGAGGTCACGACGTACCGGTCGGAGGCCTACGACCGGACCTCCCGCAAGCCGGAGGTGTCGTACGGCGACTCCATCGAGGAAGACCTCGTGCGGCGTGACTTCACCGTCAACGCGATGGCGGTGGCGCTGCCGGAGAAGGAGTTCATCGACCCGCACGGTGGGCTCGAGGATCTAGCGGCGCGAGTGCTGCGCACCCCCGGTACGCCGGAGGAGTCGTTCTCCGACGACCCGCTGCGCATGATGCGGGCCGCTCGATTTGCCGCGCAGCTCGACTTCGAGGTCGCGCCGGAGGTCGTCTCGGCGATGACCGACATGGCCGGCCGGATCGAGATCGTGTCCGCGGAGCGGGTGCGGGACGAGCTGAACAAGCTGGTCCTCTCCGCGCACCCCCGCACGGGTCTGACCCTGCTGGTGGACACCGGTCTCGCCCAGAACGTCCTGCCCGAGCTTCCCGCGCTGCGGCTGGAGCGTGATGAACACCACCGGCACAAGGACGTCTACGACCACACGCTGATCGTCCTGGAACAGGCGATCGCGCTTGAGGAGAACGGGCCCGACCTCACCCTCCGCCTCGCCGCGCTGCTGCATGACATCGGCAAGCCCCGTACGCGGCGCTTCGAGACGGATGGCCGGGTCTCCTTCCATCACCACGAGGTGGTCGGGGCCAAGATGACCAAGAAGCGCATGACGGCCCTCAAGTACTCCAATGACCTCATCAAGGACGTCTCGCGTCTTGTCGAGCTCCATCTGCGCTTCCACGGGTACGGCACCGGAGAGTGGACGGACTCCGCCGTCCGCCGCTACGTCCGCGACGCGGGTCCGCTCCTCGATCGCCTTCACAAGCTGACCCGCTCCGACTGCACCACGCGGAACAAGCGCAAGGCGAGTGCGCTGTCCCGTGCGTACGACGGTCTGGAGGAGCGCATCGCGCAGCTTCAGGAGCAGGAGGAGCTGGACGCCATCCGTCCAGACCTCGACGGCAACCAGATCATGGAGATCCTGGGCGTCGGCCCGGGCCCGGTCATCGGGCAGGCCTACAAGTTCCTGCTGGAGCTGCGGCTGGAAAACGGGCCGATGGAGCATGACGAGGCGGTGGCGGCGCTCAAGGAGTGGTGGGCTCAAATGCCCTAGGTTCCGGGGGGCTGCCTCAGCGACGGCGCGATGTTTCACGTGAAACATCGGGCTCAGGTCACCGTGCGCCGGCCTGTCTGGTGCGACTGCTTCGCCATTCCGAAGCGCGCCATGCCCACGGCGACGGCTCCATAGATCACTGCCACCGTGATCACCAGGGCGACGGAGCGGCCGTCGGGAGGGAGTATCAGCGCGGCCACTGCCGCGGCGCCGACGAACGCCACGTTGAAGAGAACGTCGTAGAGCGAGAAGACACGACCGCGGTAGCCGTCGTCGACGGCTGACTGCACGATCGTGTCCGTCGAGATCTTCGCTCCCTGAGTGACGAGCCCCAGGACGAACGCGGCGACCAGCATGGGTCGCTCCGTGAAGGGCAGGCCGAGAGCGGGTTCCAGTACGGCGGCGGTTGCGGCGCACGTCACGATCCAGAGGGCCGGCCCCAGACGTCCAGTCGCCCAGGGCGTCAGCACGGCCGCGGTGAAGAAACCCGCCCCCGAGATCCCCACGGCGAGTCCGAGCAGAGCGAGCCCCTCCTCCGCGTCGGCCGCTCCTGATGGTGATGACGACCAGGCGTACCGGCACAGCATCAGCACCATGACCGTGAGGGCGCCGTAGCAGAACCGCATCATCGTCATCGACGCGAGCGCCCACGCCGCTGCCCGCCGCCCCGGTGCGACGAGATGTCGTACGCCCGCCACCAGCCCCCGTGCCGTGCCGGCGATCGCGACACCCAACCGCGTCTGTATCCACGCGGGGTCCGGGCCGAGCAGATCCCGGGCGAGGCGCAGCGAGGCGAGGGCCGCGCACAGATACAGCGCCGAGCCGAGGAGGACCACCACGGCATCCGAGTCCGAGCCCAGCAGCCGTACGACGAAGGCGAGTCCACCGCCCGCTGTCGCGGCGAGCGTGCCGGCGGTGGGAGAGAGGGAGTTGGCGACCACCAAGCGGTCGGCATCGACCACACGGGGCAGTGAGGCGGAGAGCCCGGCCAGCACGAAGCGGTTGACCGCCGTGACGCAGAGCGCGGAGACGTAGAAGAGCCAGTCCGGAACGTGGATCAGGATCAGGACGGCCGTCACCGACGCGAGCAGTGCGCGCAGCAGATTGCCGTGGAGCAGCACCTGACGGCGCCGCCAGCGGTCCAGCAGGACACCGGCGAAGGGCCCCACGAGGGAGTAGGGAAGGAGCAGGACGGCCATGGCCGAGGCGATCGCCGCGGCCGACGTCTGCTTCTCCGGGGAGAAGACGACGTAGGTGGCGAGCGCGACCTGGTAGACCCCGTCCGCTCCTTGGGAGAGCAGTCGTACGGCGAGCAGACGCCGGAAGTCCCGGAAGCGCAGGAGCACCCGCAGGTCTCGTACGACAGCCATGGGGCACAGCCTCACATAGGGGGAGGGTCCCCGGGTGTACGACCCGGGGACCCTCAACGACCCGTAGAGCGAGTGAACTTAGCGCACCGCGCCTCGTTCCGTCAGCGCTCGACCTCGCCCTTGATGAACTTCTCGACGTTCTCCCGCGCCTCGTCGTCGAAGTACTGCACCGGCGGCGACTTCATGAAGTACGACGACGCCGACAGGATCGGGCCGCCGATACCGCGGTCCTTGGCGATCTTCGCGGCGCGCAGCGCGTCGATGATGACGCCGGCGGAGTTCGGGGAGTCCCAGACCTCGAGCTTGTACTCCAGGTTCAGCGGGACGTCACCGAAGGCACGGCCCTCGAGACGGACGTAGGCCCACTTGCGGTCGTCGAGCCAGGCCACGTAGTCGGACGGGCCGATGTGGACGTTCTTCTCGCCGAGCTCCCGGTCGGGGATCTGGGAGGTGACGGCCTGGGTCTTGGAGATCTTCTTGGACTCGAGGCGGTCGCGCTCGAGCATGTTCTTGAAGTCCATGTTGCCGCCGACGTTCAGCTGCATGGTGCGGTCCAGGACGACGCCCCGGTCCTCGAACAGCTTCGCCATGACGCGGTGCGTGATGGTGGCACCGACCTGCGACTTGATGTCGTCGCCGACGATCGGGACGCCCGCCTCGGTGAACTTGTCCGCCCACTCCTTGGTGCCGGCGATGAAGACCGGCAGGGCGTTGACGAAGGCGACCTTGGCGTCGATGGCGCACTGGGCGTAGAACTTCGCCGCGACCTCGGAGCCGACGGGCAGGTAGCAGACGAGGACGTCGACCTGCTTGTCCTTGAGGACCTGGACGACGTCGACCGGGGCCTCGGCGGACTCCTCGATGGTCTCGCGGTAGTACTTGCCGAGACCGTCGAGGGTGTGGCCGCGCTGGACGGTGACGCCGGTGCTCGGCACGTCGCAGATCTTGATGGTGTTGTTCTCGGAGGCGCCGATGGCGTCCGCGAGGTCGAGTCCGACCTTCTTCGCGTCGACGTCGAAGGCCGCGACGAACTCCACGTCTCGGACGTGGTAGTCACCGAACTGCACGTGCATGAGGCCGGGGACCTTGGACGCCGGGTCGGCGTCCTTGTAGTACTCGACTCCCTGCACCAGCGACGCGGCGCAGTTACCCACGCCGACGATGGCTACGCGAACCGAACCCATTCCGGTTGCTCCCTGTGTGTACGAGTGAGGTCCTGGCAGGGACCTCACGTGGCGGTGTCGCCGGGCGCATCCGGACCGGGGGTGTCCCCGGGCCGGGGCAGGGCGCCCGGCGCTCCCTCTGTGGTGTCGCGAGCGGGTTCTCCATGGGCGGGACCCTTCAGATCACGGCCCGCCCGCTCGCTTTCGATGAGCTCGTTCAGCCAGCGCACCTCGCGCTCCACGGACTCCATCCCGTGGCGCTGGAGCTCAAGCGTGTAGTCGTCGAGGCGCTCGCGCGTGCGTGCCAAGGAGGCACGCATCTTCTCCAGCCGTTCCTCCAAACGGCTGCGTCGGCCCTCCAGGACGCGCATGCGCACATCGCGGGAGGTCTGCCCGAAGAACGCGAAGCGAGCGGCGAAGTGCTCGTCCTCGTACGCGTCTGGACCCGTCTGCGAGAGCAGTTCCTCGAAGTGCTCCTTGCCTTCCGCCGTCAACCTGTAGACGATCTTGGCGCGGCGGCCCGTGAGGGCGGCGGGAGCGTCGTCCTGGGCACCCCCCGACTCCTCGATCAACCAGCCGCTCGCGACCAGCGTCTTGAGGCAGGGGTAGAGCGTCCCGTAGCTGAAGGCGCGGAACACACCCAGTGAAGTGTTGAGTCGTTTGCGCAGCTCATAACCGTGCATGGGGGCTTCGCGCAGCAGGCCGAGTACGGCGAACTCGAGGATCCCGGAGCGCCGGCTCATCGTCGCCTCCCCTCTCCTGCTGGCCGTCCCGACACTCACTATGCCGAGCTGATGTATCGACTCGATACATCACGACGATAGAACGCCCCTACGTATGCGACAAGTGGGGGCACGGTGAACGGGGTCACATCACTGATTGATACGAAGCAAGTTGCCGGATTTGGGGTGAAGTTCGGTGCTCAGTAGGTTTTGACGGTGCGTAGTCTGTCCGGCATGCACACCACCGGGAAGCGAGTGACGTTAGAGCACGTCGTGGTCCTGGGTGCGGTACGGATGAATGCCAACACGACCGCATCCGTACTTCGGGGGGACCGGAAACCAGCCGCCGTTTCCAGGCGCGCACGGGTGCGCCTGCCCGAGGAGTAGTCGTTCGATGAGCGAGCACCGTCGCAAACCGCCGCAGCCGCAGGGAGGCGGACGTGCCGCGGCCAGGCGCGGCCAATCGGCGCCCTCCGGCCGCCGCGCTGCACCGCGGGGCACCAATGGGTCACTTTCCGAGACCTACGGGGCGGGAGGTGATGACTCCCCCTACGAGGGACGCGCAGCGGCCCGACGGGCAGCGCAGAGAAGTACCGGCACCGGTGGCAGCCGCCGGAGAGCGGCCGAGCCCGCGGGACGCGGACCGGGTCGGGGCCGGCCTGCTCCTCCCGGCAAGAAGCGCTTCATCGACTATCCGCGCGTCGGCAAGTACGGGGCCATGCGGTGGGTGCCGTCCTGGCGCCAGGTGACGGCGCTCTTCATCGGGTTCTTCGGCTGCCTCGTGGCGGCCGCCGGTATCGGGTACGCCGTCGTCGCGGTGCCCAACCCGGCCGAGGCCGCGACGGCGCAGAACAACGTCTACTACTGGTCCGACGGCACGCAGATGGTCGCGACGGGTGGTGAGGTCAACCGCCAGATCATCGCCTACGAGAAGATCCCCAAGGCGATGCGCTACGCGGTCATGTCGGCCGAGAACAAGACGTTCGAGACGGACAGCGGCGTCGACCCCATGGGTATCGCCCGCGCCGTCGTCAACATGGCCAAGGGCGGCCAGACGCAGGGTGGATCGACCATCACCCAGCAGTACGTCAAGAACGCCATGCTCGACGACCAGTCGCAGACCCTCTCCCGGAAGGTGAAGGAACTCTTCATCTCGGTGAAGGTGGGCGCCTCCGTCGAGAAGGAAGACATCATGCGCGGCTACCTGAACACGGCCTACTTCGGCCGTGGCGCCTACGGCCTTCAGGCTGCCGCCCGCACGTACTTCGGCGAGGATGCCGAGAAGCTCAACCCGAGTCAGTGCGCCTTCCTCGCCGCCATCCTCAAGGGTGCGACGTACTACGACCCGGCCGGAGCGACGTCGATCGACCCAGCAGCCACGCCCGAGGCGAACACCAAGCGGGCCACGGACCGCTGGGGATGGATCCTCGACGAGATGGTCAAGGACAAGCGCCTCTCGCCGGGTACGCGGGCCAAGTACAAGGACTTTCCCAAGATCGAGCGGCCCAGGTCCAACGCCCAGCTGGGCGGGCAGATCGGCTACCTCGTCGACACGGCCAAGGGCTACATCCTCAACAACACCGACATCACGCCGAAGCAGCTCGAGCAGGGCGGCTACGAGATCCACACGACCTTCGACAAAAACAAGGTCAAGGAACTCGAAGCGGCCGTGAAGAAGGTGCGCAAGGAGCACATCAAGCCCAAGCTGCGGCCGGAGACGGACACGCATGTGCAGTTCGGCGGGGCGTCGGTGAATCCGAAGTCGGGTGCCATCGAGGCGATCTACGGCGGTGAGGACGCCACCAAGCACTTCACCAACAACGCCGACGTGACCGGAGCGCAGGTTGGTTCGACGTTCAAGCCCTTCGTCCTGGCGGCAGCCATGACCTGGGGCAAGCGCGACCCCGATCTGGACCCGGATCAGGCTCAGGACGAGCGCACCATCGTCTCGCCGAAGAGCCTCTACAGCGGCAAGAACAACCTCAAGATCGAGGACTACGACGGCACCGTCTGGACCAATGAAGAGGGCAAGGAGTGGCTGCAGGCCAACGACGGCGACGAGTCGTACGGCAGCGCGCCGAAGTACCAGATCGACCTGCGTGAGGCGATGCGGGTCTCGGCGAACTCCGCCTTCGTCCAGCTGGGCATGGACGTCGGTCTCGACCGGGTGAAGGAAGCGGCCATCGAGGCGGGCCTCAAGAAGGACAGCCTCACGGGCACCAGCTTCCCCTCGTTCTCGATCGGTATCTCTGACCCCAGCGCCATCCGTATGGCGGGCTCGTACGCGACCTTCGCCGCCAGCGGCAAGCAGAACGACCCGTTCTCCGTGAGTAAGGTCGAGTACGAGGGCCTGACGAAGTTCGACCACGAAGAAATCGCCTCCCCCAAGGAGGCCTTCACCGCGGACGTCGCCGACAACGTCACCGACGTCCTCAAGACCGTCGTCGACAAGGGAACCGGTACCTCGGCCCAGCTGGCCGGCCGCGAGGTGGCCGGCAAGACCGGTACGACCGACGGCAACAAGTCGGCCTGGTTCGTCGGGTACACCCCGCAGTTGTCGACGGCGATCAGCATGTACCGCATGGACGACGACGAATCCAACAAGAACCGCACGTTCTTGGAGATGTACGGCACGGGTGGCCAGAAGACGATCCATGGTGCCTCCTTCCCGGCGGAGATCTGGCACGACTACATGGAGGACGCGCTCAGGAACGTGCCTCCGAAGGCGTTCCCGGAGCCGCAGCCCATCGGTGTGATCGTCAACGACGACCCGGACCCGACGCCGACTCCCTCGGTGGAAGAGAGCCCGGAGGAGAGCCCGGAGCCGTCGCCGTCGCCGTCCCAGAGCGAGCCTGTCGTTCCGTCGCCGACGCCCAGCGACAAGCCCTGCAAGAACCCGTTCGACCCGACCTGTCAGGACACCGGCGGTACGGACACAGGGGGCACGGACACCGGTGGAACGGACGGCGGGGTGACACCAACCCCGAGCGAACCGGAGGACAACACAAGAGGCAATCAGAACGGGGGACTCTTCGGAGGACCCGCCGGATAGCTCTTCGTCCCGGTAGAGGGTGTTTCACGTGAAACAAGGGCCGCCGCACCGCTGAGGTGCGGCGGCCCTTCTCGTGTGCGGCGGCACGAGAGCGGGCGCTCAAGAGGCTGTTTCACGTGAAACACAAGCCATCCCGGACAGCTGGATGCGGCGGTCCTCGACGTAGTCCTGGGCACGTACGGCAGGATGTGCGGCATGCCCAGTGCGGAGACGACGCGAATGAGCGTGGACGAGCCGGAGCCGGTGCGGCCGACCAAAGAGGACGAGGTCGCTGCGGCCGGCAGTGAGCTGATCGGCGGCCCCATCGGGCGACGTGCACTGCTCGGGACGTCCTGGTGGAGCCCGGTCCGGGTCGTCGCCCTCGTCGCGATCGGCATGTTCGCGCTGGGCATGGTGCAGAAGCTGCCCTGCTACGACGGCGCCTGGTTCTTCGGGGCCAGCTCCCAGTACACCCACGCCTGCTACTCGGACATCCCTCATCTCTATCAGGGGCGCGGCTTCGCCGACGGGCTGGTGCCGTACTTCGACAAGATCCCCGGCGACATGGAGTACCTCGAGTACCCGGTGCTGACCGGTGTCTTCATGGAGGTCGCGGCATGGCTCACCCCGGGCAGCGGCACCATCCAGGAACAAGAGCAGTGGTACTGGATGGTCAACGCGGGGATGCTGATGGCCTGCGCGGCGGTCATCGCCGTGTGCTCCGCGCGCATCCATCGCCGGCGCCCCTGGGACGGCCTTCTGGTGGCCCTGGCGCCGGCGTTCGCTCTGACGGCGACCATCAACTGGGATCTGCTCGCCGTGGCCCTGCTGGCGGTCGCGATGCTGATGTGGTCGCGTCAGCGCCCTCTGGCCTTCGGTGTGCTGATCGGGCTCGCCACAGCCGCCAAGTTCTACCCGTTCCTACTGCTCGGCCCGCTCTTCGTCCTGTGCTGGCGAGCGGGCAAGTGGCGCGAGTTCGGGATCGCGCTCCTTGGCGCGGTCGGCGCCTGGCTCGCGGTGAACCTCCCCGTGATGCTCCTGGCGCCCGACGGTTGGGCGAAGTTCTACCGCTTCAGCCAGGAACGAGGCGTCGACTTCGGCTCCGCCTTCCTCGTCATCTCGCAGCGGATGAACATCCAGATCACCCCTGAGACGGCGAACGCGTACGCGATGATCGCCATGCTCCTCATCTGCGGCGGCATCACCGCACTGGCACTGACCGCGCCACGGCGTCCGCGCTTCGCCCAGCTGGCCTTTCTGATCGTGGCGGCCTTCATCCTCACCAACAAGGTCTACTCACCGCAGTACGTGCTCTGGCTGGTGCCGTTGGCCGCGCTGGCCCGGCCCCGCTGGCGCGACTTCCTCATCTGGCAGGCGTGTGAGGTCGTGTACTACCTGGGGATCTGGCTGTACCTCGCGTACACGACGAGCGGAGAGGCCCACAAGGGACTGCCCCCCGAGGGCTACCACGTGGCGATCATGGCTCATCTGCTGGGAACGCTGTACCTGTGCGTCATCGTGGTACGCGACATCTTCATGCCGGAGCGGGACATGGTGCGCCGCGCCGGAGACGACGATCCGTCCGGCGGCGTGCTGGACGGCGCGGAAGACGTCCATGTGTACGGTGCCGCCGCCCGTCCCCCGCGGCACGCAGCGCACTTCGACGGCCCCCTTGTGGAGTGGGGCAGCCAGGACTCCACGGACCGTTCGCCCTGAGCGAACGCGGCAGGTGAGGCACACGAAAGGCCGTGCACGGGAACCCCGTTCACGGCCTTTCACATGAATGCGGCTTGCGGTCCCGCCCGGCACCGTGTGGCGGCCGGGCGGGCATGGATCAGCGGTCGACGATCCGGTCGAACTGAGTGGTGGTGTGCCGCAGATGGGCCACCAACTCCTCGCCGACCTGCGGCTCGGGGGCGTCCGCGGGCACGAAGAGGATCGACACCTGCATGTGCGGCGGCTCCGCGAACCAACGCTGCTTGCCGCCCCAGACGAACGGAGAAAGGTTCCGGTTGACCGTCGCGAGGCCGGCTCGGGCGACGCCCTTGGCACGCGGCATGACGCCGTGCAGGGCCTTGGGAGCCTCCAGCCCCACCCCGTGCGACGTGCCGCCCGCCACGACCACCAGGAAGCCGTCCGAGGCCGCCTTCTGCTGCCGGTAGCCGAAGCGGTCGCCCTTGGAGACGCGCGTGACGTCCAGGACTGCTCCGCGGTACTCGGTGGCCTCGTGGTCCCCCAGCCACAGCCGGGTGCCGATCCGGGCGCGGAAGCGAGTCTGCGGGAACTGCTGCTGCAGCCGGGCGAGGTCCTCGGCCTTGAGGTGGCTGACGAACATCGTGTGCAGCGGCAGACGGGCCGCACGCAGGCGGTCCATCCAGCCGATGACCTCCTCGACGGCGTCGGAGCCGTCGGTGCGGTCCAGCGGCAGGTGGATGGCGAAGCCCTCCAGGCGGATGTTCTCTATGGCCGCGTGGAGTTGGGGCAGTTCCTGCTCGCTCACACCGTGCCGCTTCATCGAGGACATGACCTCGATGACCACGCGGGCGCCCACGAGGCCGTACACGCCGTCGACCGACGACACGGAACGGATCACGCGGTCGGGCAGGGGAACGGGCTCCTCGGCCCGTCGGTACGGCGTCAGCACCAGCAGGTCACCGCTGAACCAGTCCTTGATCCGGGCCGCCTCGTACGTCGTGCCGACGGCGAGGACGTCCGCGCCGAGGCGCGTGGCTTCTTCCGCCAGCTTCTCGTGCCCGAAGCCGTAGCCGTTGCCCTTGCAGACGGGGACGAGTCCCGGGAACTGCTCCTGAACGTGCTTGTGGTGTGCCCGCCAGCGCGCGGTGTCGACGTAGAGCGTGAGCGCCATGGCCGGTCCCGGAACCTTTCTCGTGGCTGCGGTGTATCAGAGGTATGGAAGCAAAAACGGGGGAGTCAGCGGCGCGACATGTAGATGTCGAGCGCCTTGTGGAGCAGCTTGTTGAGCGGGAAGTCCCACTCACCGAGGTATTCAGCGGCCTGGCCGCCCGTGCCCACCTTGAACTGGATCAGGCCGAAGAGGTGGTCCGTCTCGTCCAGCGAGTCGGAGATGCCGCGCAGGTCGTAGACGGTCGCGCCGAGGGCGTAGGCGTCGCGCAGCATGCGCCACTGCATCGCGTTCGAGGGCCGGACCTCACGGCCGATGTTGTCCGACGCGCCGTACGAGTACCAGACGTGCCCACCGACGACCAGCATCGTCGCGGCGGACAGGTTCACGCCGTTGTGCCGGGCGAAGTAGAGCCGCATGCGGTTGGGGTCCTCGGTGTTGAGGGCCGTCCACATGCGCTGGAAGTACGACAGAGGGCGGGGCCGGAAGCGGTCGCGGACAGCGGTGATCTCGTACAGCCGCTGCCACTCCTCCAGGTCGTGGTAGCCGCCCTGGACGACCTCGACGCCGGCCTTCTCGGCCTTCTTGATGTTGCGGCGCCACAGCTGGTTGAAGTTCTTGTGGACCTCTTCGAGGGAGCGGTTCGCCAGCGGCACCTGGTAGACGTAGCGGGGCTGTACGTCACCGAAGCCGGCCCCGCCGTCCTCGCCCTGCTGCCAGCCCATGCGGCGCAGCTTGTCGGCGACCTCGAAGGCGCGGGGCTCGATGAAGTCGGCCTCGATGTCGCGCAGCCGCTTCACATCCGGGTCCTGGATGCCCTTCTTGATGGAGGTGGCCTCCCAGCGCCGGATGATCACCGGCGGGCCCATCTTCACCGAGAAGGCGCCCTGGTTCTTCAGATGCGCGAGCATCGGCTCCAGCCAGTCGGTGAGATTCGGCGCGAACCAGTTGATGACCGGGCCCTCGGGCAGGTAGGCCAGATAGCGCTTGATCTTGGGAAGCTGGCGGTACAGCACCAGGCCGGCGCCGACCATCTCACCGGTCTTGTCGTCGAACCACCCGAGGTTCTCGGAGCGCCACTCGGCCTTGACGTCGGCCCAGGCCGGGACCTGCATGTGGCTAGCCGAGGGCAGGCTCTGGATGTACGCCAGATGCTGCTCTCGGCTGATCGTCCTCAGGGTCAGGCTCATTCGGGGCGCTCCTCGGGCTGGTGTGTCCCCATGGGTACAGGGGCTCCGGCTCTCGCGCCGAAGCCTACTGCGCCCTGCGGGCACGCCGAATGGCCGCATGGGACCTCGGCCCCGGCCGATGCGCGGCCGGGGCGCAGGACGGTGCTATTCGGCCGCTTGGTCCGATGTGGGACGGCGGACAGTGCGAGGCACCGCCCGTCGTGTCGACCCCGCGGCCGGGAGAAGAGTCAGCCGATGAGTCCGCCGAACAGACCTCCATGGGCCATGCCGAGGAAGAAGCCGACGGCCGAGGCACCGAGACCCACGATCAGGCCGAAGCGCTCACGAGTCGTTTCCGAGATGAACTGCCCGTACGCGCCGGTCAGGATTCCCACCAGCCCCGTCCAGGAACTGATCAGATGAAGGTGGTGGAACATCGCCGTGATGAAGGAGACCGCACCGAGGACGAGCGTCACGGCGAGCAGCGTGTCCTGCACGGGGTGGGGCTTGTCGTCGGTCGCGAACAGGGATCCGGCGATGTTGGGTCGCAATGTCTGTGCCATGGGGCACCTCCTGCGGAAGGCGGCGCATCGTAGCGCCATACACACCCGATGTGTACAGATTGACGGTCACCACCGCCGAATTTCAACCGGAAGCGGGTGTGCGGGTACTGTGTACCGTCTGCACCGGTGTCTGCCCAGGCCATGACAGGGAATCCCAGCGGGAACCCCGATTGTCAGTGGTGGCCGATACCGTTGCGTACGCATCACAACCCTCCTGCCACGGAACGACCGTGGCCGCTGAGTCCGAAGGAGGTGGGTTCCACATGCGTCACTACGAGGTGATGGTCATCCTCGACCCCGATCTCGAGGAGCGTGCTGTCTCCCCGCTGATCGAGAACTTCCTCTCCGTCGTCCGTGAGGGCAACGGAAAGGTCGAGAAGGTCGACACCTGGGGCCGTCGTCGTCTCGCGTACGAGATCAAGAAGAAGCCCGAGGGCATCTACTCGGTCATCGACCTGCAGGCCGAGCCTGCGGTCGTCAAGGAGCTCGACCGCCAGATGAACCTGAACGAGTCGGTCCTCCGGACCAAGGTCCTTCGTCCCGAGACCCACTGAGCCTCCCGCTCAGCTGATCTCGGGTTTCGAGTAGCAGCAACCAAGCAGCCAGAGCAGCAAACCCGCCGAGAGGTTCCCCATGGCAGGCGAGACCGTCATCACGGTCGTCGGCAATCTTGTCGACGACCCCGAGCTGCGCTTCACCCCTTCCGGTGCGGCGGTCGCGAAGTTCCGTGTCGCGTCCACCCCCCGCACCTTCGACCGTCAGACGAACGAGTGGAAGGACGGCGAAAGCCTGTTCCTGACCTGCTCGGTCTGGCGTCAGGCGGCGGAGAACGTCGCCGAGTCGCTCCAGCGAGGCATGCGCGTCATCGTGCAGGGCCGACTGAAGCAGCGGTCCTACGAGGACCGTGAGGGCGTCAAGCGCACGGTCTACGAACTGGACGTGGAGGAAGTCGGCGCCAGCCTGCGCAATGCCACGGCCAAGGTCACCAAGACCGCCGGCCGAGGTGGCCAGGGTGGTTACGGCGGCGGCGGTGGCGGCGGCCAGGGTGGCGGCGGCTGGGGCGGAGGCCCCGGCGGCGGTCAGCAGGGCGGCGGCGCTCCCGCTGACGACCCGTGGGCGACCAGCGCTCCCGCCGGTGGCAACCAGGGCGGCGGCGGTGGCGGCTGGGGCGGAGGCTCCGGCAGCGGTGGCGGCTACTCGGACGAGCCCCCCTTCTAGGACCGCTCGGGCCGGATCACCGGTCTGTCGGTCGAGGGCGGGGGCCGTACCCCACACTTCTTGATCACACAGGAGAAACACCATGGCGAAGCCGCCTGTGCGCAAGCCTAAGAAGAAGGTCTGCGCTTTCTGCAAGGACAAGGTCACGTACGTGGACTACAAGGACACGAACATGCTGCGGAAGTTCATTTCCGACCGCGGCAAGATCCGTGCCCGCCGCGTGACCGGCAACTGCACGCAGCACCAGCGTGACGTCGCCACGGCCGTCAAGAACAGCCGTGAGATGGCGCTGCTGCCCTACACGTCCACCGCGCGCTAAGGGAAGGGTGACAGACTCATGAAGATCATCCTCACCCACGAGGTCTCCGGCCTCGGTGCTGCCGGCGAGGTCGTCGACGTCAAGGACGGCTACGCTCGCAACTACCTGATCCCGCGGAAGTTCGCTATCCGCTGGACCAAGGGCGGCGAGAAGGACGTCGAGCAGATCCGTCGTGCTCGCAAGATCCACGAGATCCAGACCATCGAGCAGGCCAACCAGGTCAAGGGCCAGCTCGAGGCCGTCAAGGTCCGTCTGGCTGTCCGCTCCGGCGACGCCGGTCGTCTCTTCGGTTCCGTCACCCCGGCCGACATCGCTTCCGCGATCAAGGCTTCCGGTGGCCCCGAGGTCGACAAGCGCCGCATCGAGCTGGGTGCTCCGATCAAGACGCTGGGCTCTCACGAGACGTCCGTGCGTCTGCACCCCGAGGTTGCCGCCAAGGTCAACATCGAGGTCATCGCGGCCTAAGCGCTGCGCGCGATAGAGCACTGTGTGGGGCCGCACCCTGTGAAGGGGTGCGGCCCCACTTGCGTGCAGAAGCGCTGTGGCCCTCATCTGCTGGCGCTGGTGCCGACACCGGTGGCTGTTTCACGTGAAACAGTGTGAACCGGGTGATGTTTCACGTGAAACAGCGCTTGGCCCGCTCAGCGAGTGGCTCCGGTGACGATCCAGCGGCCCGAGCGGGAACGAAGCCCCAGGGTCAGCATGCGGGTCGCCATCATCAGTGTCATCGCGCCCCACAGGGCGGTCAGGCCACCATGGAAGGTCGGGACGAGCAGAGCGGCGGGCGCGAAGACCGCGAGGGTCACCAGCATGGCCCGGGCCAGATAGGGTCCGTCCCCCGCGCCCATCAGTACACCGTCTAGCACGAAGACGATCCCGGAGATCGGCTGGGCGAAAGCCACCACGATCAGTGCGGGCAGCGCGGCCTCCCGGACCGCCGGGTCCCCTGTGAAGAGTGGGATGAACAGAGGACGGGCCGCGATCACCGCAAGCCCGAGAACGGCACCCGTGGCGATCCCCCACTGCACCATGCGGCGGCAGGCTTCGCGGGCGCCCTGAGCGTCGCCAGCTCCGAGATACCGGCCGATGATGGCTTGCCCGGCTATGGCTATCGCGTCCAGGGCGAAGGCGAGCAGGCTCCAGAGCGACAGGATGATCTGGTGGGCGGCGATGTCCTCGTCGCCGAGTCGGGCGGCGACTGCGGTGGCGATCATCAGGATGGCGCGCAGGGAGAGCGTACGGACCAGCAGTGGCGCCCCCGCCTGAGCGGAAGCGCGTATCCCGGCCGTGTCCGGTCGCAGTGAAGCGCCGTGTCTGCGTGCTCCGCGGACCACGACCCAGAGGTATGCGGCGGCCATCCCGCACTGAGCGATGACCGTGCCCCAGGCGGAACCGGCGATGCCGAGGTCGGCGCCGTAGACGAGTCCTGCGTTGAGGGCGCCGTTGGCGACGAAGCCCCCGACGGCGACGTACAGAGGAGTCTTGGTGTTCTGGAGGCCACGGAGGACGCCCGTGGCGGCGAGCACGATGAGCATGGCGGGGATGCCCAGTGCCGAGATCCGCAGATAGGTCGTGGCATAGGGGGCGGCTGTCTCCGACGAGCCGAAGAGGGTGACCAGGGCAGGTGCCGTGGGCAGTACGACCGCGACGACGACGGCACCGAGCAGCAGAGCGAGCCAGATGCCGTCCATACCTTGGCGGATGGCTGCTCTGAGATCGCCGGCTCCGACCCGCCGGGCGACGGCCGCCGTGGTGGCGTAGGCGAGGAAGACGAAGACGCTCACGGCCGTGACGAGGAGGGCGGAGGCGACGCCGAGACCGGCGAGTTGTGCGGTGCCGAGATGGCCGACGATGGCGGTGTCGACCATGAGGAAAAGAGGCTCGGCGACGAGTGCGCCGAAGGCCGGAACGGCGAGTGCGACGATCTCGCGGTCGTGGCGCCGGCGGTCGACCTTGGAGGTCGCTGGAGCCTGTGTCATGAGCACCAATCTAATCTTCCACAGGTAAGAGATGCAATCCGCCTTTGGCTATTACACGGAGCCCGGTTGAGTGTGTCGTCGCGCACGGATCGTGATGATCTTGATCCTGTTGGGGAAGTTTTTCTTCTGCACAGCCGGTGGACGGTAAACATGCAGGTCAGACTGGTTGCCATGGCTGAGGCGAGGGCTTGTTCACAGGGCTGTCCACCGAGTCGTGCACAGGTTTCGCGGAGTTCTCCACAGCATCTGGGGCTTCGTCCACATGGCCTGTGGATAACCAGATTGGCTGAAGGTGCCCGCGGGCCTACGGTGGTGCGGCGCCCACTCCCTCGGCAGACCGCGGATACCCCGCAAATCCGACGTGCCGTAACCGGAGTTGGGCCTCTCATTTGTCAGTGTCGTGCCGTAGAACTGAGAAGCACGGCGAGGTCCGCTCGGCGGACGGGAGGAGGTCGCTCGGTGAGCATTTCCGAGCCCCTGGACGACCCGTGGGCCGACAGCGGACCCAGTGATCGTCTGCCTGCCTCCCGACGACGCCACGACGGCGGCCGGGGACGGGACGATCAGCACGACCGCGGCCGGGACAACGGGGAGTGGGACGGCGGGGGTTCGGCCTTCGAGCGTGTGCCGCCGCAGGACCTCGACGCGGAGCAGTCCGTCCTCGGCGGCATGCTGCTGTCCAAGGACGCCATCGCCGACGTCGTCGAGATCCTCAAGGGCGCAGACTTCTACAAGCCGGCCCACGAGACCATCTATCAGGCGATCCTCGACGTCTACGCCAAGGGCGAGCCCGCCGACCCCATCACCATCGCCGCCGAGCTCACCAAGCGCGGCGAGATCACCAAGGTCGGTGGCGCCTCCTATCTGCACACGCTGGTGCAGACGGTGCCGACGGCGGCGAACGCGGAGTACTACGCGGAGATCGTCCACGAGCGCGCCGTCCTGCGCCGCCTGGTCGAGGCCGGCACCCGCATCACCCAGATGGGATACGCGGCTGACGACGACGTCGATGAGATCGTCAACAGAGCCCAGGCGGAGATCTTCGCGGTCACCGAGCAGCGCACCACCGAGGACTATCTGCCGCTCGGCGACATCATGGAGGGCGCACTCGACGAGATCGAGGCGATCGGTTCACGGTCGGGAGAGATGACCGGCGTGCCGACCGGCTTCACCGATCTCGATCAGCTCACCAACGGGCTCCACCCCGGTCAGATGATCATCATCGCGGCCCGTCCCGCCATGGGTAAGTCCACGCTGGCGCTGGACTTCGCCCGTGCCGCCTCCATCAAGAACAACCTGCCGAGCGTGATCTTCTCGCTCGAAATGGGCCGCAACGAGATCGCGATGCGTCTGCTCTCCGCGGAAGCGCGCGTAGCCCTGCACCACATGCGCTCCGGCACGATGACCGACGAGGACTGGACCCGGCTGGCCCGCAGGATGCCGGACGTCTCGGCCGCGCCCCTCTACATCGATGACTCCCCGAACCTGTCGATGATGGAGATCCGAGCCAAGTGCCGCCGTCTGAAGCAGCGCAACGACCTGAAGCTCGTCATCATCGACTATCTGCAGCTGATGCAGTCCGGCAAGCGGTCCGAGAGCCGTCAGCAGGAAGTCTCGGACATGTCGCGAAACCTGAAGCTGCTGGCCAAGGAGCTGGAGTTGCCGGTCATCGCGCTGTCGCAGCTCAACCGTGGTCCCGAGCAGCGCACGGACAAGAAGCCGATGGTCTCCGACCTGCGTGAGTCCGGTTCCATCGAGCAGGACGCCGACATGGTCATCCTGCTGCACCGCGAGGACGCCTACGAGAAGGAGTCCCCGCGCGCCGGCGAGGCGGACATCATCGTGGGCAAGCACCGTAACGGTCCGACGGCGACGATCACTGTCGCCTTCCAGGGTCACTACTCGCGGTTCGTGGACATGGCCCAGACCTGATCCGACCGCTCGGCCGTCCGGAACGAAATGTGCTCGACGTGCGTGGCCGGGCCGGGTGGACTGAGCCCATGACACAACCTTTGGAAGAGCTGCTTCCTGCCACCCGCCGGGCTCTGCTGCACCGTATCGCCGTCGCTCAGACCGAGGGCCGCGCGCCGTCCTTGGTCGCCGCGGTCGTGCGAGGTGACAGGACGGTGTGGAACGGGGCGCGGACCTCCGTCGACGGGCATGCGCCGGACGCGGACGTGCAGTACCGGATCGGCTCGATCACCAAGACCTTCACGGCGGTGCTGGTCCTGCGCCTGCGGGACGAGGGCCTGTTGGATCTCGGTGATCCGCTGGAGAAGCATCTGCCCGGCACCAACGCAGGGGAGGTCACCATCGCCCACCTGCTCGCCCACACGGGCGGGTTGGCGGCCGAGTCGCCCTCCCCCTGGTGGGAGCGGACCCCCGGCTCCCTGCGTCCGGAACTCGCCGACGTGCTCGGCGAGGAGCCGCACCGGCATCCCGTCGGCCGCCGCTTCCACTACTCCAACCCCGGTTTCACGCTCCTCGGCGCGCTGGTCGAGCGGGTGAGGGGCGCCTCCTGGGAGGACGTCCTGCGGCGCGAGGTGCTCGAACCGCTGGGCCTCACCCGCACGACGTGGCACCCCGAGGCGCCGCACGCCGGTGGGTGGGCCGTCCACCCCTGGGCCGACGTGATGATGCCGGAGCGGGTCGAGGACCTCGGGAAGATGGGGCCCGCAGGGCAACTCTGGTCGACCGCAAGGGACTTGGCGCGCTTCGCCGCGTTCTTGGCCAAGGGCGACGACCGGGTGCTGAGCGCGGCGTCGGTTCAGGAGATGCGGGCGCCTGCCGCTGCCGCGGGTGACGCCGCCGATGTGTCGGCCGGCTCGGCATACGGGCTAGGCATGCAGATCCAGGACCGGGACGGCCGGTTGCTCGTCGGTCATGGAGGATCGGTGCCAGGCTTCCTCGCACAGTTGACCATCAGCGTCGAGGACGATGTCGCGGCCGTTGTGCTGGCCAACTGCACCTCCGGGCCGGTGGTGTCGGAGGTGGCCGCCGATCTGGTCCGCATCGTGGCGGAGGCCGAGCCGCGCATCCCGGAGCCGTGGCGTCCGCTGCCCGAGGTCGACCAGTCGGTCCTGGAACTGGTGGGGCCTTGGTACTGGGGGACGTACAGCTTCGTGCTGCGACTCGTGGCCGGCGGAGGTGTGTCGTTGGAGCCGCTGTCGGGCACGGGGCGCAGCGCTCGCTTCCGGCGCGACGACGACGGCGACTGGACCGGTCTCAACGGATACTTCGCGGGAGAGCGCCTACAGGCCGTACGAGGGCCCGACAAGCGCGTGAGTCACCTGGACATCGGCTCCTTCGTGTTCACGCGTCAGCCGTACGAGCAGGGCGCTCCGGTGCCCGGTGGGGTGGATTCCGAGGGGTGGCGCGGGATCGCGTAGTCGCCGAAAGGGCGGGGCGGGGTCCTGGCGTGCGATGTTTCACGTGAAACAGGACCCTTGCCCATCACCGGGTGTGCTCAGAGC
The DNA here is from genome assembly GCF_001419765.1 of Streptomyces torulosus. GTDB lineage: Bacteria > Actinomycetota > Actinomycetes > Streptomycetales > Streptomycetaceae > Streptomyces > Streptomyces torulosus. Next base: position 43,372 of record NZ_LIRK01000342.1, read on the forward strand.
GGAAGCTTGAAGCCCACATGGGTGGCCTCGAAGCCGAGTCGCTCATAGAAGCGGTGGGCATCGGTGCGCGTGACATCGGACGTCAGCTGGACCAACTGGCATCCCTGACGTCGTGATTCAGCGATCGCCCACTCGATGAGGTGGGTGCCGAGACCACTCCCGCGCTCATCCGCGTGCACGCGCACACCCTCGATGATCGACCGGGTGGAGCCGCGCCGGGAGAGACCGGGGATGATCGTCAGCTGAAGTGTGCCGACGACGCGGCCCTCGCGGACGGCGACCATCAGGTGCTGGTGGGGGTCACCGCTCAGGCGCTCCAGGGCCGCGAAGTACGGCGTCAGATCGTCCGGCGACTCACGCCGGGCGCCCAGCGGGTCATCGGCGAGCATGGCGACGATGTCGGCGATGTCGTCCTTGGCCGCCGAGCGAATTTCAAGATCTTCCATGCCCGCACCCTACGCAGGTGCGTTCAGTGACTCCACGGCGCGGACCAGGGGCGCCAGTTCGGGGTTCTTCGCCGCTTCGTCCAGCGCCTCGCGCAGTGCGGCGTCGTTGGTGGGGCGGGCCTCTGCCAGGAGCTTGAGCCCGGCTTCGGAGACGTCGGTGTAGATGCCCCGGCGGTCGGTCGGGCACAGGTAGCGCGACAGCAGGCCGCGGTCCTCGAGCCGGGTGACCAGGCGGGTCGTGGCGCTCTGGCTGAGGACGACTGCGTCGGCCACCTGCTTCATCTGCAGGTGCCCGCCCTCGCCGTCGTGCTGGCGGCTCAGGACGTCCAGCAGGGAGTACTCGCGCACGCTCAGACCGTGCCCGGACTGCAGTGCGCGCTCGATGCGGGCCTCGATCCTCCCGTGCAGCAGGGAGAGAGCGCACCAGCCCTGAGCGAGGGCGGTGAGCGCGGGGTCCGTGGCTGTCATCGGTCTCCTCCTTCCCGGAGCGGTTCACCCCAGGATAGGCCACTGGTGCAATAGTCAGCTCAGGCAGATATAGCGCGTCTGCAATTATTGTGTACGCTCGAACACTGCACCTGCAATCTTCTGAAAGGTACGTCCTCATGCCTCTCGCGCTGCTGGCCCTGGCGATCGGGGCCTTCGGGATCGGCACGACGGAGTTCGTGATCATGGGGGTGCTGCCGGAGGTCGCGGGCGACTTCGGCGTCTCCATTCCGACCGCCGGCTTCCTCGTGACCGGCTACGCGCTCGGCGTGGTGCTCGGCGCCCCGATCATGACCGCCCTGGGGACGAGGGTGTCCCGCAAGCGGATGCTGATGCTGCTGGTGGGGCTCTTCGTCGTGGGGAACCTGCTCGCGGCCCTCGCGCCCACCTACACCGTCATGCTGATCGGACGGGTGGTCGCCTCGTTCGCCCACGGCGCCTTCTTCGGGATCGGCTCGGTGGTCGCCGCCGATCTGGTCGCTCCGGACCGGAAGGCCGGTGCCATCGCGATGATGTTCAGCGGTCTCACCGTCGCGAACGTGATCGGAGTGCCCCTCGGGACACTGATCGGACAGTCCCTGGGCTGGCGGGTCACCTTCGCCGCGGTGGCGGCACTGGGCGTCGTCGGACTGCTGGGCGTCGCCCGGCTCGTCCCCGACATGCCCAAGCCGCAGGGCGTGCGCCTGCGCCATGAACTCGCGGCCTTCAAGAACGTCCAGGTCCTGCTCGCCATGGCGATGACCGTGCTGGGCTTCGGCGGGGTCTTCGCCGCCATCACCTACATCGCGCCGATGATGACCCACGCCGCCGGCTTCGCCGACGCCTCCGTCACCTGGCTCCTCGTTCTCTTCGGTCTCGGCATGGTCGCCGGCAACCTCGTGGGCGGCAGGTACGCGGACCGCGCGCTCATGCCCATGCTGTACGTCACCCTTGGCGCCCTGGCCGTCGTCCTCGCGCTGTTCACCCTCACCGCCCGCGACAAGGTCGCCGCGGCCGTGACCATCGCGCTGGTCGGTGCCCTGGGCTTCGCCACCGTGCCGCCGCTGCAGAAGCGCGTCCTCGACCAGGCGCAGGGTGCGCCCACCCTGGCCTCGGCCGTCAATATCGGCGCCTTCAACCTCGGCAACGCGCTCGCCGCCTGGCTCGGCGGCCTCGTCATCGACGCGGGCTTCGGTTACACGGCGCCCAACTGGGTCGGAGCCGCCCTCGCGGTGAGCGCCCTCGTGCTGGCGTTCCTCTCGGCGGCTCTGGAGCGCAGGAGGTACGTGCCGAGCACCGTTGTGGCCGGCGGGGCCATGGCCGACCGGCGGACGGCCGTGCACCGCTGACAGTTGTGCGTCGGCCGTGCCCGCCCGGCTCGAGCGCTCAGCCCGCCGCCACGGTCAGCGGAGCGTATCGGCGGGACCAGTCGCCCGGCAGCTCGGAAATCCCGTAGGTCATCACCGCGTTGAAGGCGACCGACTTCAGGCCGTGTTGCTTCACCCACGCCAGCAGTTCCTCGTGCCGTACGTCGATGTCCGTGCGGAGGGGGAGTCCGGTGTGGGCGGCCAGGGACGCGATGAGTGCCTTTGCCGTCCGTGTGTCCCGGGCGATCAGCGGTCCGACGACATGGGTGTCCATGTTGGGCCAGGCGGCCGCGTAACCGATGACTCGGCCGCTCTCCTCGGCGACGCGGATCTGATCGGCGAAGGCGGGGAGCCGGGTGAGTACGTGAGTGCGGTCCATGCCGAACACCTCCCCGTCGAGCCGGACGATCGTCGTGAGGTCCTCGGCGGTGGCCGGGCGGGTGGTGACAGCGGGATCGTCCCCGTCGGCCGAGAAGTTTCCCCGGACCATCTCGGCTCGCCCCGTGACCTTGAACCCCAGCTCCTCGTAGAGCGGCTGTCCGTTGGGCGTCGCGTGCAGCGTCAGCGGGGTCGTCCCGGACTCGGTGATGACGTGGCGCATCAGACGGCGGCCGATGCCCTGCCGGGCGTGCCGCTCGGCCACCAGCACCATGCCGATCGCCCTCAGGTCCGGGCGGCCTGCCGCTCCGTACTCGGTCACCACACAGGCGGCGACGAGGCCACCTTCCGGATCGTCGATGCCGTACCCGGCCCCGGCTGCCAGCAGCAGCCCCCACTTGTGCTCTTCGCGGGGCCAGCCCCGGTTCTCGGACAAGTCGGCGCAGGCGGTGAGATCGCGCGGGGTGAGACGGCGGATGGGGAGAGCAGAAGGGGAAGGTGTCGGCACGCGGGCCAGGCTGTCCGACGCAGGACCCCGACGTCCACCGGATTGCTGGGGGACGTACGCGCTTTTGGCCATCTTGCTCACAACCGCACAGCGCGCGGACAGATGTTTCACGTGAAACAGCAACGCGCGGGCACACCCGAGCAGGCGTGAAGCGTGTGGCTGGCTAGCCTCGGCCGCTATGACGCGACTGCACCTGTTCGATCTGGACGGGACCCTGCTGCACCGATCGGCAGCGCCTGTGGAGATCTCCCGACAGCTCGGCCTGGACCACGAGATCGCCGAGCTCGAACGGGATTTCGTGACCCGGCGTATCGATTCACGGATCTACGCACAGCGCGTCCATGGTCTGTGGACCGGGCTCACCGAGATCCATGTCGCCGCTGCCTTCGAGGCGGCGCCCTGGCTCCGGCGTATCCAGGACACCTGGGCCGAGATCCGGGACAGGGGAGAGTACTGCGCCGTCATCTCCCTCTCGCCTTCGTTCTTCGTCGAGCGGCTGACGGCGTGGGGTGCGCATGCGGCGTATGGTTCGCTCTTTCCCCAAGTGCCCTTCGCCGAGCCGGTGGATCCGGCAGGGATCCTCACCCCGGCGGCCAAGGTCGAGATCGCGGACGGCCTCTGCGCGCGCTTCGGACTGACCCGCGCGGACTGTGTCGCATACGGTGACTCGCTGTCCGACGCGGACCTTTTCGGCTCGGTGCCGATCTCGGTCGCCGTAAATGCGGATCAGCATGTGGCCGCGCTGGCCACGCACTCCTACACGGGGCAGGATCTGTGGGATGCCTATGAATTGGTGCGCCACGCCCGGTAATTGAAGGAATCGCTGATTCGCCCCTGTTGAATTCCCGCCGGGACATGGGGGGACTTGTATGTGACGCGCGTGCCGGTAGGGTCGAGTCCGGTTCGTGTCCGAAGCGAGATGTAGTCGTCTCATCCTGCGGGTACGAACACAGTCCAATGCAGCCTAACCGGACAGAGAGATCGAAGACCCGCGTTCACCGTTGTGGAACGTGGGCGTTGGTGTGCTGTGGAACGCTGCCACATATTGCTGCGGCTCACGTCACACTCTCGCCTACTTGTCCGTACGGTGCGGGAAGCCGGGTTGAATGTGGCCGCATTGGTCGTGGGGGAACACAACGGGGAAAGCAAGGCCGTCCGCGGGGGAAACATGCGACCTTCCGGCTGAGGGAGTGCGCAGATCGACCGAAAGATGCTCGAGGCGAGGCACACCATGGACGCTCCGACCACCACCACGTCGGCCGGCAACGGCGCTGCGGGGGACAGTGACGGAGGCAGCTGGTTCACACCGCGCACCCAGCCGTCCCCCGACGGGGATCAGGAGATCGAGGGCAACCGTCTCGCCGGGCTGCGTCCCGTGGGCCGCACCCAGGAGCCGTCGACCGGGCCGCAGCGGGCCCTGGACGAGGCTGCCCGGGAGCGAATACCCCCGTTCCAGGACCCGCCGTCCAGCCCTCCGCCCCGACCGGCTGCCCTCGGTGAGGAGCACGGCTCCGAGCAGTCCGTCTTCGAGGCCCGGGTCCCCACCACCCGCGCGGGTCGCACCCCCGAGGCCTCGCCCGACGCCGTGCTCATCCGGCGGACCATGGCCGAGGTCGGACCCGTCGCCGACAAGGTCACCTCGTACTTCTACGCGCTCCTCTTCGTCCAGCACCCGGACCTGCGCTCCCTCTTCCCGCCGGCGATGGACGCCCAACGGGACCGTCTGCTCAAGGCACTGCTGACCGCGGCCGAGCACATCGACAACACCCCCGTCCTCGTCGACTACCTCCAGAACCTCGGCCGAGGCCACCGCAAGTACGGCACGCAGCCTGAGCACTACCCGGCGGTCGGCGAGTGCCTGATCGGCTCCCTGAGCCGTTACGCCCCCACGACCTGGGACGAGGAGACCGAGGCGGCCTGGGTCCGGACGTACACCACGATCTCTCAGGTGATGATCGACGCGGCCGCCGCGGACGAGCTGCGTTCCCCGCCGTGGTGGCTCGCCGAGGTCGTCTCGCACGAGCTGAGAACAGCCGACATAGCGGTCCTCACCGTCCGGCCGAACCAGCCGTATCCGTTTCTCGCCGGTCAGTACGCCAGCGTGGAGACTCCCTGGTGGCCGCGGATCTGGCGGCACTATTCCTTCGCCTCGGCGCCCCGCTCGGACGGACTGCTGTCGTTCCATGTGAAAGCGGTCCCGGCGGGCTGGGTCTCCAACGCGCTCGTGCACCGTGCCCGACCCGGCGACGTCATACGGCTCGGTCCGCCGGCCGGTGCGATGACCGTCGACCACAGCACCGACAGCGGACTGCTCTGCCTGGGCGGCGGTACCGGCATCGCCCCCATCAAGGCCATGATCGAGGACGTCGCCGAACGAGGACGGTACCGCCCGGCCGAGGTCTTCTACGGGGCCCGCAGTGACCAGGACCTCTATGACATCGACACCCTGCTGCGACTGCAGCAGAGCAACTCCTGGCTGAAGGTCCGGCCGGTGGTCGACCGGCACGGGCTGCTCCAGCTGCCCGACGCCATACGCGAATACGGACCGTGGATCGAGTACGACGCGTACCTCTCCGGTCCGCCCGGGATGATCCGCAGCGGTGTGGACGCGCTCAGGGGCGTGGGTGTGCCGTCGGACCGCATACGCCATGACTCGGTGGAGGAACTGGTGGCCGCCGGCGACTGAGCCGGAAGCCCGACCGGGCCGTGACGGGCAGCGCCAGCTGTCCGTCAGCCCAGGTCGGGCGCGTGCATCGCGCGGACGCCCTCGATGTTCCCGTCGAGGTAGTGCCGCAGCGACAGCGGGACGAGGTGGACGGAGGCGATCCCGACCCGGGTGAAGGGCACCCGCACGATCTCGTACTCGCCCAGCGGCTCGTCCACCTCGGGGCCGTGTCGCTTCGACGTGTCCATGGATTCCAGACGGCAGACGAAGAAGTGCTGGACCTTGACCCCCGTCGCGCCACCGTCCTCACCGATGTGTTCGACGGTGTCCACGAAGCAGGGCACGACATCGGTGATCTTGGCGCCGAGTTCCTCGTGCACCTCGCGATGGAGCGCGTCGACGACGGTCGTGTCCTCCGGCTCGACCCCGCCACCAGGCGTGAGCCAGTAGGGATCGACACCCGGTTTGGTCCGCTTGATCAGGATCAGGTCGTCGCCGTCGAGCAGGATGGCGCGGGCGGTGCGTTTGACCACGGGTCGGACGGTCATGGGAGAAATGTGGCCCGTCATGTTCCACGTGAAACATCGCCCGACCATGGAAATGAGCCACGACACCCGCTGCCTCAGGACCAGCCCACCGCGGTGCGCAGCAGCCACTCGTGGGCCCGGGCGATGTGCGGCATGGCCAGGGTGCCGGTACGGACCACCAGGAAGTACGTCCGCAGCGGCGGCACCGCCGGCTCGAGAAGCGCTATGACGTCCCCTCGCTCAAGGGCGTCGACGCAGAGATAGCGGGGCAGCACCGCCAGACCTCCCCCCGAGATCGCGCAGGCCAGCACCGCGCGCAGGTCCGGGACGACCACCGTGCCGGAGGCGGCGGGCCGGGAGTCGAAGACCGAGGCCCAGTAGCGCGCGACGAACGGCAGCGACTCGTGCACCTCGACGACCGGAAGCCCTTCCAGCAGGTGCGCCTCCTTGGGATGCAGCTTGCCGGGTCCGATGCGCTCGGCCCACCGCGGGGCGGCGACCAGTACATGCTCCTCGTCGCAGAGGGCGGTCGCGGTCAGCAGCGCGCCGCGGGGCTGCGCGGTGGTGATGGCCAGGTCGTGGTGGCCGGCGCCGAGGCCCTCCAGCGTCTCGTCGGCGTTCCCGAAGGACACCCGCAACGCGAAGCCCTGGCCGTCGTCGATGAGTTCCGTGAGAGCGGGCAGGACGCGCTCGGCGGTGAATTCCGGGGGACCGGCGAGATGGAGTGTCCCCAAGGAGGAATCGTCGTCCAGGCCCGTCTCGGCGATCTCCATCAGCGCGTCGAGATGAGGGGCCGCCTTGTGAGCGAGTTCGTCGCCGATCGTCGTCGGCGTCACGCCCCGAGCCTGGCGCAGGAACAGCGGGCGGCCCAGCTGCCGCTCCAGGGTGCGGATCTGGGAGGTGACGGCCGGCTGCGAGAGGCCGAGCAGGGCCGCGGCACGGGTGAACGAACCGGCCCGGTGCACGGTCACGAACGTACGCAGTAAGGCCAGATCCATGGTCGCCCCTTCGCCGCCCCGGAGCGCCCAACTATAAATAAGTCGATAGGTCTCTGTCGCTACTGTGATTGGACACTGACACAGAGTCAACTAGCCTTGGTCGCGCGGTTCTTCGCGCGCGGAACCGGGGCGGTCCGAGCCACGAGGGGGGAGGCTCGGACCGTCCGTTGTACGTAGCGGAGTACTAGCCGGTAGCCACGGCGAGGGCCCGCAGTACATCCGCCACCAGGTCGTCGGTGTCCTCCGCGCCGGCCGAGAACCGGATGAAGCCTTCCGGCACCGCGTCCCCGCCCCACCGTCCACGCCGCTCGGCAGTCGACCGCACGCCGCCGAAGCTCGTGGCGTCGTCCACGAGACGCAGCGCGTCGAGGAAGCGGTCGGCACGCGCGCGCGTGGGCAACGAGAACGAGACGACGCATCCGTAGCGCCGCATCTGCTGCGAGGCGATCTTGTGGGACGGATCGTCCCCCAGCCCCGGATACCGCAGCCCGGTCACCTCGGGGCGACCCTTCAGCGCCTCGGCGACGGCCAGGGCGTTGGTGCTCTGCCGGTCGGCCCGCAGCTGGAGCGTGGCCAGGGAACGGTGCCCGAGCCAGGCCTCCATCGGGCCGGGGATCGCTCCGACGATCTTGCGCCAGCGCCGCACGGCGGCCATCAGCCCGGCATCGCGCCCGGCCACGTAACCGAGCAGCACATCACCGTGCCCCGTCAGCTGCTTGGTGCCGCTGGCCACCGCGAAGTCCGCGCCCAGCTCCAGCGGCCGCTGCCCGAGCGGGGTCGCCAGGGTGTTGTCGACGGCGACCAGGCAGCCCCGCTCGTGCGCCGCCTCGCAGAGCCGGCGGATGTCGCACACGTCGAGCCCCGGGTTGGACGGCGTCTCTACCCACAGCAGCTTGGCGCCGTCCAGGGCGTCGAGCTGGGCATCGCCGCCGGTCGGGGCGCTGCGCACCTCGACGCCGTACGACCGCAGCTGCTCACCGGCCAGCGGCAGCACGTTGTAGCCGTCGCTCGGCAGGACGAGGACGTCTCCGGAGCGCAGCTGGGAGAAGAGGACCGCCGAGATCGCGGCCATGCCCGAGGCGAAGGCGAGCGTCTCGACCTCCTCCTGGCCGGGCGCCTCCAGCTCCCCGATGGCTCGCTCCAGGAGGGTCCAGGTGGGGTTCTGGTCCCGCCCGTACGCGTACGGGCCGGTGGGGTCGCCCGGCAGGTGGTAGTGGGCGGCGAAGACCGGGCCCGGAAGGGTCGGCTCATGCTTGACGGGTTCGGGCAGCCCGACGCGGACGGCTCGTGTGCCCTCGCCCAGCTCCGGGGCGGGGTTCTCCTCAGTCATGCGGCATGTCCTTCCACCTGCTCGCGTACGGCGGTCACAAGGCCCTCGCTCGCGGCCTCCACCAGCTCGAGGCACTCCTCGAAGCCGTCCATGCCACCGTAGTAAGGGTCGGGAACGTCGAGGTCGTCACCCGAGGCGGGATCGTAGGAGCGCAGAAGGCGGACCTTGTCCGCGTCCTCCGGGGTGGGCGCGAGGCGGCGCAGCGCCTTCATATGACCCGCGTCCAGGGCGACGACGAGGTCGAGGCGGGAGAACCACGAGGCGTGGAACTGGCGCGCGGTGTGACCGCTGCCGTAGCCGTGGGCTTCCAGGACGCTGACGGTACGCGGATCGGCCGGCTCGCCCTCGTGCCAGCCACCGGTGCCCGCACTGTCGACCTCGACCAGGCCGTCGAGTCCGGCCTCTTCCGTGCGGGCGCGGAAGACGGACTCGGCCATCGGCGAGCGGCAGATGTTGCCGGTGCAGACAAAACAGACGCGGTAGGTCATCTCACAGCCTCAGTCGGCGTCGGGCAGGACGAGGTGGAGTGCCCAGGAGACGATCGAGATGATCAGGCCGCCCAGGACGGCGGTCCAGAAGCCCTCCACGTGGAAGCTCAGATCGATCTTGTCGGCCAGCCAGGAGGTGAGCAGCAGCATCAGGGCGTTCACCACCAATGTGAACAGGCCCAGGGTGACTATGAACAGGGGCAGCGTGAGGAGCTGGACGAGCGGCTTCACCACGGTGTTCACCAAGCCGAAGACGAGCGCCACCAGCAGCAGCGTGCCGACCTTCTTGCCCGTGCTGTCCCCGGTGAGCGTGATCTTGTCGAGCAGCCAGACGGCGACGGCCAGTGCGCCCGCGTTGGCGATCGTCTTGACTAGGAAATTCATCATGTGTCTGATCGTGGCAGAACGGATCGGTACGAGCACCGGGCAGGGGCGACAAAGTCGATGAAGGCATTCCGGTTGGATGAACTGGAGGCGGAGCGCGCCGCCAACGACGGCGCCTATCTGCAGTTCCTGCGCGAGCGGAACATGTCGGTCGGTCTCTACGCGCTCGACGCGGGCGAGCTCGACCCGCAGCGACCGCACAGCCAGGACGAGGTGTACCTCGTCGTGAGCGGTAGGGCCTCACTCACGGTCGGCCTGGAGACCACGCAGGTGGCGCGAGGCAGCGTGGTCTACGTGCCCGCCGGGGTCGCCCACAAGTTCCACCACATCACCGAGGATCTCCGGGTCGTGGTGGTGTTCTCTCCGCCGGAGGGCTGAGCTCCACTTCCGGGTTCCCTAGGGGAACGATCAGGGACGGACAAGGGGTGCGAAGCCCCCGGACGCCCCCTGCGCGGCCCTAGCATCGATGGCAGGACATGAAGGGACCCGGAACCAGTGCCCGACGAGGGCCACGGGCGGAGACAAGGAGCAAGGCGATGCGGGAGATCTTCGCGGGGATGCCGTGGTGGGTGAAGTGGATCGCGGTGCCGGTCATCGCCCTGGTCGTGTTCGGCGGGCTGATAGCCAGCATCCTCCAGGTCGTGTTCGGCCTGCTGTTCAAGGTGCTGGTCTTCGTGGCCCTGGTCGGCGGACTCATCTATGTCGTACGGAAGTTCACGGCGAGCTCGTCGTCCCGCAGCGACTGGTGACGCGTCAGCACAGGGGAACGGCTGAGGCGTGAGTGAGTGAGGGCTGGTCAGGGCGCGGCGGTAACAGGAACGTGAGGTTCCCTCGGCCGGGGGAAGTTTCCCCTCGGGGCCGTCTGCGGGCGGTGGCGGGCGGCTAGAGTCCGGGAACTCGTCGCGGGCTCCACCCCGCGGGCGGCGCACCCCCTCCCGTGTCCCCCGCACGGGCGGCCCTCCTCGCGCTTCGGGAGTGACCCTTGGCCACGGCTGACACCGCACCCGCAGAACCCCTCTTCCCACCGGCCCGGCCGCGCTCCCTGTCCACACCGGCCGCCGGCCCACCCGCACAACCGGGCCCCCGATCGACCCCACTGGTCGGCGCCCCCGGACACCCGCGCACCCGCTCCGCCGAAC
>NZ_LIRK01000343.1:0-347 GCF_001419765.1 Streptomyces torulosus
TGGGGCGCGTGCCGGGGTGAGGAGGGCGAGGCGTACGCGGGGGAGGGCTGCTGCGGATGTGCGGGTGGGTGTGCGGGCGGGTGCGGTGGGCGGTAGGGGGATCGGTGCGGGGGTGACGAGAACGGGTCGGTCATCCCTTGTCTCCTTGCGTGGCTCTGGTCCGGTGCCTGCGGACCGCAGGGAGCGGGGGGCGGGCGTGAACGCTACCTGTGGGTTCGGTACCGCGCGACTGTTTCTGCAAACTGAGCGGTCGGTATGCGCTTTCTTCTTGGAACCCGCGCTGACCTGGGGTGTTACCCGGATTAACTCAGGCTTTTTCGGAGCCCTCCGCCTCGCGCCGTCTCGTG
>NZ_LIRK01000343.1:389-8514 GCF_001419765.1 Streptomyces torulosus
TCTCGTGCCGCCCCGTGCCGTTGCGAGTCGCCGCGAGCCGCTCCTTCAGTCCTTCAGTACCGGGAACCTGCGCGGCGCCACCACCAGCAGCACCAGCAGCGCGACCGTCGCCGCGCACGCCGCTCCCAGGTACACCGCGTGGACGGCCTCCGCGACCGCGCGGCGGACCGGCTCCGCCGTCGTGCCCGCGTCCAGGCCGTGGGTGACCGCGTCGAGGTCGCCCGCGCCGCCCAGGCGGGAGGCCAGCACGCCGTTCGCGACCGCGCCGAAGACCGCCGCGCCCAGGGTCTGGCCCGTCTGGCGGCAGAAGAGGATCGACGCCGTCGCCGTGCCCCGCTCCTCCCACTCCACCGTCGACTGGACGCCCACGATCAGGGGGAGCTGGAACAGGCCCAGCGCGGCGCCCAGCAGCAGCATCAGCAGGGTCGGCTGCCAGGCCTCGCCCGGGTAGGGGAGGAACGGGAACGCGAACAGCAGCAGCGCCGCCGCCGTGATGCCCAGGATCGCCGTGTCCCGGAAGCCGATGCGGCGGTAGACGTGCTGGCTCAGGGCCGCCGACACCGGCCAGCTCAGCGTCCAGATGGAGACGACGAAGCCGGCGGCCACCGGGGCCAGGCCCAGGACCGACTGGGCGTAGGTCGCCAGGAACACCGTCGGCGCCACCATCAGCAGGCCGAGCGCGGCCAGCGCCAGGTTCACGGCCGCGATCGTGCGGCGGCGCCACACCCAGCCGGGGATGATCGGTTCCGCGGCGCGGCGTTCGATGAGGACCAGCGCCACGACGAGGGCGACCCCCGTGCCCAGCAGGGTCAGGGAGGGCCAGGACAGCCAGGCCCAGGCCACTCCGCCCTGCACCAGCGCCGTCAGCAGGGCGCCCCCGCAGGCGAAGATCGTCAGGGCGCCGGCCCAGTCCACCCGGGGCCGCGTGGTCCGCTCCCGGACCGGCTCGTGCAGATGCCGGACCAGGAGCCACAGGGCCGCCGCGCCGAGCGGGAGGTTGATCAGGAAGATCCAGCGCCAGTCCGCGTAGGCGGCGAGGACCCCGCCCACTCCGGGGCCGGCCACCGCGGACACCGCCCACACCGTGGACAGCTTGGACTGGATCTTGGGGCGCTCCTCCAGGGGGTAGAGGTCGGCCGCCAGCGTCTGCACCGTGCCCTGCAGCGCACCGCCGCCCAGGCCCTGGACGACCCGGAAGGCGATCAGCGCGCCCATGTTCCAGGCCAGCGCGCACAGCAGCGAGCCCAGCAGGAACAGGGCGGCGCCCACGATCAGCACCGGCTTGCGGCCGAAGGTGTCGGAGAGCTTGCCGTAGACGGGGAGGGTGACGGTGACGGCGAGCAGATAGCCCGAGAACAGCCAGGAGAAGACGGAGAAGCCGCCGAGGTCGGCGACGATCTGCGGGACGGCGGTCGAGACGATCGTGGAGTCCAGCGCGGCCAGGCCCATGGCCAGCATGAGCGCGGCGGTGACCGCCCCTCGTCTGCCGGATCCGGTGTGCTGTGCCGCGTCGCGTAGCGCGGGTCGTGTCTCGCCCACCGGATTCCTTCCCCCTGCATCTACCTGCCGGGGACCACCATGCCACTTGTCCCTCACGTCACGGCAGGGTGCAGCCTGAGTGCGCCGGAAGGTGGAGCCGAACCCTGAGACCGGCTCCACCCCTCGGTGGAGGTCCCTTAGGGGTATCTCCGTACTACGGCCAGGGGCGGGTTCGTACCGCCGGAGGAAGAGACGGGACGGTACCCGTCCTTAACCTGGCTTTACGCCGCTGGGGGGCGGTGGACCGGACCCACGGGGGTGGGGTTTTCCCCAGCAGAAGACTGCGCCGAGCACCAGCGCGCGGGACACCCCTGGGCCACCAGACTCAAGGCACCACCGAGCGACAGCACCACCTACTGAGCAACAGCACCATCTGTTGACCGACTTAGGAGACATACCGTGACATCGGCTGTGACCATCACCAGGCACGGGGGCACTGGAGGGCGTACGGCCGTTGCCGCGCGGGCGCGACAGGTCGTGAAGGCGTACGGGTCCGGCGAGACCCGTGTCGTCGCCCTCGACCATGTGGACGTGGACATCGCGCGGGGTCAGTTCACCGCGATCATGGGGCCCTCGGGGTCCGGCAAGTCCACGCTCATGCACTGCCTCGCCGGACTCGACACCGTGACGAGCGGTCAGATCTACCTCGACGAGACCGAGATCACCGGCCTGAAGGACAAGAAGCTCACGCAGCTGCGCCGGGACCGGATCGGGTTCATCTTCCAGGCGTTCAACCTGCTGCCCACGCTGAACGCGATCGAGAACATCACGCTCCCCATGGACATCGCCGGGCGCAAGCCCGACCGGGAGTGGCTCGGCCGGGTCGTGGAGACCGTCGGGCTCGCCCAGCGGCTGAAGCACCGGCCGACCCAGCTCTCCGGCGGACAGCAGCAGCGCGTCGCCGTGGCCCGGGCCCTGGCCGCGCGCCCCGAGATCATCTTCGGGGACGAGCCGACCGGCAACCTCGACTCGCGGGCCGGCGCCGAGGTGCTGGGCTTCCTGCGGCGCTCCGTCGACGAGCTGGGCCAGACCATCGTGATGGTCACCCACGACCCGGTGGCCGCCTCCTACGCCGACCGCGTGCTGTACCTGGCGGACGGGCGCATCGTCGACGAGATGTACCAGCCGACGGCCGACCAGGTCCTGGACCGCATGAAGGACTTCGACGCCCGGGGGCGCACGTCATGAGCGTGATGAAGACATCGATGCGCAACTTCTTCGCGCACAAGGGACGGATGGCGCTGTCGGCCATCGCGGTCATGCTGTCGGTGGCGTTCGTGACGGGCACCCTCGTCTTCACCGACACCATGGGCACCACCTTCGACAAGCTGTTCGCGGCCACCTCCTCCGACGTCACGGTCTCCGCGGCCGGCGGCGAGCCCGACGAGGTGTCCCGGACCGGCCGCCCCGACTCCCTGCCCGCCTCCCTGGTGAAGGAGGTGGCCGCGGTCGAGGGCGCCAAGTCGGCCGAGGGCGCCGTCTCCTCGATGGACGTGACCGTCGTCGACCGCGACAACAAGAACATGGGGTCCTCCACCGGCGCCCCCACCATCGCGGGCAACTGGACGAAGAACGACCTCCGTTCCATGGAGATCACCTCCGGGCACGCCCCGCGCGGCCCGACCCAGGTGATGGTCGACGCCGACACCGCCGACAAGCACGGCCTGAAGCTCGGTGACGAGCTGCGCACCATCACCGTCAGCGGGGACATCACCGCCCGGATCGTCGGCATCGCCTCGTTCAAGGTGACCAACCCCGGTGCCGCCGTCGTCTTCTTCGACACCGCCACCGCGCAGCGCGGACTCCTCGGCGCCACCGGCCGGTTCACCCAGGTCAACGTCACCGCCGAGGCGGGCGTCAGCGACACGCGGCTGAAGCGGAACGTCAGCTCGGCCCTGGCGACGCTCACGGCGCAGACCGAGCAGGGCGCCAAGGGCGAGCAGGGCGCGAAGGGCGTCCAGGAGACGGCGTACAAGGTCCGTACGCAGCAGGAGACCGCGGACGCCAACCGCAGCGACGTCGACGAGTTCATGAACGTCATCAAGTACGGGATGCTCGGCTTCGCCGGGATCGCGTTCCTCGTCGGGGTCTTCCTGATCATCAACACGTTCTCGATGCTGGTCGCCCAGCGCACCCGCGAGATCGGTCTGATGCGGGCCGTCGGATCCTCCCGCGGACAGGTCAACCGGTCGGTGCTCGTCGAGGCGACACTGCTCGGCGTCCTCGGCTCGCTGATCGGTGTCGGCGCGGGCGTCGGCCTCGCGGTCGGCCTGATGAAGCTCATGTCGGCCGTCGGCATGGAACTGTCCACCCGCGACCTGACGGTGCGGTGGACCACCCCCGCCATCGGCATGCTGCTGGGCATCGTGGTCACCGTCCTCGCGTCCTATCTGCCCGCCCGCCGCGCGGGCAAGGTCTCCCCGATGGCCGCGCTGCGCGACGCCGGCACCCCGGCGGACGGCAAGGCCGGACTCGTACGGGGCCTGGTCGGCCTGGTGCTCACCGGCGCCGGCGCCTTCGCGCTCTACCTGGCTGCCACCGCCGACCAGGCGAAGCAGGGCTCGCTGATCCTCGGCGTGGGCATCGTCCTCAGCCTCATCGGCTTCGTCGTGATCGGCCCGCTCCTCGCGGGCGGTGTCGTGCGGGTGCTCAGCGCCGTACTGCTGCGGGCCTTCGGCCCCGTCGGTCGGATGGCCGAGCGCAACGCGCTGCGCAACCCCCGCCGCACCGGCGCCACCGGCGCGGCCCTCATGATCGGCCTGGCTCTGGTCGCCTGCCTCTCCGTGGTCGGCTCCTCCATGGTGACCTCGGCCACCGCCGAGCTGGACAAGTCGGTCGGCGCCGACTTCATCATCACCGCGGGCAACGGCGGCAAGCCCCTCAACCCCGCCACCGTCAAGGCGGTCGAAGGGGTCGAGGGCCTCGGCCACGTCACGCGGATGAAGGAGACACCGGCCAAGGTGACCGCGCCCGACGGCACCTCCGAGTCGGGGCAGCTGCTCGCCGCCGAGGCCACCTACGCCGAGGACCTGCGCCGCGAGACCGTCTCCGGTGACCTCGCGGCCGCGTACGGCGCCGACGCGATGTCCGTCGGCTCCGAGTTCGCCGAGAAGGCGGGCGTGAAGGTCGGCGACACCCTGACCGTGGCCTTCGAGGGGGGTCGCACCGCGAAGCTGCGGCTCGCGGCCATCACCTCCGACGACACGGGCCTCGACAAGGGCGCGATGTACACCAACCTCACGACCGTCGAACGCCATGTGCCGGCCGAGCGGCTGCCGCTGGACACGGCCCTGCTCGCCAAGGCGGACGAGGGCAGCAAGGACCAGGCGTACGCCGCGCTCAAGACGGCCGTCGCCAAGGACCCCACGGTCAAGGTCATGGACCAGACCGACTACAAGCAGGCCCTGCAGGACCAGGTCGGTCAGCTGCTCAACATGGTGTACGGCCTGCTGGCCCTGGCCATCGTCGTCGCGATCCTCGGTGTCGTGAACACCCTCGCCCTGTCGGTGGTCGAACGCACCAGGGAGATCGGCCTCATGCGGGCCATCGGTCTCTCCCGCCGCCAGCTGCGCCGCATGATCCGCCTGGAGTCCGTGGTGATCGCCCTGTTCGGCGCGCTGCTGGGCCTGGGTCTGGGGATGGGCTGGGGCGCCACCGCCCAGCGGCTTCTCGCCCTGGAGGGCCTGGAGGTCCTGGACATCCCGTGGCCGACCATCATCGGTGTCTTCATCGGCTCGGCGTTCGTGGGCCTGTTCGCCGCCCTCGTCCCGGCGTTCAGGGCGGGACGGATGAACGTCCTCAACGCGATCGCGACGGAATGATGCCGGCGGGGACGGGGCCGGGTCCGGGCTAGGGGGACCGGCCCCTCGGACCGGTACGGGGGTCCCGCCCGAGGGGCTGTGAGGACCGGGGACGGCGGGGCGTGGGGGATGATCCCCACGCCCCGCCGTTTTCGTGCCGCCCGGTCCTGCGGCGGCGTGCCGCCTGGTCCCGCGCGGTCGGGCGGGGCGGCGTCAGCCGGCGGCGCGGACGGCCTGGTAGTACTTCTTCGCCGTCTTCAGGCACGCGGCCTTGGCCTTCTTACGGACGGGCGGTGTCAGCGGGTCGGCCCAGAACTTCTGTCCGCAGGCCCGGTTCATGTCGCCCAGGAATGCCTGGTCGATCCGGAGTTTGTGAGACCGCTTCCATGTGGCCTTGCCCGCGATCGTCTTGTAGTTGCGGTATCCGAAGTCGTGCCGGTAGCAGGCGAACGAGAAGTCGTACCCGCCCCAGATCTTCTCCGGTGACGAATTGCAGTAGTTGGTGCTCCAGTTGAACTTGTACTGCGTGATCGCCGGCTTGTGCTGCCGGTGCTGCCCGAGCGCCGTGAACCACTTGGTCTGGGAGCCGGACGAGTTCCCCGTCAGGGTGCTCAGCTTCGACAGCTTCTGCGCCTTGGTGACGCCGGCGACCGCCTGCGTGGACGCCCCACCGTCCGCTGCGGGACCGGCGAGGGCGGGTGCGGCGCCGGTCAGCAGAAGAACCGCCGAAAGGGTCGCGCCGGGAATTACTCTGCGTAACGTGGTCATGGTTTTCCCCGTTTCTGGTTGGCTTGCTGCTCGGGAAGCGATCGCCACGGTGCCATGTCCACGGAGGGGCGCCAATTGTCCCTTGGTGCAGTGCGCGGAATAGAAGAAGGTGTTCCGTATTCCCGTGGCATGGGATGGGGAGTCGGGGGCGCAGAGCCACCCGGGCGCCGGGGGTCAGACGCGGCGCAGCAGTACGTATCCCTGGACGAGGCCGTCGAGTTCGTAGCGGTCCCGGGGATGCAGCTGACGGGCGTACCGGGGAACGTCCTTGACCCACCGCGAGGAGTTGTTGAAGACGATGTAGTCCGGGGCGAGGCCCTTGGTCCGGCCGATCCAGAAGACGCGGCAGCGTGACGTCAGACGGCTGATCGGGCCGACGTTGGACTCCACGGTGGCGCCGTCCGGGATCGTGGCCAGCAGCTTCTCCACGGCCACCACACGCTCCGGCACCCGGTAGGCGTCGGCCTCGGTGAGCGCCGACAGCGGCAGCGAGGTCGTCAGCGCCAGCGCCGCCGAGGCGACCCCGGCGGGCAGATGGGACGCGTACGAGCGCAGCCACCGCCGGGGGCTGCGGCGCGCGGCGGGCAGCGCGTCGACGAGGGCGAGGAACACGATCGGCATCAGCACGGCGCTGTAGTGCCACGCCGTGCCCCAGTAGTGGTCGTCCGACGACAGGAAACGCCAGCCCAAGGTGGGCAGGGCGGCGATCAGGAGCGGTGACCGCAGGGCGAGCAGCCCGGTGGTGGGGACCAGCAGCCACAGCAGGGTGCGGATCTTGGTGTCGAGGCCGTCGAAGGGGCCGGCCTCGGCGACCTTGCTCCAGTAGTCGTAGCCGCCGGAGGAGTTGAACGCCGGGATGATCATGGTGAAGGTGACCAGCGCCGCGACCGCGCCGAACGACGCGACGGCGACGCCGAGGGCGACGTCGCGCTGCGAACCGTGCCGCCCCGCCCGGACCACGACGAGCAGCGCGAGCGCCGCCAGCGTGACCCCCAGGTCCTCCTTGACCAGCACCAGCGGCAGGGCCCACAGCAGCGCCGCCCGCCATCGCCGGGCGAGCAGCGCCTCCAGGGAGAACCCGATCAGCGGCACGGCGAAGCAGACTTCGTGGAAGTCGAAGTCCACGGCCCGCTGGAGCCCCCACGACAGCCCGTACGCCACGCCGATCGCCAGCCCCCGAGGCCGACCCAGCCGCCGGGTCGCGGCCCGTGTCACCGGCACCGCCGACAGGGCGAACAGCGCGGCCTGCGCGACGAGCAGCGTCAGGGGCGAGGGGAAGACCCGGTAGAACGGCGCGAGCAGCGCGGTGACGGGGCTGAAGTGATCGCCGAGCACATGGAACCCCGGCCCCTTGAGATCGACGACCGGCGCCCGCAGATGCGCGTACGCGCGCACCGCCTGCTCGAATATCCCCAGGTCCCACGAGCGTGTCCCCATGTACCGGTACCGGCAGACCGACTCCGTCGCGTACGCCACGAACAGACCCAGGGCCAGCAGATGGGGGGCGCGCCGAGCGAGGGACGAGCGCCGGTCGAGCGGCCGCGACGGCGCGACCGTGACCGGCTCGGATATGACAGGCGGTACGGAGGACGCCGGTGGTGACACGGTCGAGGACATCGGGACTCACGTTCATCGCGGGACGGACGCACCGGGCGCCCTACAGGGTAGGCGGACGCTCTCCGGACGAGGTGGAGCGGGCCGAGGCGGTACGTAAGAAGCCGACCGCAGCCACCAATAGCGGCGCGGGGAACTGCGCGGGGAACCACGACGAGCCGGTGAGCCAAAAGCGGTCCGCAGCCACGGAAAGGGGCGCGGGGAACTGCGCGAGCGACCACGACGAAGCGGTGAGCCAGAAGCCGACCGCAGGCACCCTAAGGGGCGCGGGGAACTGCGCGAGCGACCACGACGGTCCGCAGCCGAGCGAGCACCGGAGGCCCCTGCTTCATCGGCGGGCTGGGCCCCTGGGCCCCCGCGGGGTCGAAGGGGTCGAGCCTCTGGGGACGGGACGGGACGGGACG
>NZ_LIRK01000344.1 GCF_001419765.1 Streptomyces torulosus
CCCCGTCGACGGGGTCCGCCTCCGCCGTGCGCTGCGGGCGGTCTGGCCGACGGGCCACCGGCCGGCGGGGCCGGCGCGGGACCTGTTGGGGCTGACCCGGGGCGGCACGCCGGCCGCTGACTGAATGGTGGGATGCCGGGGCGCAGCCCCGGCATCCCAGGGGCGCGGGGACTGCGCGAACAGCCACGACGAGCCCGCGGGGGACAGCCGACCTCATCCGCCGGGTGGACGGGGCGGAGCCTCCGGGGGCGCTGCCCCTTCGACCCGTGGGCCCAGCTCGGTGTCGGCCGCGGGTTCGTCGTGGCCTGTCGCGCAGTTCCCCGCGCCCCTGGATGCCCCGGGCTTCGCCCTGGGTCATCCAGGGCCCTCGGCGTCGCAGGCCCTCGGCGGCCGCCCGCCGTCAGGATGCCGCCCGCACGAGCGCCCGCATCACTCCCAGGTCCTCGCCCATCTCGGGGTGCCACTGGACGCCCAGGACCCACGAGGGGGCCGGCAGTTCGATCGCCTCCACCGTGCCGTCGTCCGTGGCGAACGCCGACGCCGCCAGGCCTTCTCCGAGGCGGTCCACGGCCTGGTGGTGGTACGTCGGTACGTCGGCCTCCTCGGGCGCGATCTCCGCGTAACGGGTCCCCGGCACCGGCTTCACGGAGTGACGGCCGAAGACCCCCACCTCGGCCACGTGCCCGTCGATGTGCTGGACGAGTGTGCCACCGAGCGCCACGTTCAGCAGCTGCATGCCCCGGCAGATGCCCAGCAGTGGCGTCCCGGAGTCCAGCGCCGCCCGGATCAGGGCCAGCTCCCAGGCGTCCCGCGTGGGCGCGGGAGGCCCACAGCGCGGGGAGCGCTCCGCGGCGTAGTGGGCCGGGTCCACGTCGGGGCCGCCCGCGATGACCAGGCCGTCGACACGGGCCACCGCCGCGGCGGCGTACGACGGGTCGTCCGGCGGGAGCATCGCGGCGACGCCGCCCGCCGCCTGTACGAGCCGGGGGTAGCCGACCGGCAGCAGTGCGGCCTCCAGCTCCCAGACGCCCCAGCGAGCGCCGGACTCCAGATACGTACTCACACCGATCAGCGGCCTGGTCACACGTGCTCCTGACTGATGAAATGCGTGGAACTGCGGGACGGAACGAGTCAGTCCCGTGCCAACTCTGCCTCGGCGGCAGCCAGTGCCGCGAATTCCTCCTCCGGTGCCTTCGCCACCAGGTGCTTGCGGCTGTAGAGCCCGAAGTAGGCGGCTGCTGCCGCGTACACGCCGAGCGCGATGAACGCCGCCGTCACGTCCACCAGGAACGTCGCCACCAGGGCCGAGCACGCGAGGACGAGGGCGACCGAGGAGGTCAGGATGCCGCCCGGCGTGCGGTAGGGCCGTTCGAGCCCCGGCTCCCGGCGGCGCAGCACGATGTGCGACAGGGACATCAGGGCGTAGCTGATGGTGGCGCCGAAGACGGCGATGTTCAGCATCCGGCCGCCGTCCCCGGTGCCGGCGGCCAGTGCGAAGCCGATCGTGCCCGGCACCAGCAGCCCCAGGTACGGGGCCTTGCGGCCGCTGGTGAGGGACAGGACCCGGGGGAGGTAGCCGGCCCGGGACAGCGCGAAGAGCTGGCGCGATCCCGCGTAGATCAGGGAGAAGAACGAGGCCACGAGGCCCGCCAGGCCGGCGTAGTTCACGAAACGGCTGAGCGCCGTGGCCTTGCCGTCCGGCTGGAGCGCCTCGACCAGCGGGTTGCCGGCGTCCTGGATGGCGGCCGAGCCACGCGCCCCGGCCGCGGCGAAGAAGGTGATCACCGCCAGCACCACCAGGACGCCCATCGACCAGCGGATGGCCTTCGGCAGCGTGCGGGCCGGGTCCCTCGTCTCCTCGGCGGCCAGCGGCACGCCCTCGACGCCGAGGAAGAACCACATGCCGAACGGGAACGCCGCCCAGATGCCCAGCAGCCCCATGGGTAGCCAGGAACTCGCGCCGAAGGCGCTCGTGTCGACCGGGATGTCGTCGAGCGCGGACACACTGAAGTCGGGCAGCGCGCCCAGGGCGAACACGATCAGGGCGAGGACCGCGATACCGGTGACGACGAAGCTGGCGATCAGTGCCTCACCGACACCCCAGAGATGGATGCCGATGAAGAACGCGAAGCAGAACAGGTAGACCGGCCAGCTCGACGTCAGGCCGAACAGGCCCAGCGACTCGACGTAGTCGCCGATGAAGATCACGATGGCGGCCGGGGCGAGCACGTACTCGATCAGAATCGCCGTGCCGGTCAGGAAGCCGCCCCACGGCCCGAGCGCCCGGCGGGCGAATCCGTAGCCGCCGCCCGCCGTGGGCAGGATCGCGGAGAGTTCCGCGAGGGCGAAGACCATGCAGGCGTACATGGTGCCCATGAGCACCGTGGCGATCGCCAGACCGCCGAAGCCGCCCTTCGCCAGGCCGAGGTTCCAGCCGGAGTAGTCGCCGGAGACGACATAGGCGACGCCGAGGCCGGTCAGCAGGACCCAGCCGGCGCTGCCCCGGCGGAGCGTTCTGCGCTCCAGGTAGTCGTCCGCCGCGTCGGCGGTGTCCGTGGCTTTCAGGGACATGGGCACTCTCCCCACTCAAAGGAATGGATCCATACCTTTGTGGGGTGGGTGACCGAAAAGCAATACCCCTGCGTTAAGCGGTCGTAAATCCATGTCCCGTCCGGGCGTGCGCGCCGGGCCTGTCGGTCTCACCCGAGGAAGCCGCGCAGCAGGGCCGCCGTACCCGCGCAGTGCTCCCGCATGATCTCCCGCGCCGCCTCGGCGTCCTCGTCGAGCACCGCCTCCACCAGGATCGTGTGCTGCTGCTGCGAGTGCTCCAGGTTGCGCACCAGCAGGGGGATGCAGTCGAGCAGGTCGTTCACCCCCGCGCGCACACCGGCGTACTGGGCGGCGAGCGACGGGGAACCGGACAGCTCGGCGATGGTCAGGTGGAACAGGGTGTCCAGCCGGCGGTACTCCGTGAGCGGTGCCTCGCGGGTCCGGGCCAGGGCCGTACGCAGTCGCTCGGCCTGCTCGTCGGTCAGGCTGTGCGCCGCGCACAGCCCGGCCGCGCCCACCTCCAGCACCTCGCGGAAGCGCAGCGTGTCCTCGACGTCGATGTCCTTCAGTCGTCGACGCAGTTCGTCCTCGCCCGGGGTCTCGGCGCGCGACAGCACGAAGGTTCCCCCGTAGCGGCCGCGTCGCGCCTCGACCAGGCCCTGCTCCTGCAGCACCTTCAGGACCTCGCGCAGCGTCACCCGGCTGATCCCGAGCCGTTCGGCCAGGTCGCGTTCGGCCGGCAGGCGCTCGCCGCCCGGCACCAGACCGAGCCGGACCACCTGGAGGATCTGCTCCAGGGCCTCCTCGAAGCCGTTGCCCGCCCGCACCGGACGCAGTACGGACGCCAGCCGGTCATCGGCCCACGGACTCTCTGGTCCCGCCCCTGTCCGCGACATGTGGCGGTACCCCCTTCCCATAAAAGGTTCCGGGTAATACCTTATGGCTCCCGGATGGCCGAAGAAGCCCCTAGGAGGCTTTCCCGTGGCAGACCGCACACCCCCGCTCTCCGTCGAGGAACTCCACACCCTCGTCGCCGGCGGCGAGATCGATACTGTCGTCCTGGCCTTCCCCGACATGCAAGGGCGACTCCAGGGCAAGCGGTTCGCCGCCCGCTTCTTCCTCGACGAGGTCCTCGCCCACGGCACCGAGGGCTGCAACTACCTCCTCGCCGTCGACACCGAGATGAACACCGTCGACGGCTACGCGATGTCCTCCTGGGACCGGGGCTACGGCGACTTCGCCATGCACCCGGACCTGTCCACCCTGCGCCGGGTGCCCTGGAACGAGGGCACGGCCATGCTGATCGCCGACCTCGCGTGGAACGACGGCTCACCGGTCGTCGCCGCCCCCCGCCAGATCCTCCGCCGCCAGTTGGAGCGCCTCGCCGAACTGGGCTTCACCGCCAAGGTCGGCACGGAGCTGGAGTTCATCGTCTTCAAGGACACCTACGAGCAGGCCTGGGACGCCGGGTACAAGGGCCTCACCCCGGCCAACCAGTACAACATCGACTACTCGGTCCTCGGCACCGGCCGTATCGAGCCCCTCCTCAGGAGGATCCGCAACGAGATGGCGGCCGCCGGGCTGACCGTCGAGTCCGCGAAGGGCGAGTGCAACCCCGGCCAGCACGAGATCGCCTTCAAGTACGACGACGCCCTCATCACCTGCGACCAGCACGCCATCTACAAGACCGGCGCCAAGGAGATCGCCTCCCAGGAGGGCGTCTCCCTCACCTTCATGGCCAAGTACAACGAACGCGAGGGCAACTCCTGCCACATCCACCTGTCCCTCGCGGACGCCGACGGAGCCAACGTGATGGCCGACGGCCAGGGGATGTCGCAGGTCATGCAGCACTTCCTCGCCGGGCAGCTCGCCGCCCTCCGTGACTTCTCGCTGCTCTACGCGCCCAACATCAACTCCTACAAGCGGTTCCAGCCGGGCTCCTTCGCCCCCACCGCCGTCGCCTGGGGCCACGACAACCGGACCTGCGCCCTGCGGGTCGTCGGCCACGGCCGCTCCATGCGGTTCGAGAACCGGCTCCCCGGCGGCGACGTCAACCCGCACCTCGCCGTCGCCGGGCTCGTCGCGGCCGGGCTGTACGGCATCGAGCAGAAGCTGGAACTGCCGGACGTGTGCGAGGGCAACGCGTACACCGGCGACTACGCCCATGTGCCGACCACCCTGCGCGAGGCCGCCGAGCTGTGGGGCAACAGCCCCATCGCCAAGGCCGCCTTCGGCGACGAGGTCGTCGCCCACTACCTCAACATGGCGCGGGTCGAACTCGCCGCCTTCGACGCCGCCGTCACCGACTGGGAGCTGCGCCGCTCCTTCGAACGCCTGTGAACCACGCCCCGCGGAAAGGCCCTTACTTGTCCGGACAGTCCCCGCAGTACGAGCAGCAGCTCCAGGTGCTGAACCCCGCCACCGAGGAGGTCGTCGCCACCGTCCCCGCCGCCACCCCGGCGGACGTCGACGCGGCCGTCTCCCTGGCGACGAAGGCCCAGCGGGCCTGGGCCGCGCTGGCCCCCGCCGACCGGGCCCGGCTGCTGCGCCGGTTCGCCGTCACCGTGGACGAGCACCTGGAGGAGCTGGCCCTCCTGGAGGTCCGCGAGGCCGGGCACACCATCGGCAACGCCCGCTGGGAGGCCGGCAACGTCCGGGACCTGCTGGACTACGCGGCCGGCGGCGTCGAACGGCTCACCGGACGGCAGATCCCCGTCCCCGGCGGCCTCGACGTCACCATCCTCGAACCCCTCGGCGTGGTCGGCGTGATCGCCCCCTGGAACTTCCCGATGCCCATCGCGGCCTGGGGTGTCGCCCCCGCGCTCGCGGCGGGCAACGCGGTGCTCCTCAAACCGGCCGAGACCACCCCGCTCACCGCCCTCCGCCTCGCGGAGCTGGCACGTGCGGCGGGGCTCCCCGAGGGCCTGTTCCAGGTGCTGCCCGGACACGGCGCCGTCACGGGCAACGCCCTCGTCGAACACCCCGGCGTTGCGAAGATCGTCTTCACCGGTTCGACGGCCGTCGGCAAGCAGGTACTGGCCAAGGGCTCGGCGCTCCTCAAGCGCGTCACCCTCGAACTCGGCGGCAAGAGCCCCAACATCGTCTTCGCCGACTCCGACCTCGAAGCCGCGGCGGCCGCCGCCCCCATGTCGTTCCTCGACAACTCCGGCCAGGACTGCTGCGCCCGCACCCGCATCCTCGTGCAGCGCTCCGTCCACGACCGCTTCCTCGACCTCCTCGCCCCCGGCATCGAGTCGGTCCGCGTCGGCGACCCGGCCGACGAGGCCTCCCAGATGGGCCCGCTGATCTCCGCCGTCCAGCTCGACCGCGTCCGCGCGTACGTCGACCCGGACGCGCCCGGCATTCGCGGCAAGGCCCCCGAGGGCCCCGGCTTCTGGTTCCCGCCGACCGTTCTCACCGGTGTCGAACCGCACGCGCGCGTGGCCGCCGAGGAGGTCTTCGGCCCGGTCGCCGTCGTCCTCCCCTTCGACGACGAGGCCGATGCGATCCGCCTCGCCAACGACACCCCGTACGGACTCTCCGGCTCCATCTGGACCCGGGACGTCGGCCGCGCCCTGCGTGTCTCCCAGGCCGTCCGCGCGGGCAACCTGTCCGTCAACTCCCACTCCAGCGTCCGCTACTGGACGCCCTTCGGCGGCTTCAAGCAGTCCGGCATCGGCCGCGAACTCGGCCCGGACGCCCTGACCGCCTTCACCGAAACCAAGAACGTCTTCATCAGCACGGAGGGCCCCGCACTGTGACCCAGCCCCAGGACACCATCTGCCGCCGACTCGTCGGCCGTACCGCCGTCATCACCGGCGCCGGCAGCGGCATCGGCCTCGCCACCGCCCGCCGCCTCGCCTCCGAGGGCGCCCACGTCGTCTGCGGCGACGTGGACGAGGCACGCGGCAAGGCGGCCGCCGAGGAGGTCGGCGGGATCTTCGTGAAGGTCGACGTCACCGACGCCGAGCAGGTGGAGGCGCTGTTCAAGGCCGCGTACGACACCTACGGCAGCGTCGACATCGCCTTCAACAACGCGGGGATCTCCCCGCCCGACGACGACTCCATCCTGGAGACCGGCCTGGAGGCCTGGAAGCGGGTCCAGGAGGTCAACCTCACCTCCGTCTACCTGTGCTGCAAGGCCGCCATCCCGTACATGCGGCGCCAGGGCAAGGGCTCCATCATCAACACCGCCTCCTTCGTGGCCCGGATGGGCGCGGCGACCTCCCAGATCTCGTACACGGCCTCCAAGGGCGGTGTGCTGGCCATGTCCCGGGAGCTGGGCGTGCAGTTCGCCCGGGAGGGCATCCGCGTCAACGCCCTGTGCCCCGGCCCGCTCCGGGTCCTTGGCGAACAGCTCCTGCAGCAGCGGGGTGTTGACCGGGCCGGGGCACAGGGCGTT
>NZ_LIRK01000345.1 GCF_001419765.1 Streptomyces torulosus
GGTCGGTGAGCGGGGCGCGGACCGGGCCGACGGGACGGCCGCGCAGCCGGGCGGCCGCCTTCACCAGCGACACCGCGTACCCGGGCCGCCGGTCCCGCAGCTCGACGAGGGGGACGTAGAACGCACGCAGCAGCCTCTCCACCGCCGGGTCGTCACCGCGCCGCAACGCGCCGAAGAACGCCCCGGCGATCTCGGGCGCGAAGGCGTGGACGGCGGAGGAGTACGCCGGGACACCGACCGTGGCGTACGCGCGGGCCTGCACCTCGGCGGTCGCGGCGCCGTTGAAGAAGAGGAAGCCCTCGGGGGCGGCGAGGGTGAGGCGCTGGAGCCGGTCGAGGTCGCTGTGCCCGTCCTTCAGGCCGACGACGTTCGGGACGCGGGCGATCCGGCGGAGCGAGTCGGCGGTGAAGGAGACCTGGTCGCGCTGGTAGACGATGAGCGGCAGCCGGGTCCGCGCGGCGATCTCCTCCACCTGGCCGACCAGCCCGTCCTGCGGGGCGGCCACCAGGTAGTGCGGCAGCACCAGCAGCGCGTCGGCGCCGGCCTCCTCGGCGATCCGCGCGAACCGTACGGCCTGCGCCCATCCGTAGCCGGTCCCGGCCACCACCGGCACCCGCCCGGCCGTCACCTCCACGGCGGTGGTCACGACCTGCCGGTACTCGTCCTCGTCCAGGGAGAAGAACTCGCCCGTGCCACAGGCGGGGAAGACGGCGCCGGGGCCGGTGGCGACCTGCCCGTCGAGGTACGCGGTGAAGCCGTCGAGGTCGAGGGAGCCGTCGGCGCGGAAGCTGGTGAGCGGGAACGACAGGACGCCGTTCGCCATGCCGTCGCGCAGCCGCCGGACCGTGGCCGTGGGGAGGTCCGAGTCGAGGCCCAACTGAACGTCATCTCCCTATGTAGACGTTCTCCATGTATGAGGATGGAGGTTAGATATATGAATGACCGGCGTCAATGGGCAGGACCCGGCCGCTTACGATCGGCGCATGGCGGAGACAGAGGGCGCGGGGGGCGTCCGTGAGGTGAAATCGGCCGCGCGCACCCTCGACCTGCTGGAGCTGCTGGCCGCCCGCGGCGACCGGCCGGCCCGGCTCCAGGAACTGGCGGACGCGCTGGGGGTCCCGCGCAGCTCGATGTACGCGCTGCTTCAGACGCTGATCGGCCGGGGCTGGGTCCGGACGGACACCACCGGCTCCCTCTACGGCATCGGCATCCGCGCCCTGCTCACCGGCACCGGTTACCTCGACTCCGACCCGCGCGTCCGCGCCGTACGGCCGTACCTCGACGAGGCGTCCGAGGCGCTCGGCGAGACCATCCACCTGGCTCGCCTCGACGGCATGGACGTGGCCTACCTGGCCACCCGCGAGTCCCACGAGTACCTGCGCACGATCAGCCGCGTCGGCCGCCGCCTCCCCGCCCACGCCGGCGCCCTCGGCAAGGCCCTCCTCGCCGAGCGCCCCGACGAGACGCTGCCCGAGGGCCCGTACGAGGCGCTCACCCCCCGCACCCGCACCACCCGCGCGTCCCTCGTCACCGACCTCGCCGCCACCCGCGCCCGCGGCCACTCCGTCGACCGGGAGGAGGGCGTCCCCGGCATCGTCGGCTTCGGCTTCGCCCTGCGCTACGACACCCCGGCCCGCGACGCCATCAGCTGCTCGGTGCCGACCACCCGCCTGACCCCGGCCCACGAGGACCGCATCGTGCGGGTGATGACGGAGACCAGAGCCAGGATCGAGGCCGCGACGGGGGGCACGGCGGGCGCCCCCCTCTGGCGCTGAGCCACCGAGCCCCCCGAGCTCATCCGCACCGTCGAAAACTCCTACGGCGTTGTCGGTGCCCCGGCGTACCCTTGAATCGCAAGCGCAGCCCCCGCACAGGGCCTGCGAGCCGTTACAAGGAGGACGTGCGGCCCCAGAGCCGGCCCATGACTCAGACACCCACAGCTCACACCCCCGCGCAGGGCAAGGCGAGAGCGCAGTTCACCGTCCCCGCGGCGCACCCCATGGTGACCGTGCTGGGTTCCGGCGACTCCCTCCTGCGCGTGATCGAGAAGGCCTTCCCGGCGGTCGACATCCACGTCCGGGGCAATGAGATCAGCGCGGTCGGCGACGCCCCGGAAGTCGCTCTCGTCCAGCGCCTGTTCGACGAGATGATGCTGGTGCTCCGCACCGGACAGCCGATGACGGAGGACGCAGTGGAACGCTCGATCGCCATGCTGAGAGCGAGTGAGAACGGCAAGAGCGACGGCCAGGAGACCCCGGCCGAAGTGCTCACGCAGAACATCCTGTCCTCGCGCGGCCGCACCATCCGCCCCAAGACGCTCAACCAGAAGCGGTACGTCGACGCCATCGACAAGCACACCATCGTCTTCGGCATCGGCCCCGCCGGCACCGGCAAGACCTACCTGGCGATGGCCAAGGCCGTACAGGCCCTGCAGTCCAAGCAGGTCAACCGCATCATCCTGACGCGCCCCGCCGTCGAGGCCGGCGAGCGGCTCGGCTTCCTGCCGGGCACCCTCTACGAGAAGATCGACCCCTACCTGCGCCCGCTGTACGACGCGCTGCACGACATGCTCGACCCCGACTCGATCCCGCGGCTCATGGCCGCCGGGACCATCGAGGTCGCGCCCCTGGCGTACATGCGCGGCCGCACGCTCAACGACGCCTTCATCATCCTCGACGAGGCCCAGAACACCTCGCCCGAGCAGATGAAGATGTTCCTCACCCGCCTCGGCTTCGACTCGAAGATCGTGATCACGGGTGACGTGACGCAGGTCGACCTGCCGGACGGCACGAAGTCCGGTCTGCGCCAGGTCCAGGACATCCTGGACGGCGTCGAGGACGTGCACTTCTCCCGGCTGTCGTCGCAGGATGTCGTCCGGCACAAGCTCGTCGGCCGTATCGTCGACGCGTACGAGCAGTACGACAGCCAGCACGGCACCCAGAACGGCTCCCACAAGAGCCGCGGCAGGGCCGGGCACAAGGGGAAGTAGACAAGCACAGCGCCATGTCGATCGACGTCAACAACGAGTCCGGAACCGAGGTCGACGAGCAGGCGATCCTCGACATCGCCCGCTACGCACTCGCGCGGATGCGCATCCACCCGCTCTCCGAACTGTCGGTGATCGTCGTGGACGCCGACGCCATGGAGCAGCTGCACATCCAGTGGATGGACCTGCCCGGCCCGACGGATGTCATGTCCTTTCCCATGGACGAGCTGCGTCCGCCGTCCAAGGACGACGACGAGCCGCCGCAGGGCCTCCTCGGGGACATCGTGCTGTGCCCCGAGGTCGCCGAGAAGCAGGGCAAGGAAGCGGCCACGCAGCACTCCATGGACGAGGAGCTCCAGCTCCTGACCGTCCACGGAGTGCTGCACCTCCTCGGTTACGACCACGAGGAGCCCGACGAGAAGGCCGAGATGTTCGGTCTGCAGGCGGCCATCGTGGACGGCTGGCGCGCGGAGAAGGGCCTCACCGGCCCGTCCCCGGCCCCGACCGTGTCATGAGCGCATCCCTCGTCAGCGGTGCCGTCGCCCTGGTCGTCGTCGCCTGGCTCGCCGCCTGCGCGGAGGCGGGCCTCGCGCGGGTCTCCAGCTTCCGGGCCGAGGAGGCCGTACGGTCGGGGCGGCGCGGCAGCGCCAAGCTCGCCCAGGTCGCGGCCGACCCGACCCGCTATCTGAACGTCGCGCTCCTGGTGCGCGTGGCCTGCGAGATGGCCGCCGCCGGGCTCGTCACCTACGCGTGCCTCCAGGAGTTCGACGAGACCTGGGAGGCGCTGGTCGTCGCCATCGGCGTCATGGTCCTCGTCTCCTATGTCGCCGTCGGCGTCTCCCCGCGCACCATCGGCCGCCAGCACCCCCTGAACACGGCCACGGCCGCGGCGTACGTGCTGCTGCCGCTGGCCCGGATCATGGGCCCCGTCCCGGCCCTGCTGATCCTCATCGGCAACGCGCTCACCCCCGGCAAGGGCTTCCGCCGCGGCCCCTTCGCATCCGAGGCGGAGCTGCGCGCACTGGTCGACCTCGCCGAGCAGGAGTCGCTGATCGAGGCCGAGGAGCGCCGCATGGTGCACTCGGTGTTCGAACTCGGCGACACCCTCGTCCGGGAGGTGATGGTCCCGCGCACCGACCTCGTCGTCATCGAGCGGTACAAGACGATCCGCCAGGCGCTCACCCTCGCCCTGCGGTCCGGCTTCTCCCGTATCCCCGTCACCGGGGAGAGCGAGGACGACATCGTCGGCGTGGTCTACCTCAAGGACATGGCCCGCAGGACGCACATCAACCGCGACGCCGAGAACGAACTGGTCTCCACCGCCATGCGCCCCGCGGTCTTCGTCCCCGACACCAAGAACGCCGGCGATCTGCTCCGCGAGATGCAGCAGGAGCGCAACCACGTCGCCGTCGTCATCGACGAGTACGGCGGCACCGCCGGCATCGTCACCATCGAGGACATCCTGGAGGAGATCGTCGGCGAGATCACCGACGAGTACGACCGGGAGCTGCCCCCGGTGGAGGAGCTCGGCGACGACCGCCACCGGGTCACCGCCCGCCTCGACATCACCGACCTCGGCGAGCTGTACGGGCTCGACGCCTACGACGACGAGGACGTGGAGACCGTCGGCGGTCTTCTCGCCAAGGCGCTGGGGCGGGTGCCCATCGCCGGTGCCTCCTCGGTCGTGGAACTGCCCGACGGGCGGGAACTGCGGCTCACCGCGGAGGCCGCGGCCGGCCGTCGGAACAAGATCGTCACGGTGCTGGTGGAGCCGATCGGCCCGGTCGGGCCGCCACTGGAGGAGACGAAGGCGGAGTGAGCCCCGACGAACTGCGCGCTTTCTGCCTGTCGTTCGACGAGGCCGTCGAGGACTTCCCGTTCCGTCCGGAGATCTCCGTCTTCAAGGTCCTCGGCAAGATGTTCGCGCTGAGCTGGACGGAGCAGCGGCCCCTGAAGGTCAACCTCAAGTGCGACCCCGAGGACGCGGTCCGGCTGCGCGGTGAACACCCCGGCCTGATCGCCCCCGGCTACCACATGAACAAGCGTCACTGGAACACGGTGACGGTCGACGGCGATCTCCCGGACGCCGTTGTCCGGGAGCTCATCGAGGACTCGTACGACCTGGTCGTGGCCGGGCTACCGCGAGCCGAGCGGCTGCGCCTCGACCGTCCCTGACGCGCCGCGCCGCACCCGCAGGCCCACCGCGACCAGGACCGCCGCCGCCAGGACGATCGCCGTGTCCAGGGCGAGGACCAGATGGACCCCGGCGAGCAGATCGCCCGAGGTGGTGGCGAGGACGCCGAGCAGCGGGATGCCGACGGTGATGCCGACCTGCTGGGTGGAGGTGACGAGGCCGGTGGCGAGGCCCTGTTCGCGGTCGGGGACACCGGAGGTCACGGTCAGGCCGTAGGAGATGATCGCGCCCAGGTGGCACATGCTCGCCAGGGACACCGCGGTCACCGCCAGCCACACCGACCAGCCGGCCTCGCCGATGCCCAGCAGGGCGGCGGTCAGCAGGCCCTGGCCGGCCAGGGAGACGGCCAGGGTGGGGCGGGCGCCGAAGCGGCCGATGACCCGGGGGGCGTATGTGCCGGCCACCGCCGACAGCACCCCCTGGGTGCCGAAGACCAGGCCCGTCTCGAACGCCGACAGCCCGAGGGTCTCCTGGAGGTACAGCGTCAGGACGAAGACCACGGTCGACATCATCGAGAAGGTGACGAGTCCGCCCAGGTTGCCCCACGCCACCGTCCGGCGCCGCAGCATCGGCAGGGACACCAGCGGCTCCTTCGCACGGGACTCGACGCGGACGAAGGCCACCAGCAGGGCGAGCCCCACGACGAGCGTGCCGATCACGTCGGCGCCGCCGAAGCCGCGCTCCGCCGCCGTGGACAGGGCGTAGATGACGGCCAGCAGACCACCGGTGACCGTGATCGCGCCGGGCACGTCCAGCCGCGGGCGCTGCGGGGTGCGGGACTCGGGCAGCAGACCGGGGGCCAGCGGCAGCACCAGCAGCGCGAAGACGGCGAGCAGACCCATCGTGGAGCGCCAGCCGAGCGCGTCGGTCATCACCCCGCCGGCCACCATCCCGAAGGTGAAGCCCAGCGACAGCACGGTGCCCGAGACACCGAGGGCCCGGTCACGGGCCGGCCCCTCCGGGAACGTGGTCGTCAGCAGCGACATGCCCGTCGGCACGATCGCCGCCGCGCCGAGACCCTGGAGCGCGCGGCCCGCCAGGAACGACGCCGGGTCCCAGGCGAACGTCGCCAGCACCGAGGCCGCGCCGAACAGGGCCAGCCCGGCGAGGAACAGCCGGCGGCGGCCGTACAGGTCGCCGACCCGGCCGAAGAGGAGCAGGAATCCGCCGGAGGGCAGCGCGAACGCCGTCACCGCCCACTGGAGCGCCGACGGGCTCATGCCGAGGTCGGGGCCGAGGAGGGGCAGCGCCACGTTCAGGACGGAGAAGTCGAGCGCGACCATGAACTGGGCGGCGCACAGGACGAACAGGACGAGACGGTCGCGTGGGGACAGGGTGGTGCGTCCGCCGGGGGCGGCGGCCGGGGACTTGGTGTCGATTGCCATGGGAAGACAGTGCGGCGGCCGGAATAGCCGTGGGGAGCGGGCAGTTGTCCTGGTGGTGGCACCACCAGCCGGCGATCGGCGGCGGGGCGGGTGCCGGCATGCCGTCGAACCGGGGGAGTAGGACACGTGGCAGTGGTCGCGGGGACCGCGGCGGGCAGGACGCACCGCCGCACCGAACTGCGTGAGTTCCTGATGAGCAGGCGGGCCCGGGTTTCCCCGGCCGACGCCGGGCTGCCCGACGGCGGGGCCCGGCGCCGTACGCCCGGCCTGCGCCGTGAGGAGGTCGCCGTCCTCGCGGGCGTGGGCGCCTCCTGGTACCAGTGGCTGGAGCAGGGACGGGACATCTCCGTCTCCCCGCAGGTGCTGGACGCCGTCGCCCGGGTGCTGCGCCTCAGCGGCGCCGAACGGCGGCACCTGTATCTCCTCGCCGGGCTCAACCCGCCCGTCCCCGAGGCGGAGCCCGAGCGGCACGACATGTGCGACGGGCTGCGGCGCATGCTGGACGCGTGGATGCCGTACCCGGCGCACATCATGGACCGGTACTACAACAGCGTCCTCCACAACGACGCGGCCGCCCTCGTCCTCGGGATGCGGCCGGGTGTCACCCAGAACTGCCTCCTGGACTTCTTCACCGACCCGATGTACCGCTCCCGGTCCCGGAGTTGGGAGGCGAACGCCTGCTCGGTCGTCGCCCAGTTCAGGGCGGCGTGCTCGGCGACGCCCGACGACGAGGGGCTGCGGGAGCTGCTGGCCCGGCTCATGGCGGCGAGCCCCGAGTTCACGGACCTGTGGGAGCGGCGGGACATCGAGGACGCCGGGCAGATCCGCAAGGAGCTGGACCATCCGGTGCTCGGGCTGCTCTGCCTGGAGTCCAGTGTGATGAAGATGCCGGCCCGCCCCGATCTGACCATCGTGCTCCACACCCCGCTGGACGAGGCGGACACCGCGGCCAAGCTGGAGCGGCTGGTCTCGCCGGAGGGCAGGCGCGGGGCCCTGTACCCGGTGGCGGGGTGAGCGCGGGCACCGGCCGCGCGGCTACGTATGCTCGGATCATGACCGACAGCAGCGCGCTCGACCCCGAGGACCGCAAGATCGTCACCCTGGCCCGTTCCGCGCGGGCCCGCAACGGCGTGCCCGAGGGCGCGGCCGTACGCGACGAGACGGGCCGGACGTACGTCGCGGGAACCGTCGCCCTGGACTCCCTGCGGCTCAGCGCGCTGCGCACCGCGGTCGCGATGGCGGTGGCCTCCGGCGCGAAGTCCCTGGAGGCGGCGGCCGTGGTGAGCGACTCCGACGCCGTCTCCGACGAGGACCGCGCCGCCGTGCGCGACCTCGGCGGCGCGGGGACCCCGGTGCTGCTGGCGGGTCCGGACGGCACGGTGCGGGCGACGGTGACGGCGGGCTGAGCCCCGCCGGGGCCTCCCGCAGGCTAGTGTTACGGCCGGTAACAGCCTGTCGGGTCGCGGGAGAATCACCCGCGGACGAGTGGACACCCGGCTCCCGTCGCCGACAACTCGCGCGGTGCGGGACAGAACGCCGTGACATCGGCCCGCCGGGAAGTGGTTGAACCCGCAAGCGGCGTACGGCTTCGGCCACTTTTGTCGACCCTGGGTGCGACCGGCAGAGCTTCTCTTGCAATCTCAGGCGCCGCGCGTCTCAATGGAGCCGTTCCTATGGCGGACCGTCAGATTCCGCCGCGCGGCCGCGCGTTGTTCCGCCCCCACATGGCAATGCCCGTACCGGGCCGTACGGGGCTGTCCCCAAGCCCCGTACAACTCCCGTGCAAGGGAAGGGAAATCGCTCGATGAGACGCATACGACTCGGAGTCGGCGCGGCGTTCGCCGCGGGGACGCTCGCCGTCACCGGCCTCGCTCTCGCCCCCAGCGCCGCGGCCGTCACCCCGCAGTCCGCGACGATCAACGCCAGCTGTGCGATCGGCGGCTCCGGCGCGGCCACGCTCACGGCCACCCAGGACGGCACGTCCGCCACCGTGACCCTCTCCTCCTCGGAGATCACCGCACCGATCGCCTTCGCCGAGGACTCCATCCAGTCGACGCTCACCTTCGTGAAGGCGGGCGGCGGCACCACCTCCTTCACCGGCACCGAGAACCCGGCGCTGGCCGCCGGCGACGGCATGGTCGTCGGCCCGCTCACCGGCACCGTCGCCCCCGGCGACAGCCTGGAGGCGTACGGCGGCTCCCTGCAGATGGTCGTCTTCGGCTTCCCCGTGAACTGCACGGCGAGCGGACCGCAGTCGCCGGGCCCGTTCGTCTTCGACTGAGCCGAGCGCCCATGAGTGAGGGGTGGTGCGACCCGCGGGCCCGCACCACCCCTCATGCCGGTTCCGTCGCCTCAGAGCGCGTCGGGACCCCGCTCGCCCGTCCGCACCCGTACGACCGTCTCCACCGGCAGCGCCCACACCTTGCCGTCGCCGATCTTGCCGGTCTGCGCGGCCCTCACGATCGCCTCGATCACGGCCTCGGAGTCCGTGTCGTCGACGACGACCTCGATCCGCACCTTGGGGACCAGGTCGACCTGGTACTCGGCGCCGCGGTAGACCTCCGTGTGGCCGCGCTGGCGCCCGTAGCCGCTGGCCTCGCTGACGGTCAGACCGTGCACGCCCATCTCCTGGAGGGCGGTCTTGACCTCGTCGAGGCGGTACGGCTTGACGATCGCGGTGATGAGCTTCATGCCTGGATTCTGGCTTTCTGGACGGAGGGGGCGGAGGGGATCACGAGGGAGGAGCTGACCGGGGCGCCATGGCCCAGGACGCCGTGATCGTATGCGGTCTCGGCGTGGACCGTAAGGTCGCGACCGGTGTGCTCCTGGTCCTCGGCCCTGCTGGTCATCGACTCGGGCCCGAAGACGCCGATGAGTGCAGCGCGGACCCGTCAATCACAACCTCCGCGTTCACTTGATCGGGTGATCAATGTCGAACGCGCAGTGGCATCTCGTACGGATGCGTACATTCGGTTGTGGCGATGCGGGGCCGAGTCAGCGGTCCCTGGCCCACCCCGACAGCCCCGGGGTGCGACTGGACGCAAACGACGCATCACCGCCAGTGATGCCCGTTGTGCAAGCCCGGGACTCCAGCACCGGGTAGTTGACCTTGAACTTCCAGCTCACGGCGTTACGAGGGAGGGCTCAGGGCAGACGGGCTCTGTCGATCAGGGACAATGGGCGCCATGAGCGTTCGTACCCAGTCATCCGAGCAGCCGGCCGAGGCCGCCCACCGCGCCGGTTTCGCCTGCTTCGTGGGCCGCCCCAACGCGGGCAAGTCCACCCTCACGAACGCTCTGGTCGGCCAGAAGGTGGCGATCACGGCGAACCAGCCGCAGACGACGCGGCACACGGTCCGCGGCATCGTGCACCGGCCGGACGCCCAGCTGATCCTGGTCGACACCCCCGGCCTCCACAAGCCGCGCACGCTGCTGGGGGAGCGCCTCAACGACGTCGTCCGCACCACGTGGGCCGAGGTCGACGTGATCGGCTTCTGCCTCCCGGCGAACGAGAAGCTCGGCCCCGGTGACCGGTTCATCGCCAAGGAGCTGGCGTCCATCAAGAAGACGCCGAAGATCGCGATCGTCACCAAGACCGACCTCGTGGAGGGGCAGCGGCTCGCCGAGCAGCTCATCGCGATCGACCAGCTCGGCAAGGAGCTGGGCTTCGAGTGGGCCGAGATCGTCCCGGTGTCGGCCGTCGGCGACAAGCAGGTCGACCTGCTGGCCGACCTGATCGTCCCCCTCCTGCCGGAGGGCCCCGCCCTCTACCCCGAGGGCGACCTCACCGACGAGCCCGAGCAGGTCATGATCGCCGAGCTCATCCGGGAGGCCGCGCTGGAGGGCGTCCGCGACGAGCTGCCGCACTCCATCGCCGTCGTCGTCGAGGAGATGCTGCCCCGCGAGGGCCGCCCCGCCGACAAGCCCCTCCTCGACATCCACGCCTTCGTCTACATCGAGCGCCCCAGCCAGAAGGGCATCATCATCGGCCCCAAGGGCAAGCGCCTGAAGGACGTCGGCATCAAGTCCCGCAAGCAGATCGAGGCGCTGCTGGGCACCCCGGTCTTCCTGGACCTCCATGTGAAGGTCGCCAAGGACTGGCAGCGGGACCCCAAGCAGCTGCGCCGCCTGGGCTTCTGACCCACCCGCCCGTCAGTCCAGGGCGAACGGGTTCCTCGACGTCGGCAGACGCTGGTCGTCGAACAGCTCGGCCGGGGGCGTCTCCACGAGGAGCGGCTCCGGGGGGTTGTGGCCGTCCGCGCACCGCGTGAAGGGGCCGGTGACGGGGTCGAGCAGGGCCCGCACCGTCGGGTCGAGGTGGTGGACCCACCAGTTGGACATGCCGAGGCCGGCGTCCCAGCGCAGTGCCTCCCAGGCCCGCCACAGCGAGTCCAGCCGGGACAGCGCCTCGGGGTGGCGGTACCACTCGGGACACCACACCCGTCCGGAGCCCGGGGCCGGGCGGGAGACGAAGTGGACGAAGCGGTCCGTGACGAACTCGCCGACATTGCCGTAGAACAGCTCCGCCGGCCGGGCGGCGCTCTCCTCGTCCCGCCGGATGTCCTCGACGGACTCCTCCTGGAACTCCTCCCGCCCGGTGCCGGCCGACGGTGATGTCATCGCGTCACACTCCTCTTCGCAGCTGTACGTCGACGGCCTCCGCATGGCGGCCGACCCGCTCCAGGGCCTTGGCCAGCCCCTCGACGATCCACCTGAGCCCGTTCTGCTTGCTCGGGTCCCCCGCCACCACGTCCCGGTAGAGACGCAGGGCCCGCCGGGCCGGCCGCAGCGCACGGGCGGCCCGCCGTACGTCGTGCCGCCCGCACAGGCTCAGCGTCTCGCCCAGCCCGTGCAGCAGCCACGCGGCGTCCTCCGGCGGCTGATCGTGGCGCGCGAGCAGCGCCACGCACGCCTCCTCCGCTTCCAGCGCGGTCCGCCAGGCCGCCGCGTCCTCGCCCGCCCTCGCCCGGCTGTTGGCCAGCCGCAGCAGGGCGGAACAGAAGGGCCACTCCTGGCCTTCCGGGTCCACGGCGAGGAATCCGCGGCGCAGCCGCACCTCGTGCTCCGCGACCCGCACGGCCTCGGGGAAGACGCTCGCCTTCAGCAGGGCCCGGCACAACGCCGCGCACGTCATGGCCAGTTGCTCCTCCTGGGCCGGGTCGGCGGCCGCCAGCTCCACCCGCAGGCCGTACGCCTCGCGCAGCGCGGTCACCGCCCGGTCGGCCAGCGCCCAGGACGTCCCGTAGCTGGAGCCGAGGTCGTGCAGACACTCGGCCAGCCCCCGGCGCGCGCCCTCGTCGACCCGGGCCAGCCGCCGGTAGTGCGGCAGCGCCTGGCGCAGCACGATCCGTACGGCGATCTGCCGGTCGTGGCGCCAGTACAGGTCGGAAAGGTCGTGGAGCGCGTTGGCGTAGCCCTCGGTGTAGAGGCCCGGGGCGTACTCGCTCAGCCGCCGCCGGACGGCGAGCCCCTCGTTCAGCGCGTCGAGCGCGTCGGCGGGGCGGCCCAGGACGTCGTAGGAACGGGCCAGCCCCAGAGCCGTGCCGGACCTCGAGTTCAGGTCGCTGGCGCTGAGCGGTTCGGCGCGCGCGTAGGCCTCCAGGGCCTCCCTCGCACGCTCCGCCGCCGCCTCGTGGTCGCCCGCGCGGGAGAGGAACGTGGCGAGGGTGCCGAGCGACTGGGCGAGGGCCGGCACCGCCGTCCCGTAGGGTTCCCGCGCCATCGCCCGGCGGTGCTCGATCGCCTCGTCGACACAGGCCCGCGCGGCGGTGTCGTCGCCCGCCAGGTGGTGTTCCCAGGCCAGGTTGTGCAGCATCTGCGCCAGGGTGGGCCGGTGGACGGCGGGGAGCTCCTCGGCCAGGGGGCGCATCAGACCGATGGCCTCCCGCAGCAGCGCCATGCACTCGGTGTGCGGGCGTCCGGCGGAGTCCAGGTCGACGGCGAGGCTCATCAGGGCGCGCGCGAGGTCGGCGGTGTACGCGTCGGGGTTCTCACCGGCCAGCCGGCGGGACGCCTCGACCGCCTCCTCGCTGAGCGACACCGCCTCCGGATGCCGCTGGAAGCGCCACAGGCTCGCGCCCCGCTCCGCGAGCGCCCGGGTGAGCAGCAGCGGATCGAGATCGGGCCGCCGCGCCACCAGGTCCCGGGCCCGGCGGACGGCCTCGGCGCTGTGGTCGTCGGACCGGGCGACCTGATCGAAGCCGAGCGCGCTCGGGTCGAGCCGCCAGACCACCTGGGACTGGTGGATGAGGGCCCGCACGAGTCCGCTCCCGCGTCGCTCGCCCTCCTCACCGCCCTCTTCGCCGCCCGCTTCGTCCGCTTCCTCCGCGAGCGCGCGGAACAGGTCCAGCGCCCGGCCGCCGACGTCGTGCGCCCGCGCGGGGCTCCCCGTCGTCCGCAGGGCCTGGGAGAGCATCAGCAGCGAGTCGGCCCACTCCGTGCGGTGGGTCGCCGTCCCGTCGGCCGCGAGCCGCTCCCGCAGCTCCGCCGCCGCGGCTGCCGCCTCCCGGGCCCGCGCCCAGTCGCCGACCGCCGACTGCCGTTCCGCCAGGTTGTGCAGCGCCCACGCCCGGTCGCGCAGGGCCCGCGGGTCGTCCCCGGCGGCCCCGCACAGCCCGCTCAGCGCGCGGGCGACGTCGAGGGCGTACTCCCGCAGCACATGGGACTGTTCGGGCAGGGTGTCGGAGTGCGCGCGCAGCACGGCCGCGGTCAGCGGCGCGTCGGCGGGCAGCGAGCGCAGCGTCTCCCGCAGCCGGCCGATGACGGTGTACGCCTCCTCGGCGCGGCCCGCGTTGGCGTGGGCGACGGCCGCACGGGCCAGCACGGTGAGGGTCTGCACCCGCTGGTGGTCCGGCGCCCGGTCGAACAGCAGCCCGAGCAGTCGGGGGTCGAGGAGGATCTGCTCGCAGGCGTGGGTCTCCGCCAGCCGGTCGGGCTCCAACTGGCCCCAGTAGCGGTCGTCGGCCGACGGGTACAGGTCGCGCAGCCAGGCGGCGACCTCGGCGATCAGCAGCGGCGACTCGGCGGGCAGCAGCCGCGCCACGGTCGCGTGCGCCTCCGTCTCACCGAGCGCGGGGCACAGGACGGCCGCCGCCACCGCCCGGGCGAGCAGCCCGTCGCCGAGCCGGCCGAGACCCCGGCGGTCGGCACTCTCGTGCCAGTACTTCGT
Source organism: Streptomyces torulosus (assembly GCF_001419765.1). Classification (GTDB taxonomy): domain Bacteria; phylum Actinomycetota; class Actinomycetes; order Streptomycetales; family Streptomycetaceae; genus Streptomyces; species Streptomyces torulosus. The sequence goes on from NZ_LIRK01000345.1 coordinate 13,733, forward strand.
CTCGTGCTCCAGCAGCTCCGCCTCCAGGCTCTCCCCGTCCTGCGAGGGGAGCCGGACCCGGCGCAGCAGCGCCGCGAGAGCCGCCATCTGCACGGTCAGCGCCGTCTCGGCGCCCGGGGCGGCCGTGGCGCGGCGGGCCGGGAGGGTCTCGGCGAGCCCGGCCCAGTCGACGTCCGGGTCGCCGGTGGCCTCGGCGAGCCGGCGGGACAGGTCACGGGCCGCCGTGCGGAAGGCGTGTTCGCGGTCGGGGGCGGCGGGGCTGAGCGCGTGCAGCCGGATCTCGCGCAGGCCGCGGGCGGCCCGGGTCTGCCAGGTGCCCAGGGAGCGGGCGAGCAGCAGCAGCCGCACCGGGTGCCGGGCCTGCTCGGTGCGCTGGCGCAGCTGCCTGACCAGCTCGGGCCGGGTCTCGGCGTAGTCGACGACCAGCAGCAGCGGATGCCGGACACCGCGCAGCACGTCGAGGTCGGGCGGGTCGTGGACCACCTGCCCCGCCACCCAGCCCAGGTCCCGCATACGGGCCGTCAGCCGCCGGGCCAGCCGGGTCTTGCCCTGGCCGCCGGGGGCGGTGATCACACGGACGGCGGGGAAACCGCCCGAGTCCGTCAGACACCACCGCTCCAGCTGTTCGAGGGTGTCCTCCCTGCCGTGGAACGACACGACCTCGGCGTCGGCCCGCAGCAGCATGCTGGGCGAGCCGATCTCCCGTTTGGGCGGCGCCTGCTCCAACAGCCGGGCCAGCTCGGCGGGTTCGGCCTGCGGGTCGACGGAGGTCGCCCGCCTCACCACCGCCCGGAACCCGTCGAGGGCCAGCAGGTCCTCGCTCCGCGTGTACGTCAGCCGGGTGCCCTGGCCGGGCCGGCGGTCGTACTGCACCACCCCGAGCAGCAGGGCCCCGCCGTCCGCGAAGACGGCCGCGCCCGACATCCCGGACCACGACGTGGTGCGTGCGGCGGTCGTACCGTCGAGTCCCGACAGGTCCGCCCGGAGGGGGCCTGCGTCGTCGAGGATCTCGTGGGGTGGACCGGCGTGCGGGCGTACCCGGCCGATCAGCACCTCCCGGTCCCGGCGGCCGGCCGCGGTCCGCTGCTGGCGGGGGAAGCCCAGGGCGGCGACCGGGATCTCCGTGCCGACGGTGACGCACCGGCCCCAGCGCTGCGGGCGGCGGCCGAAGGCCCCGCGCAGCGTGCTCGGCGGCGACCACCGCCCGTCGTCGGCGGGGATCTCCAGCAGCGCGGCGTCCACGGTCTCCCCGTCGTCCCGCCGCCACCGCACCACCACCGGGAACCGCTCCGTCCCGCCGGGCAGGGACACCGTGATCGCGCCGTCCGCCTCCGGGGGCACCAGATGCGCGGCGGTCAGCACCAGCCGGGGCGCGACGAGATAGCCGCTGCCGAAGCCCGCGCCACCGCGGACCTGGACGACCTGCGTCTCCTCCACCGTTCGGCCCCCGCGCGCCCCGGCCTACTCGACGTCGCCCACGGCGACGTCGCCGCCGCCGTGGTGCTCCGGCTTCAGCGTCAGGGTCACCCGCTGCACCGACCGCGTCGCGCGCTCCGTGCGGGCGTCGGCCTCCACGACACCGAACCGCAGCGCCCCGCCGCCGTTGCGGGTCCGCACCAGCTCGACCTCGAACTCCGCGGTGATCTCCCCCACCACGAACCGCAGCGGGGACCCCTGCCCGCGCCGCTGCGCCTCCGCGAGCTGCGTCCGCAGCACCTCGACGGCATCGGCCAGGTCCAGCCAGTCCTCTTCCCGACCACCGCTCGCCATGACCCGCCCTCCGTCACCCCGTCACCGTGCGCGCCCATCCTAGTGACCTCGCATCAGGAGCCCCCAGCGGCAACCCACTTCACCTCCCGGGGGCCGGAACACGAACGTGCCGTCGCCCCCGGCGGCCGGGGGCGACGGCACGTTCAGGCCGGGTGCGCGGGGTCCGCTAGCGCGTCCACCAGGCGGCCGACGCGTCACGCAGGGTGTTCGTGCCGCAGTGGATCTCGCCCATACCCATGTGGTACGTCTCCCAGTCGTCGATGTACGACACCTTCATGCCGGCGGCGGTGTACGCGGCCGTCACCGCCTCGGTGAAGATGTCCTTCCCGCCGATGACGGGGCCCCACTGGCGCGGCGCCAGGTAGTGGGTGCGGCTGAGGACGATGCCGTTGACGGCGCCGGGGACGTACGCGCTGGTCATGACCGACGGGGCGGGCGCGGCGGGGCTGCCTACGGCGCCGTTCGCGGACGGGGCCGCGCCGCCCGGCGTGGCCCGGTCGAGATTCCGCTGCTGGCCGTGGTCACGGGCCACGTCGGGGAGTTCGGCGCCCGCGCCGAGACGGCTCAGCCGGGGCAGGCGGAGCTTCTCGTCACCCGACTCGCCCCGCTGCTCCCGGCCCTGGGTGAACAGCGCCGGCACACGCACGACCTCGGCGTCCGTGACGCCCGTCTCGCGCTTGAGGATCGCGAGGTTGGCCTCGATGCGGCGCGTGGCGAGGTTGTTGTCGGAGACCAGCGTCTTGGAGGCGAGGGCCTCGTTGATCGTCTCGATCGGGCCGACCGGCAGCGAGAACATCCGCTTCGAGCCGTGCCCGGCGGCCTTGGCGTCCCGCAGCAGCTTCAGGCCCGCCTCGGGGTCGGCGACGGCGAGCTTCCAGCCGCGCGGGGTGTCGGCGGGCAGGAACTGCACGAACTCGTCGACGTGGCCCACGTGCAGCCAGGAGGTGTCCAGGAACAGAGGGTCCTGAAGGCCCTGCGACTTCAGGAACGTCCGCATCACCTTGGCCGGCTTGGAGCCGCTGTCGGGGCGGTGCCCCATGATGATCCGGCCCGCCGGGAAGGAACGGTCGCCGTGGGCGTAGGGCGGGATCGTCTCCACGTTGCCCATGGAGTTGAGCGTCCACTCCTCGGAGGGGCGGGCGCCGGTCACCTGGACGGCGCCGACGTTCGGGCCGCGCAGCTTCTCGAACAGCTCCCGGCCCGCCTCGCGGTCCATCTGCGCCGAGCGCAGCATCACCCGCATGACCTGCCGCCGCCCGTCCGCACCGGTCATGCTGACGTAGCCGGGCTCCACGAAGTCCTGGGCCCAGACGTCCTGGTACTTGGTGAAGTTGATCGTCGGCTTGGTGATGCCGGCGGCCCGCGCCTCCTTGTCCAGGCCCTCGCGGAAGGCGCGGTTGAGCTTCGCGTAGTCGTCGGTGCCGGGGATCTTGGTGACCAGCATCTGCTGTGCGTTCTGCAGGTGGTGGTGGGTGAGGACCGGCGCCACCCGCAGGGTCACCGTGTCGGAGGACGTGCCCGCGGAGGACTTCACGGTCAGCCGGATCCGGGCGGTGCCGTCCCACTTGGCGGTGTCCCGGATGACGTCCCGCGCCTCGACACCGAACTCCACGCCCGCCCGCAGCTCGGCACGCGTCAGCCGGGTCTTCGACGTGACCGGCACCCATGTGTCGGCCCGCTTCAGGAAGACCCGGGCCTTGTCGGCGCCGGCGGTCACCTTCACCGTGCCCTGCGCGCCGGCCGGCAGGCTCTTCATCGGCACGGAGCGGACGCGCGCCAGGTCGGCGGCGTCGGCCGTGCCGTTCACCTTGGTGTCGGAGGCGTCGTTGCAAGCGGCCAGCTTGGCGTCGGACAGCGGCTTGCCGTTGGACGCCTTGGTGGGGCACCGCTTGGTGTCGTCGTCGATGTTGGGCAGCATCAGCGCGCCGCGCCCGACCGTCCAGCCGTTCTCACCGGCGTTGTCCGTGGTGCCGGTGACGTCGACCTGGCCGTCCCGGTTCGCGTCCACCCGCAGATCGGTCGGCGGTGCCCCGTCCGCGAAGGCGACGGGCGCGGCGAGCGACGGCACGGCGAGCAGGGTGCCGGAGACGGCGAGCACGGCTATCGCACGGCGTGCAGGGCGGGTGAGGGCGGATCTCGGTGAACGCGTGGGCACAGGGCGTCCCTTCAGCAACGGGGGTGGTCGTCACAGAAGAGGGCCGAACCGGGGAATCCGTTCCCTGTGCGCCGGCTGTGCGTTCGGGTGATCTACTCCACTCCCCGGATCCGCCCCACGAACACCGCCCCCGCCAGCCCGATCACCGCTGCCACGAGGTACAGCGTCCGGTAGCCGCCGAGGTACGTCACGATCGGCGCGGCGATCACCGGCGCGACCACCTGGGGAAGGGAGTTGGCGATGTTGATGACGCCGAGGTCCTTGCCCCGGTCGCGCGCCTCGGGCAGCACGTCGGTCATGAGGGCGAAGTCGACGGAGGCGAACACACCGAAGCCGAGCCCGAGGAGGGCCGAGGCGACGATCGCGCCGGGCCAGGTCGGCCAGCCGGCGATCAGCGCCGTCGCGACCGCCATCAGCAGCCCCGACCAGTACACGAACGGCTTGCGACGCCCCACCCGGTCCGACCACACCCCGGCGACCACCACCGTCGCCAGCAGCATCGCCGCGTTCACCGCCGTGAGGATCAGCACCCCCTGCTCGGGGTCGTGGTACCGGACGCGGTCCCGCAGGTAGAAGAGCAGGTAGAGCAGGCCGATGCCGTTGCTCAGGTTCACCAGGAAACGCGTCAGCCACGCCCACGCGAAGTCCGGGTGGCGGCGCGGGCTCAGCCAGAACCCGGCGAGGAAGCCCCGCCACGACCACACCGGCCGGTCCGTCACCGACAGCCGCGGCTCGGGGTGGCGCAGGACGTACGGCAGCACGCCCGCCAGCGTGAACACCGCGCACGCCGCGTACCCCGCGCCGACACCCCCGCCGAGCGTCGCGAGCCCCGTGCCGCCGACCACGCCCAGGATCTGCGCGGCGCCCAACCAGCCGCCCACGGCACCCCGTTGGAGCCGCGGCACCCGGTCCGGCACCGCAGCGGTGACCGCCGCCCAGGACGCGTTGAGGGTCAGCTGGACCAGACACCAGCCGACCGCCATCGTCCACAGCCCGCCCGCGCCCGCGAGGAGCAGCAGCGCCACCGCGCCGCCCGCCGCGCCCGCCACGATCCACGGCGTACGGCGCCCCCAGCGGGACGTCGTACGGTCCGACAGCGCGCCGAACAGCGGTGTGGCGACCAGGGAGACGACCGCGCCGGCGCCCGTCACCCAGGCCAGCATCGTCTCCTTCGACATCCCGGCCCCCGGCGCGAAGTGCTCCGCCTGGGAGGCCAGCAGGATCTGCAGCGGGCCGTACCAGCCCACCCAGATCGCCGCGTTGGCCAGTGCCAGCGTGGCGGTCCAGCCCCCGCCGACCCGGGCGACGGGCTCGGCGAGGGCGTCGACCGGCTGCGTCGTCGTCATGCCCGGCGCTGCGCTCTGAGCAGGTCCCGGTACCACCCGTACGACGCCTTGGGCGTCCGCTCCAGCGTCGCGTAGTCGACGTGCACGAGCCCGAACCGGCGGGCGTAGCCCTCCGCCCACTCGAAGTTGTCGAGCAGCGACCACACGAAGTACCCACGGACGTCGACGCCCGCCTCCACGGCCCGGTGGAGCGCCCGGACATGGCCGTCCAGGTAGGCGATGCGCTCCTGGTCGTCAACGCCCTCGTACGAGCACCCGTTCTCGGTGATGACCACGGGCGGCAGCCGGTCGCCGTACCGTTCCCGGAAGGCGGTGAGGAGGTCCGTCAGGCCCGACGGCACCACCGGCCAGCCGAAGTCCGTCGTCGGGACGTCCTCGATCTCCTTGACGGTGAAGGGGAGTTCGGCGGGGATCGTCACACCGCCGAACTCGATGTCGGTGCCCTCGGGGGCGCCCACCCGGGTCGGCGCGTAGTAGTTGACGCCGTACCAGTCGATCGGCTCGGAGATCACCTTCAGGTCCGCCGAGACGTCGCTGCCCGGCATCAGCTCGCCGATTCCGTCCGGGTACTCGCCCAGCAGCACCGGCTCCGCGAACAGCCGGTTCAACAGCAGGTCGTAGAAGGCCGCCGCCTCCACGTCCGGCTGCTCCGCGGACGCGGCCCACGTCGGCCCGTGCGAGTTGGCGATGCCGATGTCGAAGGCCCCGGCCGCGCGCAGCGCCCGTACGGCCAGACCGTGGCCCAGCAGCTGGTGGTGGGCGGCCGGGAGGGCGTCGAACATCAGCTGCTTGCCCGGCGCGTGGGTGCCCAGCGCGTGGCCCAGCAGGGTGTGCTCGGCGGGCTCGTTGAGGGTGATCCACTTGGTGACCCGGTCACCGAGGCGGTCGGCGACGACGGCGACGTACTCGGCGAACCGCTCGGCGGTGTCCCGGTTCAGCCAGCCGCCCGCCTCCTGCAGCGACAGCGGCAGGTCCCAGTGGAAGAGGGTCGGCACGGGGCGTACGCCCGCCCCGGCCAGCTCGTCCACCAGCCGGTCGTAGAAGTCCAGTCCGCCGGGGGCGTTGACCCGGGGCCAGGACACCGAGAAGCGGTACGCGTCCACGCCCAGCTCGCGCAGGAGGGCCACGTCCTGCGGGTAGCGGTGGAAGTGGTCGCACGCCACCGCCGCGTTCGAGCCGTCCTTGACGCGGCCCTCCTCGGCCGTGAAGGCGTCCCACACGGAGGGCTCGCGCTGGTCCGCGGCCCCCTCGATCTGATGCGCGGAGGTCGAGACGCCCCACAGGAAGCCGGCCGGGAACTGGGGTATCGGGTTCGTCGCCATGCGCGGATCATCCGTACCACGGGTAACGGAAGTCAACGGCCGAGAACGATTGCCCTGTTACCGCCGGGTATCAGCAGGGGCCCGTACTCACGCCCCTTCCTTGAGCACCCTTCTGATCAGCTCCCGCTGCTCCTCCGTCAGCCCGGGATCCGCGCAGTACACGGTCCGCCCGTCGACGGTGATCTCGTACGAGAACCCGTCCGGCACCCCCGGCGGGGCCGCGCCCCGGCCGCCGGCGAGTGCCCCCTCGGCCAGAGCGCGCCATTCCAGGGCATCGGGCCGCCCCGCGGTGTCCACCACCGCGTGCCGCTCGATGCCCGCGAAACCGCCCGTGCGCCGCACCTCAATCCGCATGGGTCATGTCTAGTACGGAACTACAGTGTGCGCACGCCCACCTGTTCCCAGGCCTTGAGCACGGCCGTCAGCTCGTCGCCCTGCCCGTACCGGTCCTTGGTGGCCTTCACCGTGAGCGTCGCGAAGTCCACGAACAGCGCCTGCTGCTTGAGTTCGCCGCCGGTCAGCACGTCGTACCAGATCTGTCCGGCCCGCTCCCAGGCGTAGCCGCCGAGCGCGGTGGCCACCAGGTAGAACGCGTGGTTGGGGATACCGGAGTTGATGTGCACGCCGCCGTTGTCGCGGCCCGTGCGGACATAGCCGTCCATCGTCGCCGGCTGCGGGTCCTTGCCGAGGACGTCGTCGTCGTACGCGGTGCCCGGAGCCTTCATCGAGCGCAGGGCCACCCCCGTGACACGCGGCGCGAGCAGGCCCGCGCCGATCAGCCAGTCCGCCTCGGCGGCGGTCTGACCCAGCGTGTACTGCTTGATGAGGGCGCCGAAGACGTCCGACATCGACTCGTTGAGCGCGCCCGGCTGGCCGAAGTACGTGAGGTTCGCCGAGTACTGGGTGAGGCCGTGGCTGAGCTCGTGGCCGATGACGTCGATCGGGATGGTGAAGTCGAGGAAGATCTCGCCGTCGCCGTCGCCGAACACCATCTGCTCGCCGTTCCAGAAGGCGTTGTTGTAGTCGCGGTCGTAGTGCACGGTCGCGTCCAGCGGCAGCCCGCTGCCGTCGATCGAGTCGTGCCCGTACGCCTTGAGCAGCAGCTCGAACGTGGCGCCCAGGCCCGCGTAGGCGCGGTTGACCGTGGCGTCCCTGCCGGGGTCCTCGCCCTCGCCGCGCACCTGGTGGCCGGGCAGGGTGGTGCCGTGCCGGGCGTCGTAGATGGTGCGGTGGGGTGTGCCGGGCTCGGCGCCGACGGGCGCGGTGATCGCCGGGGCGCCGATGACGGTGGTCAGCCGGCGGCGGGTGCGTTCGAGTGCGTCGCGCTCCAGGGTGCGGCGGGCGGCGCCGGAGAGCGCGGAGTCCTCGGCCTGGGCGAGCTTGTCGAGGACGTGGGGCGGTACGACTGTGCAGAAGACGGGCTCTTGGCCCCCGTTTGTCGTCATGAGTCGCACGATTGCACTCCGTTAGGGGCGTGTCACTAGGGGCAACCTTGATTGGTGAAATGTCGCCGTATGGGTTGCGATTCGTCACCGCTCTGTTACTGAGGGTTGCGTGCGGGGTTGCGGGTGGGTGGGCGTTGATCGCGCGGTTCCCCGTGCCCCTTCGATGCGGCCGGTGTGGTCTTGCGCACCTTTTGTCCAGGTTGCTTCCTTGGTCCCGCATACTGATACGACCCCGCGCGACAGAAGAGACTCGGCTACGCTGCTCCGCATCATGCGTTTCGGGCTGCTTCTCCTTAGCTGCCGCGGCGAGGGCCTGTAGTCGAGGCCGACCCCCTCCCCGCGGTGCTCTGGCGTTGCGTTGTCGGCCGTCCTTTCGGACCATCGAGGAGCCCACGCATCATGGCGAACCGCCAGCAGCCCACGTCCATGCCGATCCACAAGTACGGGCAGTACGAGCAGGTCGACATCCCCGGCCGCACATGGCCGGACAACCGGATCACCGTCGCCCCCCGCTGGCTCTCCACCGACCTGCGCGACGGCAACCAGTCCCTGATCGACCCGATGTCGCCCGAGCGCAAGCGCCGGATGTTCGACCAACTGGTCAAGATGGGCTACAAGGAGATCGAGGTCGGCTTCCCGGCGTCGGGGCAGACCGACTTCGACTTCGTACGGTCGATCATCGAGGAGCCGGGCGCCATCCCGGACGACGTCACGATCTCCGTCCTGACCCAGGCCCGTGAGGACCTGATCGAACGGACCGTGGAGTCGCTGAAGGGCGCCAAGCGGGCCACCGTGCACCTGTACAACGCCACCGCCCCGGTCTTCCGCCGCGTCGTCTTCCGCGGCTCCAAGGACGACATCAAGCAGATCGCCGTCGACGGCACGCGGCTGGTCATGGAGTACGCCGAGAAGCTGCTGGGCCCCGAGACGGAGTTCGGCTACCAGTACTCGCCGGAGATCTTCACCGACACCGAGCTGGACTTCGCGCTGGAGGTCTGCGAGGCGGTCATGGACGTCTGGCAGCCCGGCCCGGGCCGCGAGATCATCCTCAACCTGCCCGCCACCGTGGAGCGTTCGACGCCGTCCACGCACGCCGACCGCTTCGAGTGGATGGGCCGCAACCTGTCCCGCCGCGAGCACGTCTGCCTGTCGATCCACCCCCACAACGACCGCGGCACGGCCGTCGCCGCCGCCGAGCTGGCGCTGATGGCCGGCGCCGACCGCGTCGAGGGCTGTCTGTTCGGGCAGGGCGAGCGCACCGGCAACGTCGACCTGGTCACCCTGGGCATGAACCTGTTCTCCCAGGGCGTCGACCCGCAGATCGACTTCTCCGACATCGACGAGATCCGCCGCGTGTGGGAGTACTGCAACCAGATGGAGGTCCACCCGCGCCACCCGTACGTGGGCGACCTGGTCTACACGTCCTTCTCCGGCTCCCACCAGGACGCCATCAAGAAGGGCTTCGACGCCATGGAGGCCGACGCCGCCGCCAAGGGCGTCACCGTCGACGACATCGAGTGGGCGGTCCCGTACCTGCCGATCGACCCCAAGGACGTCGGCCGCTCCTACGAGGCCGTCATCCGCGTCAACTCCCAGTCCGGCAAGGGCGGTATCGCCTACGTCCTGAAGAACGACCACAAGCTGGACCTGCCGCGCCGGATGCAGATCGAGTTCTCGAAGATCATCCAGGCGAAGACGGACGCCGAGGGCGGCGAGGTCACCGGCTCCGACATCTGGGCGGTCTTCCAGGACGAGTACCTGCCGAACCCGGACAACCCGTGGGGCCGCATCCAGGTCCGCAACAACCAGTCGACCACCGACAAGGACGGCGTGGACACGCTGACCGTGGAGGCCGAGGTCGACGGCGCGCAGACCACCCTGGTCGGCACCGGCAACGGCCCGATCTCCGCGTTCTTCCACGCGCTGCAGGGCATCGGCGTCGACGCCCGGCTGCTGGACTACCAGGAGCACACGATGAGCGAGGGCGCCTCCGCGCAGGCCGCCTCGTACATCGAGGTCGCCATCGACGGCAAGGTCATGTGGGGCATCGGAATCGACGCGAACACGACCCGCGCCTCCCTGAAGGCCGTCGTCTCCGCCGTCAACCGCGCGGCGCGCTGACCAGCCTCACCGGCGGTTTGAAAGCCCCGTTCGCCGAATTCCGGCGGGCGGGGCCCGTCGTTTACCGGCCAAACCCTGTGGAGGTCACAGGAAGGCGTCGTCCGGAGTACTGACTGCGCCTCACCGATGTGGCTAACATCACGCAAGCGCGGCGATGGTGCCGTGGAGCTACGGAGGTGCGACGTGCTGCCAGGACGGGGACCAATCGGCCGTGCCGCCGGGCTCGCGCGCGGCGGGGAGGCCGGGAGCGCCGGGCCGACCGGAGGCGCCGCGCGGCTCACGCGTCTCATGGGCACCCGGATCGCGTGGACCGGCGTCGGCGACGGCGAGTTCTTCTGCCCCGGCTGCGGAGGCGACCGCAACTACCAGCGCCTCACCGGACGCCGCCGTTTCACCCTCCTCGGTGTCCCCGTGCTGCCGCGGGGCGAGACCGGCCCCGTCGTGGAATGCGCGGCCTGCCGCCACCACTACGGCACGGAGGTCCTCGACCACCCCACCACCGTCCGCCTCTCGGCGATGCTCCGCGACGCCGTCCACACCGTCGCCCTGGCCGTCCTCGCGGCCGGCGGCACCCGCACCCGCACGTCCCTGAGCGTCGCCGCGGGCGCCGTGCGCTCCGCCGGATTCGACGACTGCACCGAGGACCAGCTCGACGCCCTCGTCGAGGCCCTCGCCGCCGACACGGGCCGCCTCTTCGGGGAACCCTGCGGGGCGGCCGGGCTGTCCATAGAGCTGCACGAGGCCCTCGACCCGCTCGCCCCGCACCTCGCCCCCGCGGGCCGCGAGGCGATCCTCCTCCAAGGCGCCCGGATCGCCCTGGCCGACGGGCCCTACACCCCCGCCGAACGCGACGTCCTGTCCACCGTCGGCGCGGCGCTCACCATCTGCGCGGACGAGGTGACCCGGCTGCTGGCGGAGGCCCGCACCCCGTCCTGACACCCGCCCGCCGCGCGCTACAGCAGTCCCGCCGCCGCCAGGAACTTGCCCACCCGCTCGACCTCGTCGTCCGACAGCGGCACCTGCGGCTCCGCCGTCACCGGGCACGCGATGACGCCCCGCAGATGCAGGGCCGCCTTGAAGGCACCGAGGGCGGCGGAGCCGGTGCCCATGCGCTGCGGGTCGCCGGTGCGGACCATGCCGAAGAGAGCACACAGGCGCTCCTGCTCGGCGCGGGCCCGGTCCCGGTCGCCCGCCCGGCACAGGCGGTGCAGCCGGACGTAACCGGCGGGGTCGACGTTGGCGAGGCCCGGGACCGCGCCGTCCGCGCCCATGGCGAGCGCCGCGTCGACGAGCAGCTCGGACCCGGTGAGGACGGCGAAGCCGGTGACACGGGCGTCGTCGCGGGCGCCCGTGACGACCGTACGGAAACCGGCCAGGTCCCCGCTGGAGTCCTTCAGCCCGGCGATCACCCCGTCCGCGGCCAGCTCCAGCACCACCTCGGCGGGCAGCTTGGTGTGCACGGCCGACGGGATGTCGTACGCGAGGACGGGGACCGGGGAGCGGGAGCCGAGCAGACGGTAGTGGCGGGAGATCTCCGCCGGATGGGTGGCGGTGTAGAAGGGCGCGGTCGCCACGACCGCCTCCGCCCCGGCCGCCGTCACGGCCCGGACGTGGTCGAGGACGCGGGGCGTCGTCATGTCGATCGCCCCGGCGAGCACCGGGAGCTGACCGCCGACGTGCCCCACCACCGTCTCCACCACCGTCCGCCGCTGCGCGTCCGTGAGGAACGCCGCCTCCGACGACGACCCCAGCACGAACAGCGCGTCCACACCGCCCGCCACCAGATGGTCGACCAGACGGACCAGTGAGGGGACGTCCACCTCGCGGTCCGGTGCCAGGGGGGTGCAGACGGGCGGGATGACACCGGTCAGCGGGGCGGGGACGGTCATGGCTGCTCCCTTGGGCCTGTCGTTTGGATCACGCCTGGGCCGCGGGGCGTGGTGCGCGCCTCTGCCGGGTTGTCGTCACTCGCCAACTCCCCCACGCTCGAACAACCTCGCGCGGGGGAGCCCCCGTCGCGTTGACTCCCTCCTCTGCCTTGCAGCCGCACGCACCACGCCCCGCTCACCGGCAGAGTCAAGGCACCGTAGCCCGAAGTCGGCATGATCCGAACGAACGACCCTAGGTATCTCGTACGGCGCGCTCCTGCACGGCCATGGCGGTGGCCGGGGACACGGACGCCGACCGGGACGCGGCCTCGGCGACCAGGTCCCCTGTCCACTCCGTCTCCCGCACAGGATGGTGGCAGCGGAAACGGTGTCCGGGGGCCGACGCGGCCGCGAAGTCCGGCATCACCTCCGCGCACACCTCGTCCGCCCGCCAGCAGCGGGTACGGAACGGGCAGCCGCTCGGCGGCCGCGTGGCCGACGGCACCGGGCCCGTCAGCGGGATCGGGTCGATCGGGTCCAAGAGCCCCGGCGTCGCCGAGAACAGCGCCCGCGTGTACGGGTGCCGCGACCGTCCGGTGACGGCGTCGGCCGGCGCCTCCTCCACGATCCGCCCCAGATACATGGTGATCACCCGGTCGCTCATCCGCCGCACCGTCTGGATGTCGTGCGACACGAAGACCAGCGCCAGCCCGAGCCGCTCCTTCAGGTCGAGCAGCAGGTTCAGGATCTGCGCGCGCACCGACACGTCCAGCGCGCTCGTCGGCTCGTCCGCCACGACCAGGCCGGGGTCCAGGGCGAGCGCCCGGGCGATCGCGACCCGCTGCCGCTGCCCGCCCGACAGCCGGCCCGGCAGCCCGTCGGCCAGCACGGCGGGCAGCCCGACCAGCGCCATCAGCTCCCGCACCCGTTCCTCGCGGTCGGCCGGCGTGCCGCGCCGGTGCACATCGAGCGGGTCGCGCAGGATCCGGCGGACGGTCAACCGGCGGTTCAGGGCCGTGGAGGGGTCCTGGAAGATCATGCCGGTGCCGCCGCCCACGGTCGCCCGCCGCTCGGCAGGCGTCATCGACCACAGGTCCCGGCCCCGGAAGGAGACCGTCCCGGCCGTCGGCCGCTCCACGCCCACCAGCACCTTCGCCAGCGTCGACTTCCCGCACCCCGACTCGCCCACCACGCCCACCGTCTCGCCGGGCGCGATCCTCAGATCGGCGTCGGTCAGGGCGTACACCCGGTCCCGGGTGAACAGACCGCCGCCGCGCGCCCGGTGGACCACATGGGCGCCGGAGACCTGCACGAGTGCGTCGCTCACCGGGTCACCTCGTTCTCCGTCGCGGTCAGGTCCACCGCCGGGTGGTGGCAGGCCGCCGTGTGGGTGGGGGAGCCCAGCAGCGCCGGGACGGTCGTACGGCACTCCTCGCTCGCGCGGGGGCAGCGGTCGGCGAAGCGGCAGCCCGCAGGGAAGTCGGCGGGGGAGGGGACGACCCCCTGGATCTGCGTCATCCGCTCGGCCGCCGACTCCAGCGACAGGACACTGCCCAGCAGACCGCGCGTGTAGGGATGGGCCGGTGACTCCACGAGGTCCGCCGTCACACCCGTCTCGACGATCCGCCCGCCGTACATCACGGCCACCCGGTCGGTGACGTCCGCGACGAGTGCCAGGTCGTGCGACACGAGGACGAGCGCGAAGCCCAGTTCCGCGCGCAGCCCGAGCAGCAGCTCGATGACCTGCGCCTGGACCGTCACGTCCAGGGCCGTGGTCGGCTCGTCGGCCACGATCAGCTTCGGGTCGCGGGACAGCGCCATCGCGATCAGCACGCGCTGGCGCTGACCGCCGGAGAGTTCGTGCGGATAGCTGCGGAGCGTGCGGCCGGGGTCGAGGCCGACCATCTCCAGCAGCGCGGCCGGGGTGCGCCCGCCGCCCCGCCGGACGACCTGCCTCAGCTGGGCGCGGATCGTCATCGCCGGGTTCAGCGACGACAGGGCGTCCTGGTAGACCATCGCCATGTCGTGGCCGAGCAGCCGGCGCCGCACCCGCATCGGCACGCCCACCAGCTGCCGCTCCCCGAAGACGACCCGGCCGCGCACCCGGGCCCCCTTCGGCTCCAGCCCCATCACGGTCAGCGCGGTCAGCGACTTGCCGCAGCCCGACTCGCCGACCAGGCCGAGAACCTCACCGGCCCGGACCTCGAAGCTGATCCCGTCGACGATGTCCACGCCCCGGTGCCGCTTCTCGAAGCCGATCGCCAGGTCCTGAACGGCCAGCACCGGCCGCCCGGTGGGCAGGGGCCGCGCCCGTGCCCGCAGCCGCCGCGCCGCCTCCGCCAGCCCCGGCAGCGCGGCCTCGTCGCCGGCGCCCTCCCGGTGGTCCTCCGCCGGATCGCGGGGCCCCGCCCCGGGGGCCGCCGGGCGGGCCGGCTCCCCGCCGCCGTCCTCCGTCGGGCGCTCCGCGTCCCGGCCCGCCGGTGCCGCCCAGGCGTCGGAGACGCCCTCGGAGAGGACGTTCAGGGACAGCACGGTGACCAGCATCAGCAGACCGGGGAACACGGTCGCCCACCAGCCGCCGGTCAGCACCATGTTCTTGCCGTCCGCGATGACGCCGCCCCACGACGGGTCCGGCGGCCGTACGCCCGCGCCGATGAAGGACAGGGACGCCTCGAACACGATGGCCTCGGCGACCTGCACCGTGCAGAACACCAGGACGGGGGCGGCACAGTTGACGGCCACGTGGCGGACCACGATGTGCCGGGTGCGGGCCCCGATGACCCGCTCGGCGGTCACATAGTCCTCGCCGTACTGGTCGAGGACGTTGGCCCGCACGACCCGGGCGACCGGCGGCGTGAACAGGAACGCGATCGCGCAGATCAGCACCTCGATGCCGCCGCCGAAGACCGCGACGAGCACGGCGGCCAGCGCGATGCCGGGGAACGCCATGACGACGTCCAGACAGCGCATCAGGGTCTCGTCGACCGCCTTGCGCGAGGTCGCGGCCACGGCCCCCACGAACGCGCCCACGAGCAGGGCCAGCGCGGTGGCCCCGAGCCCGATCGCGAGCGACCAGCGCGCCCCGTGCATCAGCCGGCTGAGGATGTCCCGGCCGAGGCTGTCCTGGCCCATCCAGTGCTCGGCGGAGGGCGCTCCGGTGCCGCCGACGAGGGTCTGCTGGTCGAGCGGGTCGTGCGGGGCGAGCACCGGGGCGAACAGGGCGGTGAGGACCACGACCGCGAGGAAGCACACGGCGATCCGCGACAGCCCCGGCAGCCCCCGCCAGGCGCGCAGCCGCAGGCCCGGCCGGGACAGGGCGTCCGTCAGGCGTTTGCGCGTGGTCACCATCAGGCCGAACATCAGCGCATCAGCTCGCATCCCTCAGTCGCGGGTTGACCAGCAGATGGAGGACGTCGATGACGAGGTTCACCACGACGAACCCCGCAGCCGTGGTGAGGACGACGCCCTGGACGACCGCCGGGTCGCCGTTCTTCACCGCGTCGATCATCAACTTGCCCATGCCGGGCAGCGAGAAGATCGTCTCGATGACGACGGCACCGCCCAGCAGATAGCCGACGCGCAGCCCGAGCACCGTGAGCGGGTTGATCAGCGCGTTGCGCAGGACGTTGCGGCCCACCACGACCCGCGGCGGCAGCCCGCTCCCGATCGCCGTCCGCACGTAGTCCTTGTCCAGCTCCTCCACCACGGCCGTCCGCACGATCCGGGTGAGCTGCGCGGCCACCGGCAGCGACAGGGCGAACGCGGGCAGGGTCATCGTCCGCAGCCACCCGGTGAAGGAGTCGGCCGGATTGACGTAACCGCCGGTCGGGAACCACCCGAGGTCCACCGCCAGGTACTGGATCATCAGCAACGCCAGCCAGAAGCCGGGCGCCGCCACCCCGGTCAGCGACACCACCCGGATGATCTGGTCCGGCAGCCGGTCCCGGTGGATCGCCGCGGTGATCCCGCCGAGCAGGGCCAGCACCACCGCGATCCCCAGCCCCAGGAAGGTCAGCTGGAGGGTGAGCGGAAGGGCGGTGGTGACCTGCTCGACCACCGGGGCCCGGGTGAGCGCGCTGGTGCCCATGTCGCCGTGGAGCAGATCCCCGACGAAGCCGACGTAGCGCACGGGCAGCGGGTCGAGGAGTCCGTTCTCCTCCCGGAACTCGTGCAGTTGCTCCGGGGTCGGATTGGCGCCCTGGAAGAACGCGGACGCCGGGTCGATGTCCGAGAACCGCATGACGACGAAGACGAACAGCACGATCCCGAGCAGGAGCGGGACCAGCAGGGCGATCCGCCGCAGCAGGACACGCAGGACAGCGATCACGCTAGACCCACTTGGCCTGGAGCAGGTTGATCCCCGGATAGGGCTGCGCCCTTATCCCCGACAGCCGCTTGGGGTCCCACGCCGTCATCAGCTCGTTGTGCACCACCGGGTAGAGCACGGCCTGTTCGGCGACGACGTCGATGTAGTCCTGGACCATCGCCTTCTTCCGGTCGGCGTCCGGCTCCTTCGTGGCCCGGTCCATGTCCTCGAAGAGTTTCCTGGCCACCGGGGCGTCGGCCCAGCGCGCGTACCGCATCCACAGGTTCTGCGGGCCGTAGTTGTAACGCATGATCAGGTCCGCGTCGAGACCGAACTGGTTGGGGTTCGAGGCGGCGGCCACGACCTGGTAGTCCTGCTTCTGGTCCATCTTGGTGAACACGGCGGTCGTCTCCTGCGGAGAGAGCGTCGTCTCGAGGCCGATCGCGTCCCAGGACGCCTTGAGGGTCGGCAGACAGTCGACGATCCAGCTCACGTTCACCGCGAGGATGTCGACCTTGAGCCCGCGCACGCCCGCCTCGGCCAGCAGCGCCTTCGCCTTCTCCGGGTCGTACCCGTACACCGTCTTCGCCGGCCGGTAGCTCGGGTTCCCCTCGTTGAGGAAGGAACTCGCCGGTTTCCCGTGCCCCTTGAGGGCGACCTCGATCATCTTGTCGCGGTCGACGGCGTAGTGCAGGGCCTGCCGGACGCGGACGTCGTCGAAGGGCTTGTGCCGGGTGTTGAACATCAGGAAGAGGTTGTTCATGCCGGAGCCGCCCTGGACGGTCATCCCGCCCTTCTCCAACTGCCCGATGTTGGCGTACGGGATGTTGTCGGCGATCTGCGCCCCCGCGCTCGCCCCGGAGATCTTCGCGACCCGGGGCGCCGCGTCCACGATGGTCAGCCAGTTCATCTTCCTGAACGCGGCCGGACGCGGCCCGTTGTAGTCGGCGTACGCCTCGAACGTCGTGTTGGACTTCGGGTGGTGGGCCGTCTGCCGGTACGGCCCCGACCCGATCGCCTTGCCCTTGATGGCCTCCTCCCAGGCGCCCGGCCGGGAGAAGACGTGCTTGGGCATGATCTTGGCAAGGGTCAGCCGGGAGACGCCGTCGGGGAAGGGGAACTTGAGGACCAGCTCGACGGTGCGCGCGTCGACCTTCCGGACCTCCTTCAGCCAGCTCGCGAAGAACCCCTTGGCGAGGGTCTGGGTGCCGGGGTCGAGGATCCGCTCGTAGACGAAGACCACGTCGTCGGCGGTGACCGGTTTCCCGTCGTGGAACGTGGCGCCGGGCCGCAGCTCGAACCTCCACGACGTGCCGCCGAGGTCGCCGGGCACGGCCGTCGCGAGCGCCGCGTACGGCTCGCGGGACAGCGGGTCGGTGTCGAGGAGGCCCTCGTAGATGTGGTTGTTGGCGGCCATGCAGAACGCGGACGCGGTCTGGGTCGGGTCCCAGCTGCCGTCGTTGCCGTAGCCGATGACGGCGGTCAGGGTGCCGTTCCGCCCGCCGCCACCGCCGGTGTCGTTCGTGGACTCCGGCCCGGCCGAACAGGCGGCCAGCGCGGGCGACAGGGCCGCCGCGGCGCCCAGCGCGCCGGAGTGCTTCAGGAACGACCGTCGGGCCGGTGCCGGGGCGTCATGGGTCACATCGCGCACGGTTCCTCCAAAGAGGCAGCGGGGGAGCGAAGCGGTGGGGGCTCGATGACGGAGGTACGACGTCCTACGTCCTACAGGGGGCAGCGTGACCTTAGGAGCGCCCGTGGGGGCGGTCAAGGGATCGCACACGAATGGCGTAGTCGCCAGAGGTTCGACCAATGACAGGGCAACACCGGTAGGAAATAAGGAGGGTTGAGGCCCCGTTGGGAGAGAATTCGCCGGGGCGGCCACCCGGTGTTCACCCGGTGTTCCCCCGGTCCCTTCCCGTGGTTCCCGTCCGGAGGTGGGTCGTCGGATGTCCGGCGAGCGTACGATGCGGCGCATGTCAGAGGAGAGCGGCGGCCGGCGCCGGCCCGAGCGGCGGGTGAGCGGCCAGGTCCAGCGGGCGGTGACGCAGCTGATCCTCGACCGCAAACTGCGGGCGGGGGCGCCGCTGCCCACCGAGACGGAGCTGATGGAGGACCTCGGGGTCAGCCGCAACTCCGTCCGCGAGGCCCTCAAGGCGCTCCAGGCCCTCGACATTGTCGACATCCGGCACGGCTACGGCACCTATGTCGGCGAGGCGTCCCTGACGCCCCTCGTCGACGGCCTGACCTTCCGTGCGCTCGCCCGGCCCGACGGTGACACCGCCGCGCTCGCGGAGGTCCTCCAGATCCGCGAGGTGCTGGAGGAGGGGCTCGTTCGCCGGGTCGCGGGCACGCTCACCGAGGCGGAGCTGGACGCCCTCGCCGCCGTCGTCGACCGGATGGAGGCGGCCGGCCGGGCGGGCGAGCCCGTCGCCGAACTCGACCGCGACTTCCACGAGCTGCTCTACGCCTCCCTCGGCAACACGCTCGTCCCCCAACTGCTCGGCGCCTTCTGGACGGTCTTCCTACGGGTGGCCGGGGCCCGCGGCTGGACCGACGACCCCACCCCGGAGCTGACCGTCCGCCGCCACCGCGACATCGTCGCCGCCCTGCGCGCCCGCGACGTCGAGGGCGCCCAGCGGGCGATGTCCGAGCACTTCCGCGGCATCGAGGCCCGCGCGGCGACGGCTTCCCCCGAGCGCACCGCGCGCCACGACGCGCGGTCCTAGGGCACCGCTCCTTCTGCGGAGATCCATCAGAAGGGCCGGCGTCCCTGCTTTCCCGGGGGCGCCGGGAACCGCGTGAACGGGCCCTACCACCATGTCTGTTGGTGCCGAAGAGATCACAACGTCGTACGCACATCTGCGATGCTGTGCGGATGAGCAAGGTGTGGCAAGGACACGTCATCGATGGCACGCGCTTCGTGGTCCCGGCGTTCGGTGTGACGCCGAGGCACGTGCTGTGCGCGGTCGGCGTGGGCCTGGATCCCGACGTCATCAGCCGGGTGGTCGAGGAGGCCGGCGGCGGGGGCTTCGAACTCGACGAGTTCCAGCGGGAGCCGGACCCCCGGATGCGGGAGTGTTTCGACGCCGCGCTCGACTCCCGTCAGGCCATCGGCGACGACGAGTTCGGCGAGAGCGACTGGGCCGCGGTGGACGCCCACGACTCGGTCGTCTACGTCCTGTCGCCGCCGATCTCCCAGGCCACCGGCCTCGACGTGTCCCGCCGGGCGCTGGCCGTCACCGCGGCCCTGCTGGCCCACGGGGCCACCGCCGTGAAGAACGAGTCCAGCGGGGTGACCTGCGGGCGCGAGCGGTGGCTGGCCCTGGCGAGCCAGGCGGCGGCCGCCGAGACCGTGGACGACCTGGCCCTCGCCCTCGTCCCGGCCTGGGTCGCGCCGGTGATCTACGACGGGGAGGTCTACTACAGCTGCGGCATGCACCTCCTGGGCGAGGCCGACGTGGAGCTGCACCCCGGAGCCACCGGGGTGCCCGAGCCGAAGCTGCTGCTCGACTGGATGGCCACCATGCAGATCGCGTCGTACTACCTGCTGACGGAACAGCCGGAGCACGGCATCCAGAACGGCGAGGGCTTCCGCATCACCCAGGACGCCCCGCGCTGGATCATGAACCGTGTGGAGTGCGAACGGTTCGAGGACGACGACTTCTTCCACAACCCGTACGGATACTGGCGCCTGACCCCGGCTGCCCGCGACCCACGCAGGAGGGCGAGGCTCAAGAGGCGCAACCCCCGCACGACCCTTGGAACACGACGGAAGAGGTGAGGGCGGGGAAGGCGTGGAGATCTCCGGACCACGGGCCACGGGCCGAACGCCGCGCCCTTCTCCGGCGTCTCAGTACCGATCGCGGTCCCGCCCGCCCGGGCGACCGCACATGGGGTCATCCGTAGCGTGGTGGACAGACTCGAAGCCCGGGCGGTCATCACCCCGGGCCGCCCCACCAGCCCGCCGTAAGGACCGGTCCAAGACCGGTCCCACCCGGCGACGAACCCCACGCCCGCGCTTAGGCGACGCAGGGCACCCTGCCCCACCAGACCCTCGGGTCCGGCGGGCCGGCGTCCGGAGGGACACGCTCCCACGGGCCGGACACGGCTGCCCCGCGCAGCCCACCGGCATCAGGGTGTGACGACGATCAGCACACCCACCACCGGCCATCCGCCGGGGCGACCCCCATCCAGCCGACACCGGCCACGCGGAGCAGCACTGGGCGCGGGAATCCACCTCCACGCCTATGCCACCCGCCCACGATGGGAAATCCCGTAGCCAGACACTACGTTTGACACAGGATCACTTAGCTGATTTGAGACACTGACCGGATGACCGACTCCATCGAACCCTGGAGCCCGGACGCCCCCGGCGTGCTGCGGCTGCCGTCCGGGCGGCTCGTGCGCGGGCGGGGGCTGCGGCATCCGCTGCCCGACGGTCCCGCGCCGACGTACGCGGTGTATCTGCTCGGCAAGGAGCCGCCCGAAGTCCCCTGGGAGGCGCGCTGGTTGCGGTGGCCCGACTTCCGGCTGCCCGCGGACCGGGCGGAGGCCGCGGAGGTGTTCCGGGACGTCCGGGAGCGTGCGGCCGGGGAACGTGTAGAGGTCGCCTGCGGCGGCGGCCGGGGCCGGACCGGCACCGCGCTCGCCTGTTTGGCGGTCCTGGACGGCGTACCGCCCGAGGAGGCCGTCGCGTATGTGCGCCGGCACTACGACCGGCACGCCGTGGAGACCCCGTGGCAGCGGCGCTACCTGAAATCATTCGCAGTGCATCGGACTTCAGGCGGGTGGTGAAGCGAATCCGACAGTGGCGACCCGGAGCGTCGCAGGCTCAGGTCCGGCGGAGCCGGACACAGCGTCCTTCGCCTGCGCCGCGGAGCGTGGCGAGGGCTTCTCCCGGCGGAGCCCGGTGGTGCTCACACCGGCCGGTTCTGCTGTTCGATGTACTGCTTGACCACGGAGAGCGGTGCGCCGCCGACGGTTCCGGCGAAGTAGGACCCGGACCAGAGTTTGTTGGCCCGCCAGTAGTGGCCTACCAGGTCGGGTAATCCTGGCGCAAACGGCGGGAGGAGACACCCTTGAGGGAGTTGACCAGCTTGGTCACGGCGACCTTGGGCGGGAAGTTCACCAGCAGGTGGACATGGTTGTCCTCACCGTTGAACTCCACCAGGTCGCACTCGAAGGCCGTACACACCGACCGCATGATCTCCTCCATCCGTCTCAAGTGGGCATCAGTGAACACCCTGTGGCGGAACTTGGTCATGAAGACCAAGTGCACATGCATCACGAAAGCACAGTGACGACCAGTTCTGATCTCCTGCATATCACCCATAACCCAAGTACGTTGCGTGGCCGGTATGCAGCTCCGGTACAGCTTCCGCCTGTACCCGGACACCGGTCAGCAGACAGCGTTGGCGAAGGCGTTCGGGTGCGCCCGCGTCGTGTTCAACGACGCGGTGCGTGCCCGCGAGGACGCCCGTAAGGCCGGACAACGGTTCCCGACGGCCGGTGAGCTGTCCCGGAGGCTGATCACCGAGGCGAAGCGGACAGGGGAGAGGGCCTGGCTGGGCGAGGTCTCCGCCGTCGTCCTCCAGCAGTCCCTGAGGGATGCCGAGGCCGCGTACCGCAACTTCTTCACCTCCCTCAAGGGCGCCCGAAAGGGACCGAAACTGGGCGCGCCCCGGTTCAAGTCCCGCAAGGACGCCCGGCAGTCGGTCCGGTTCACCGCCAACGCCCGCTGGAGCATCACCGGCAGTGGACGGCTGAACCTGCCGAAGATCGGGGCGGTGAAGGTGAAGTGGTCCCGTACCCTGCCCGCCACCCCCACCTCGGTCACCGTCGTGATGGACGCGGCCGGCCGGTATGTCGCGTCCTTCGTCATCGACACCGACTCCGTCGCCGACCAGGCGCGGATGCCCGAAACCGACCGCACCATCGGCATCGATCTCGGCCTCACGCATTTCGCCGTTCTGTCCGACGGCACGAAAATCGACTCCCCGCGCTTCCTGCGCCGAGCGGAGAAGAAGCTGAAGAAGGCCCAGCAGGAGCTGTCCCGCAAACAGAAGGGAAGCAACAACCGCGCCAAGGCCCGCCTGAAGGTCGCCCGCGCCCACGCCGAGGTCACCGACGCCCGCCGCGAGTTCCACCACCAGCTCTCCACGAAGCTGATCTCCGAGAACCAAGGGATCGCCGTGGAAGACCTGTCGGTGAAAGGACTGGCCCGCACGAAGCTGGCCAAGTCCGTCCACGACCCCGGATGGGCATCGTTCATCAGCATGCTGGAGTACAAAGCAGAACGGTACGGCCGCACCCTGGTCAAGATCGGCCGGTTCACACCGACCTCCCAGACCTGCTCCACCTGCGGCACCGTGGACGGACCCAAGCCCCTCCACGTGCGGGAGTGGACCTGTACCGCCTGCGGCACCGTCCACGACCGGGACATCAACGCCGCGATCAACGTGAAGACGGCCGCCGGACTGGCGGCATCGGCCTGCGGAGCGCCGGTGAGACCGGGAACAATCCCGGCACAGCGCGAAGAAACAGGAAGCCACGGACTCCCGACCGAACCCCGTGCCGCGTAGCGGCACAGCAACCAGTCGAGAAGGCCAGAATCCTCGCCCTTCAGGGCGAGGAGCATGTCAATCACCGATGTCCTCGTTCCATAGGGCCGGGTTCTTCTCGATGAAGTCACGCATCAGGGCCACGCACTCCGCGTCGTCGAGGACGACGATCTCCACGCCGTGCTCCGCGAGCCAGTCGTGACCGCCGTGGAAGGTCACGGCCTCGCCGATCACCACCCGTGAGATGCCGAACTGCCGTACCAGGCCGGAGCAGTACCAGCACGGCGACAGCGTCGTCACCATCGTCGTTCCGCGATACGTCCGCTGCCGGCCCGCCGCGCGGAACGCGGCCGTCTCCGCGTGCGTGGACGGGTCGCCGTCCTGGACCCGGCGGTTGTGCCCCCGCCCGAGGACGGTGCCGTCCGGGCCGTAGAGCGCGGCGCCGATCGGGATGCCGCCCTCGGCGAGACCGGCCCGCGCCTCCGCCACGGCGGTGGCCAGCCACGCCCGTGCCGTCGTTTCCTCAGCCATGCGCTCACTCTGCCCCGGAACGGGCGGGCCCACGTATGCGGAGGGGAATCACGGCGGCAGCAGGGTGCCCAGGGGGCCGAGGTCGAGGTTCAGGTCGTCCAGGGTGAGGCCGTAGCGGTCGCAGAGTTCGTCCATGCGGTCGTGCAGGACCATCAGGGTCATACCGAGGCGCTCCTCCTGCTCCTCGGTCAGCCCGCCCTGGTCGACGCGGTGGAGGGCCTGGCGCTCCATCAGTTGGCGCAGCAGTTCGACGATGGTGAGCACGAGCTTGACGAGGTCCCGCTCCACGGTGTCCGGATCGGTCCGCAGCCGGTGGGCGACCGCCCCGCC
>NZ_LIRK01000346.1 GCF_001419765.1 Streptomyces torulosus
CACGTGAAACAGTGCCCCAAGTGCTGTTGTCGGCGGCCTCAGTTCGTGCCGATGCGGGCCAGGAGGTCCACGATGCGGGTCTGGACGTCCGGGCTCGTCGAGCGTTCGGCGAGGAACAGGACGGTCTCGCCCGAGGCCAGGCGCGGGAGTTCGGTCTGGTCGACGGCGGCGG
This sequence comes from Streptomyces torulosus, assembly GCF_001419765.1. Classification (GTDB taxonomy): domain Bacteria; phylum Actinomycetota; class Actinomycetes; order Streptomycetales; family Streptomycetaceae; genus Streptomyces; species Streptomyces torulosus. The sequence continues at coordinate 173 of NZ_LIRK01000346.1, forward strand.
TGTAGACGACGAGCGGGGTGCGGTTCAACTGCCCGTTCGTCCGCAGCCAGTCGATGATCCCGGCCTGGTGCCGGTGGACCTGGAGCAGATCCATCACCACGAGGTTGGGGCGCATCTGCGCGGCGAGGGTGACGGCGTCCGCGTCGGACGCGGCCCGCGCGACCTGCATGCCCCGCCGTTCCAGCGTGGCGGTCAGGGCGAGCGCGATCTCCGCGTGCTCCTCGATCAGCAGGACCCTCGGCGGATGCTGCTCGGAGTCACGCGGCGCGAGCGCCTTCAGCAGGATGGCCGGGTCGGCCCCGTACGCCGCGTCACGTGTCGCCTGCCCGAGTCCCGCCGTGACGAGCACGGGCACCTCGGCGGCCACCGCGGCCTGGCGCAGCGACTGAAGGGCCGTACGCGTGATGGGACCGGTGAGCGGGTCGACGAAGAGGGCGGCCGGGTAGGCGGCGATCTGCGCGTCGACGTCCTCACGCGAGTTCACGATGACGGGCCGGTAGCCGCGCTCGCTGAGCGCCTGGTGGGTGGGCACGTCCGGAGCGGGCCACACGAGCAGCCGGCGCGGGTTGTCCAGCGGCTCCGGCGGCAACTCGTCGTCCATCGGCTGCGGCTGGGGCCGGTCGGGAACCTCCACCGCCCCGCCGGGTCCGTCCAGCGGCTCGGGCCCTTCGTCCGCGTTCTCGTCCGGGGCCCCTATGGCGTACGAGCGCCCCGCCCCGTCGGTGTTGCCCACCAGCCGGGACTGACCGGCGAGCGAGGGCTGCGGCGGCAGGGGCACCTGTCCGGCGAGCGAGGCGTGGGGCGGCAGCGGCACCTGCCCGGCCAGTGAGGGCTGGCCCGGCTGAGCGGGCAGCGGCGTCTGCCCGCTGCCGTTGCCCTTGGCCTGTCCGGGCTGCGGGTGGGCGCGCGCGGCCGACTCGGGGCGGTCACCGGCGGGTTCGGGCGGCGTACCGAGCTTGCGGCGCCGACCGGAACCGCCGGGCTGGTTCGGGGCCGGGGTGGACCCCGGCTGCGGCTGGCCCTGCGCCTGGGGGGCGCCCTGGCGCGCGAACGGGACGCCCTGGCCCAGCGTCCGCACGCTGATCGCCCGCCCCTGCGTCGAGTTGGGGTCGAGCGAGGCGACGGGCCCGGCGGCCGGCGCGGCCTCGGCGGGCAGCGGCTGCGCGGCACGCAGCTGCTGCGGCACGGCACGCTCCGGCGGCAGCGGGGTCCCCGACGACGGCGTCGACTGCGGAGGCAACGGGGCCTGCGCACCGGCCACGGGGACACCGGCGCCGGAGGTGTCGTGACCGGGGTCGGGCCAGGACCGCGGCTGCGCCTGCGGCCTGGCTTGGGCGGGCTGACCGGCGCCGGGCACGCCCTGGGAGGGCACCGGCTGCGGGGCACCCTGAGCACCCGGTACGGCACCCTGCGCGGGGCCAGGCTGGCCGGGCGCGGCGACCTGCTGGGGGGCACCCTGAGCCGGTACGGCAGCGACCTGCTGGGGAACACCTTGCGCCGGTACGGCAGCGGCCTGCGCGGCGACCCCGGGGGCACCCTGGCCGGGCACGGGCTGCGCACCCGCACCGGGAGCGCCGACGGGCTGGCCGGGTGCCGGTACCGCGGCATCCACGGGCTGGCCGGGGGCGGCGGCCTGGGCAGGCACCTGCTGAGCCGGACCGGCGACACCCTGCGGCGGTACGGCAGCGGCCTGCGCGGCGGTGGCTTGCGCGGTGGTGGCTTGCGCGGTGGTGGCCTGCGCTGCGGCCCCGGGAACCCCCTGGGCGGGCACCGGCTGCGGGGCGCCCGGCAGACCCTGAGCGGGGATGGGCTGACCAGCAGCCGCGGCCTGCGCCGGGGCGGCCGCCATGGGAACGCCCTGCGCGGGGACGGGCTGCGGCGCCGGGACGCCCTGCGCGGGGACGGGCTGCGGCGCCGGGACGCCCTGCGCGGGCACCGGCTGGCCGGGAACCATCTGCGGAGGGATGCCCTGACCCGGCGGAACCTGGGCGGGCACCGGCTGCTGCCCGGCGGCGACCTGTGCCCCGGCGTCGCCCTGCTGCCCGGCGGGGCGGACGGCGCGGCGGCGCCCGGTCGGCGCGGGCAGGGGATGCGGCTGCGGCGGGGTGTGGTCGTCCGCCGGGTTGTGCAGCGCGGCGTCATGGCGCCCGTCGTCCGCACCACCGGCGGGAGCCCCCGGCACCTGACCGGCGACGACCGCTTGGCCGGCCCCGGGCGCCTGCGCGGGATCGGCCACCGGTACGGCACCCTGCGCGGCGGCGACACCGGGTACCCCGGCGGCCTGGACCTGCGGCGGAGCCTGCACCTGGCCTTGAACCTGCGGCTGCGGCTGGGCCGCCTCACCGGCTGCCTGGACCTGAGCCTGAGCACCGGGCTGGGCCAGCCCGGTGGCGGGCACGGGCCCTGCGGCAGGTACGGGACCGGCCGCGGGCACGGCGCCTGGGGCGGGAACCGGGCCCCCGGCGGGGACCATCCCTCCAGGCGGCACCGGCCCCGGCATCGGCTGCCCGGGCGACACAGGACCCGCCGCCGGGATCGGTTGCCCGGCGGGCACGGGCCCAGCGGCAGGGACCGACCCCCCGCCAGGTGCAGCCCCAGTCATCGGCACAGGCCCACCGGCGGGTACGGCCCCACCAGGCGGTACGGCCCCACCGGCGGGCAGCGCGGCCCCACCGGCGGGCACCATCCCCCCGGCCACAGCGGCTCCCTGGCCGCCCTCACCGTCGTACGCCTCTGCTCCCGGGGCCCCCGGGCCCCCCTGCGCAGGCACCGAAGGCACGGCCACAGCCCCGGCAGGCGCGCCCGGCGCACCCGGAGTCCCCGGCCCGCCCGGCGCCGCAGGCATCGGCACCGGACCGAGCCCGGCGTTCTGCGCGTACTCGGGTCCGCGGTCGGCCTCGGCCGGCGGCAGCGCGAAGACGGCGCGCCCGGCGGGCTCGGCGGCAGCCCGCTCCTCCGCCTTTGCCAGCGCACGACGACGGCGCCCGGTGGGCTGGCCCTCGCTCGTGTCACCGGTCGCGGCGTCGGGCGAGGGGGTCGTGGCCGGGCCGGCGGGCAGCGCGGGCGGCAGCGCGTTCTGCGCGGCGGGCTCGCGGCGCGCCCGCCGTCCGCTGGGCGCGGGCACGCCCTGCGGCGGCACGGTCCCGCCGAGCCCGGAGGCGGCGGCAGCGGTGCCGGCGGCGTGCTCTGCCGCCGTGACGACCGCGCCCTCGGCGGCGACGGCCTCTCCGTCGCCGTCGGCCGCGGCTGCCCGGCCGCGCCGTCGCCCGGTGCCCTCGGCCTCGTCGGTGCCGCCCTGCGCGGGCACGGGTGCCTCGCCGGCGGGGGGACCGCCCGCGGCGTCCTCGGCCCGGCGCCGGCGACGCCCGGTGGGAGGCGCGGCGGACACGGCCTCCGCCTCGGGGGTGTCGTCGCTGTCCAGGAACGCGTCCACGGACGACCGCCGGGCCCGACGCCGCCCGCCACCGGCGGCCTGCTCGGGCAACGAGACCTCGGCACCGGCGGCCACAGGACCGGCTTCGGCAGGTGACTCCGCGGGGGGCGCGGACTCGTCGACGGCCACGACCGGCGCCTGCACGGGAACCGTGCCCGCGCCGCCCCCGAGCGGCACCTCCAGCACGTACGCGCTGCCGCTCATCCCCGGCACCTCGTGCGTCTGCAGCACACCGCCGTGCGCGCGCACGATCCCCTGGACGATCGGCTGGTGCACCGGGTCTCCCCCGGCGTAGGGGCCGCGGACCTCGATCCGTACGACCTCGCCGCGCTGCGCCGCCGCCACGACGACGGTGTTGTCCATGTAGCCGCCGACGGACATGGGCGCGTTGCCGGTCGCGTCGACGCCGGCGACGTCCGCGATCAGATGCGCGAGGGCGGTCGCGAGCCGGGCCTGGTCGACCTCGGCCTCGATCGGCGGCGCGTGCACGGCGAACTGCACCCGCCCCGGCCCGACCAGTTCCACGGCGCCGTCGACACCGGCGGCGACGACCGCGTCGAGCATGACCGTCGTACGGACGAGGCCGTCCTCACCCGCGTCGATCCGCTGGTATCCCAGCACGTTGTCGATCAGGGTCGTGATCCGCGAGTAGCCGGCGGTGAGGTGGTGGAGGACCTGGTTGGCCTCGGGCCACAGCTGTCCGGCGTCGTCGGCGGCGAGGGTGCCCAGTTCGCTGCGGAGCTGGTCGAGCGGGCCGCGCAGGGAGGTGCCCAGCACGGCGAGCAGCTGCTCGTGCCGCGCGGCCAGCGCCTCGTAGCGGTCCTTCTCCCGCTCGCCGAGCGCGGCGTACCGCTCGTCACCGGCGGCGAGTTCCTCGGCGTGCTTCTCGCGCAGCTCGGCGAGTTCGGCGGTGTGCTGCTCCCGCACGCCCTCCAGTTCCTCGGCGTGCTCCTCGGAGAGCTGCTTCAGCTCCTCCGCGTGCCGCTCGGCCTCGGCGCTCTTCTCCTCGGCGAGCTGGTCGTAGGGCCGCCGGTCGGTGAACGTCATCACGGCCCCGACGAGCTGGTCCCCGTCGCGCACCGGCGCGGTCGTCAGGTCGACCGACACCTTGTCGCCGCTCTTGGACCACAGGACCTGGCCGCGCACCCGATGCTTGCGCCCGGACCGCAGGGTGTCGGCGAGCGGGGACTCGCCGTAAGGGAAGGGGGAGCCGTCCTCGCGGGAGTGCAGGACGAGCGTGTGCAGCTCGCGCCCGCCGAGATCGCTGGCCCGGTAACCCAGTATCTGGGCGGCGGCCGGGTTCACGAGGACGATCCGCCCGTCGGTGTCCGTCCCGACGACGCCCTCGGCCACGGCCCGCAGGATCATCTCGGTCTGCCGTTGCGAACGCGCGAGTTCGGCCTCGGTGTCGACGGTGCCGGANNCGGTCCGGCGGGCGATCATGCGGGTCGGCTTCGTCCGCCCGGTCGGGTCCATGGTGTCGGGCCGGCGCATCGACCCCGGGATGAGCCGGGAGTCGAACTCGGGGAGAAGGTCCAGCAGCCCGCGCCCCACCAGGGCGGTACCCGGGGCCTCGAAGGCCTCCAGGGCGATGGTGTTCGCGTTGACGACGGTCCCATTGGCGTTGACCAGCACCAACGCGTCGGGCAGCGCGTCCAGTATGGCTGCGAGGCGAGCAGCGCCTCGGGATGGCCTGCTGCTCACGAGACGCTTCCTCCCTGTTACCGCACCTTGCCGACCGCCTGGGCCATCTTGCCAACCGGCCCGCAACGTGTCACGCGAGGGAGTCTACGGGCAG
>NZ_LIRK01000347.1 GCF_001419765.1 Streptomyces torulosus
CGCCCTGGGCAAGCCCGGCACAGCTCCAGCAGGGTCATGGCGAGGGCGGTGCCGGGCTTGCCCAGGGCGTCGCTGTAGTGGGCGAGGACCTCCATCTCCCGCGAGAGGTTCACCCGCCGGCCGCCCGACTCGATCCGGGCGTCCTGGATCACGGCCGACACCGCCATCCGTTCCTGCACCAGCCCGATGATCCGGTCGTCCAACGCGTCGATCCGCTCCCGGGCGCCGCTGATCACACCCGCGGCCTCCTCGGTCCGCGCGCCGGTCCTCTCGGTGACGGTCTGTGCCGAGGTGGTCCTCGTGACGGCGGTCATCTCGGCGGTGGTCTTCCCGGCAGAGGTCTTCTCAGCGGTGGTGGTCTTCTCGGCTGTGGTGGTGGTCATCGTCGGAACTCCTCGTGTCCGGTTTCGCACCCCGCTCCGACAATCCCCGGAAAACGCCAGGCGCCCCGGACCTTGTCGGCCCGGGGCGCCTGGGGAAGTCGCTTGTCAGTTGCTCAAGCAGCACGACCATGGCAGCCGGTGGGCCGGTTGCCATAGGTAAAGACGAAGGTCGAGTGCGCGAGCATGGGCGCCAGTATGCCACGGCAAGCCACCGGCCCCGACGCCGCTGGCCCCACGGACCGGTCGGGCAGGGGCGCGGCCTTCCCGAGGGGCGGCAAGGGGTCCTGGTGGCCCCGGGGCGGAGCCCACGGTGGGCCCGCACCACGAGAGCGCACCCCGGTAGACTCGGCCACACAGACCCCCGCCCGACCGCCGGAAGGCACCCCGTGTCATCAGCGCCCTCCGCTGCCGCCGCCCCCGACACCGTTCTGGTCGTCGACTTCGGCGCGCAGTACGCCCAGCTCATCGCCCGCCGTGTCCGCGAGGCCCGGGTCTACAGCGAGATCGTGCCCAGCACCATGCCGGTCGCGGAGATCCTCGCCAAGAACCCGGCGGCGATCATCCTCTCCGGCGGCCCCTCCTCGGTCTACGCCGAGGGCGCCCCCCGCCTCGACCGCGCGCTCTTCGAGTCCGGCGTCCCCGTCTTCGGCATGTGCTACGGCTTCCAGCTGATGGCCACCACTCTCGGCGGCACCGTCGACAACACGGGCGCCCGCGAGTACGGCCGTACGCCGCTGCACGTCACCAAGTCCGGCTCGACCCTCTTCGAGGGCACCCCGGACGAGCAGTCGGTGTGGATGTCGCACGGCGACGCCTGCTCCGCCGCCCCCGAGGGCTTCACCGTCACGGCCTCCACCGACGTCGTACCGGTCGCCGCCTTCGAGAACGACGAGAAGAAGCTGTACGGCGTCCAGTACCACCCGGAGGTCATGCACTCCACGCACGGGCAGCAGGTGCTGGAGCACTTCCTGTACCGGGGCGCCGGGCTGACCCCGTCCTGGACCACCGGCAACGTGATCGAGGAGCAGGTCGCCGCCATCCGCGAACAGGTCGGCGACAAGCGCGCCATCTGCGGCCTCTCCGGCGGCGTGGACTCCGCGGTCGCCGCGGCCCTCGTGCAGAAGGCCATCGGCTCCCAGCTGACCTGTGTGTACGTCGACCACGGTCTGATGCGCAAGGACGAGACCGAGCAGGTCGAGAAGGACTTCGTCGCGGCCACCGGCGTCCAGCTGAAGGTCGTCGACGCGGAGGAGCGGTTCCTCAAGGCGCTCGCCGGGGTCTCCGACCCCGAGGAGAAGCGGAAGATCATCGGCCGCGAGTTCATCCGCGTGTTCGAGCAGGCGCAGGCCGAGATCATCGCGGACGAGGGTCCGGCCGTTGAGTTCCTGGTCCAGGGCACCCTGTACCCCGACGTCGTCGAGTCCGGCGGCGGCACCGGCACCGCCAACATCAAGTCCCACCACAACGTGGGCGGCCTCCCCGACGACCTGGAGTTCCAGCTCATCGAGCCGCTCCGCAAGCTGTTCAAGGACGAGGTCCGCATGGTCGGCCAGGAGCTCGGCCTGCCCGAGGAGATCGTCCAGCGGCAGCCGTTCCCCGGCCCCGGCCTCGGCATCCGGATTGTCGGCGAGGTCACCAAGGACCGTCTCGACCTGCTCCGCGAGGCCGACGCGATCGCCCGCGAGGAGCTGACGGCGGCCGGCCTCGACCGCGACATCTGGCAGTGCCCGGTGGTCCTCCTGGCGGACGTCCGCAGCGTCGGCGTCCAGGGCGACGGCCGCACCTACGGCCACCCCATCGTCCTGCGCCCGGTCTCCTCCGAGGACGCCATGACGGCCGACTGGTCGCGCCTGCCGTACGACGTGCTGGCGAAGATCTCGACCCGTATCACCAACGAGGTGCGCGACGTCAACCGCGTGGTCCTGGACGTGACGTCCAAGCCGCCGGGCACCATCGAGTGGGAGTGACCCGCTTCGGGTGACGAGGGTCGCCTCGGGTGAGAGGGGCTCAGGTCCGTCTGAGAGTGCGCACCGGCTCTCCGGGCTTCCAGACCTGGACGACCAGATACGTCTCGTCCTCGACGTAGGTCCGTACGACCTCCGTCAGCACGGTGCGGAAGAGGTGGAACGGCTCCGGCGGTTCCACCTCTTCGCCGTACGCGGCCTTGACGGCCGGATCGTCGACCTCGATCGCCCGCCCGCTGATCCGTACGTCACCCCCGCCCATCCCGGTGCCCGGACCCGGGTTGGCCTGCAGCGCGAACCGGGGATCGCGGCGCAGGTCGAGCGCCTTGAGGGAGTCCGGCATCATCCCCAGCCACAGCTCGCCGCCGACGAACCTGACCTCCAGTCCGGTCGTGCGCGGCGAGCCGTCCCGGCGGAGGGTGGCGAGGACGTGGTGGGTGAAGGCGCCGAAACGTGCCTCCACGGTCTGCGCGAGACCGGGTTCGGCGGCGGAGAAGGCGGCCCAGTTGGCGGCATTCTGCGGCACGGCGGGTGGCGTATTGCGTGGCATGGGACGAGTCTCGCGCGGATACCCGACAACCACTGTCCGGTTACCCCGAGCGACTGACGGCTCGTCCCTGAGTGGTGAGGCGCCGGCACGCTTCTGTGACTTGCGTAACGGTTGCACACTCTCTTCAGAGAACGGACCTGTTCTGCAGGAGAGACCGACGGTAACTTCCGCTTCGTAAAGGAAGTCAGTCTGGAGGACACATGCACGGGCCCACACCGCCCCTGCCCCTACCCACCGACCAGCTGCGGTTCGCCATGCCGCCGATGCACGAGTCGGTGGAGGACGAGCGGCGGCACCGCAAGGAACGGCTGGCCGGGGCCCTGCGGATCTTCGGACGGCTGGGGTTCGAGGACGGCGTCTCGGGGCACATCACCGCCCGCGATCCGGAGTTCAGCGACTGCTTCTGGGTCAACCCGTTCGGGATGTCGTTCAAGCATGTCACCGTCAGTGACCTCGTCCTCGCCAACCAGGACGGTCAGGTCATCGAGGGCCGCTACCACGTCAACCAGGCCGCCTTCACCGTCCACGCCCAGGTCCACGCCGCCCGCCCGGACGTCGTCGCCGTCGCGCACTGCCACTCGGTGCACGGCCGCGCCCTTGCCGCGCTCGGCGAACTGATCGAGCCGATCACCCAGGAGTCCTGCGCGTTCTACGAGGACCACGCGCTCTACGACAACTACACGGGCGTCGCCGTGGACGCGGACGAGGGGCGGCGGATCGCGGCGGTCCTCGGGAGCCGCAAGGCCCTGGTCCTGCGCAACCACGGTCTGCTGACCGTCGGCGACTCGGTCGACGCGGCGGCCTGGTGGTTCCTGTCGATGGAACGCTCCGCCCAGGTCCAGCTCACCGCGAAGGCCGCGGGCCGCCCCCTCCTCGTCGACCACCGGCTGGCCGTCGCCACACGCGAACAGGCGGGCGGGGACCTCGTGGCGTGGATCAACTACCAGCCCCTGTGGCAGGACATCAGCCGAAGCGAGCCGGACCTGCTGAGCTGAGCCGCGCGGAAGTGGGGGTGTCGGGGGCGGTGGCGGCGGCTGTGTCGCTGTGGTGGGGCGAGCAGTGGTTGCGTCGGTCCGGGTCGGCGGGCGCTGCCCCCGCCGTGTCGCTCAGAAGTCCCGCAGCACCGCCGCCTTCGTGGCCGCGAACTCCTCGTCCGTGAGGATGCCGTCGCGGTGCAGCTCGCCCAACTCGCGCAGGCGGCGCAGCAGCACGTCGTGATGGTCGGAGGCCAGGGCCGGGGCCGGAGCGGGGACCGGGCGCCGCGG
>NZ_LIRK01000348.1 GCF_001419765.1 Streptomyces torulosus
GAGGCGAACCAGTGGCCGGAGGACGTGGTCGACTACTTCGGCGACTACACCAGCGGCGGCGACGAATGCCACATGGCGTTCCACTTCCCCGTCATGCCGAGGATCTTCATGGCGGTGCGCAGGGAATCGCGCTACCCCGTCTCGGAGATCCTCGCCAAGACCCCCGCGATCCCCTCCAACTGCCAGTGGGGCATCTTCCTGCGCAACCACGACGAGCTCACCCTCGAAATGGTCACCGACGAAGAACGCGACTACATGTACGCGGAGTACGCCAAAGATCCGCGCATGCGCGCCAACATCGGCATCCGCCGCCGCCTCGCCCCCCTGCTGGACAACGACCGCAACCAGATCGAACTGTTCACCGCCCTGCTGCTGTCCCTGCCCGGCTCGCCGATCCTCTACTACGGCGACGAGATCGGCATGGGCGACAACATCTGGCTCGGCGACCGGGACTCCGTCCGCACGCCGATGCAGTGGACCCCGGACCGCAACGCGGGCTTCTCGTCCAGTGATCCGGGGCGGCTGTTCCTCCCCACGATCATGGACCCGGTCTACGGCTACCAGGTCACCAACGTCGAGGCGTCGATGTCCTCACCCTCGTCGCTGCTGCACTGGACCCGCCGCATGATCGAGATCCGCAAGCAGAACCCCGCCTTCGGGCTGGGGTCGTACACGGAACTCCACTCGTCCAACCCGGCGGTCCTCGCCTATCTGCGCGAGTACAAGGACGACCTGGTGCTGTGCGTCAACAACTTCTCCCGGTTCGCACAGCCCACCGAACTCGACCTGAGCGCCTACGACGGACGCCACCCCGTCGAACTCATCGGCCAGGTCCGTTTCCCCGCCATCGGTGAACTCCCCTACCTCCTCACCCTCGCGGGCCACGGCTTCTACTGGTTCCGGCTCTCCCGAGTCCTCTCCCGCGCTGCCCTAGGGCGTTGAAGCGTGGGCCGGTGAAAGGACGCGTCACCATGCCGAAGACCGCATTGCTCCGGCCGAGCAGCGACAGGGGCGCCGCCGACCTGATGACCTCGCTCGCGGGACTGCTGCGCGACTGGCTGCCCCGGCAGCGCTGGTTCGCCGGCAAGGACCGGCCGGTCACGGACCTCACGCTGCTGTCCATGACGGAGCTGTATCCGGGATGTCTGCATCTCCTGGTGCACACCGGTCATGCCGGTCACAGCAGTCACGGCGGGGTGCCGGCTCCCGGCGGCACTCCCCCGGCCGGCGACTGCTACCAACTGCTGCTCGGCGTACGGGACCATCCGGCGCCGCGCCTGGGCCGGGCCCTCATCGGGCAGGTGCAGGAGGGTCCGCTCGCGGGGCACACGGTCTACGACGCGCTGTACGACCCCCGGTCGGCGCACCTGCTGCTGGAGCGGCTGCGGAACCCCGGCGCGGCGGGCCCGCTGCGCTTCGAGGCGGATCCGTCGGCGCACGTACCGGCCGGGCTGGCGCCGCGGCTGCTGGACGCCGAGCAGTCCAACTCGTCGCTGGTGTACGGCGACGCGTTCATCCTGAAGGTGTTCCGGCGCATCCAGCCCGGCGTCAATCCCGATCTGGAGGTACCCGGCGCGCTGGCGGGCCAGGGCTGCGGCCGGGTACCGGCGCCGGTGGCGTGGTTCCGGACGACCCGTCCGTTCGCGGCGACCCTCGGTGTGCTCCAGCCGTTCCTGCCCGACGCCTCCGACGGCTGGACGCTGGCGCTGGGCGCGCTCGCCGCCGGCGACGACTTCACGGCGCAGGCCCGTGAACTGGGGCGGGCCACGGCGGAGGTGCACCTCGCGCTGGCGTCGGCCTTCCCCGCCGGGGAGCACGACGAGAACGCGCGGACGGCGGCCGCGATGACCGAGCGGCTCGACGCGGCGGCGCGCAGTGTGCCGGCGCTGCGGCCGTACGTGCCCGGGCTGCGGACCGCGTTCCGTGCGCTGCTCACCTGCGATGCCGGGCCACCCGCACAGCGCATCCACGGCGATCTGCACCTCGGCCAGGTGCTGCGGGCCGGCCGGGAGTGGTTCGTCATCGACTTCGAGGGCGAGCCGTCCCGTCCGCTCGCCGAGCGGTGCGGCGCCCAGTCCCCGGTGCGGGACATCGCGGGGATGCTGCGCTCCTTCGACTACGCCGCCCGGCAGCGACGACCCTGGCGCCCTGAGTGGGCGCGCCTGTGCCGTGAGGCGTACTGCGCGGGCTATGCCGCCCGCGCCGGCTGGGACCCGCGCAAGAAGCACGGTCTGCTGCGCGCGTATGAGACCGACCGGGCCGTGTACGAGGTTCTGTACGAGGCACGGCACCGACCCGACTGGCTCCCCGTACCGATGGCGGCGATCGAGCGTCTCGCCGTAAGAGGAGGCTGAAGCAGTGGCCCTGCGCGACATCACTCCCCCCGAGTCGGCCGGTCCGCCGCCGCACCCGCCGGGCACCTTCGCGGGTGCCCCTCCCCTGTCCGCCGAGGACCGGGGACGGCTGCTGGCGGGCGCCCACCACGACCCGCACTCCCTGCTGGGCGCGCACCCGGTGCCCGGTGGGATCGCCGTCCGGGCGCTGCGGCCGTACGCGCACGCCGTGCGGGTCGTCATCGACGGGGTGCGCACGTACCTCTCGTCGGAGGGCGACGGTCTCTTCGCGGGGGTGGTGCCGCTCGACGCGATCCCCGACTACACGCTGCTGGTGTCGTACGAGGACGCCGACCTGGAGATCCACGACCCGTACCGGTTCCTTCCGGCGCTCGGCGACCTGGATCTGCATCTCATCCGTGAGGGCCGCCACGAGCAGTTGTGGAAGGCGCTGGGTGCCGAACCGATGGTCCACCAGGGTGTGGCCGGCACCCGATTCACGGTGTGGGCGCCCAACGCGCAAGGGGTGCGGGTCGCCGGGGACTTCGGCTGCTGGGACGGTACGGCGTTCCCGATGCGGTCACTGGGGTCGTCCGGGGTGTGGGAGCTGTTCCTGCCGGGCGTCGGTGAGGGCGCCCGGTACAAGTTCGAGATCACCTCACGGCACGGGCACCGTCTCCTCAAGGCCGACCCCATGGCACGGCAGGCGGAGGTGCCGCCCGCGACGGCGTCCGTGGTGACGGTCTCGCACCACGAGTGGGGCGACGCGGAGTGGATGGCGCGGCGCGGCGACACCCCGGTGCACGAGGCACCGTTCTCCGTGTACGAGGTCCATCTGCCCTCCTGGAAACCGGGGTTGACGTACCGTCAGCTGGCCGAGGAGCTTCCGGCGTATGTGAGGGACCTGGGTTTCACGCATGTGGAGTTCATGCCGGTCTCCCAGCACCCGTTCAGCGGGTCCTGGGGCTACCAGGTCACCGGGTTCTACGCGCCCACGGCCCGGCTCGGCGGCCCGGACGACCTGAAGCATCTGATCGACTCCCTGCACCGGGCGGGGATCGGCGTGATCATGGACTGGGTCCCGGCGCACTTCCCCAAGGACGACTGGGCGCTGGCCCGCTTCGACGGGGAGCCGCTGTACGAGCCCTGGGACTGGCGGCGGGCCGAGCATCCGGACTGGGGGACCTACGAGTTCGACTTCGGGCGCACGGAGGTCCGCAACTTCCTCGTCGCGAACGCCGTGTACTGGTGCGAGGAGTTCCACGTCGACGGTCTGCGGGTGGACGCGGTCGCGTCGATGCTCTACCTCGACTACTCGCGTGACTCCGGCCAGTGGTCGCCGAATGTGTTCGGCGGACGTGAGGACCTTGACGCGGTGGCCTTCCTCCAGGAGATGAACGCGACCGTGTACCGGCGGGCACCGGGCGTGGTGACCATCGCGGAGGAGTCCACGGCCTGGGACGGCGTGACCCGGCCGACCGACGGCGGCGGGCTGGGCTTCGGCCTGAAGTGGAACATGGGCTGGATGCACGACTCCCTCGGTTACATGGCGAAGGAGCCGGTGCACCGCAAGTACCACCACAACGAGATGACGTTCTCGATGGTGTACGCGTACAGCGAGAACTATGTGCTGCCGATCTCGCACGACGAGGTGGTGCACGGCAAGCAGGCGCTGGTGTCGAAGATGCCGGGCGACTGGTGGCAGCGGCGGGCGAACCACCGCGCCTATCTCGGCTTCATGTGGGCGCACCCCGGCAAGCAGCTCCTCTTCATGGGGCAGGAGTTCGCCCAGGGCGGCGAATGGTCCGAGCCGCACGGCCCCGACTGGTGGCTCCTCGACCCCGGGTACGGCGCGGAGCCCGATCACCGGGGTGTGCGGGACCTGGTCCGTGATCTGAACACGCTCTACCGGGGCACCCCGGCGCTCTGGCAGCGCGACAGTGATCCGGCGGGGTTCCAGTGGGTGAAGGGCGACGCCGCCGAGGACAACGTCTTCGCGTTCCTGCGGCTCGCCGCGGACGGCACCCCGCTGCTGTCCGTCTCCAACCTCAGCCCCGTGGTCCGCCACGACTACAGTCTGGGGGCGCCCGGCGACGTCTCCGCCTGGCAGGAGGTCCTCAACACCGACGCCGCCGTCTACGGAGGCGGTGACGTCGTCAACCCCGACCCGGTGAAGGCCGAGCCCGCCCCCTACGACGGCCGTCCGGCCACGCTCCGGCTGACCCTGCCGCCGCTGGCGACGATCTGGCTCAAGCCCGTGTAGATCCCGGCGTGAACTGCGCGGACGGCCTCCCCCGCACCCTCTGTTACCGTGCACATATGGCAGCGAACACGGCCGATGCCCGGCTCGAGGAGCGGTGGCGGGACATCCTCGCGGTGCACGCCCGCACGATGTGCGAGATCGACCGCGCGCTGCATCCGCACGGCCTCGGGGCCAGCGACTTCGAGGTGCTGGACGTCCTCGCGTCCGGGCTCGCCGCCGCGGACGCGGACGACCACTGCCGGGTGCAGAACATCGCGGGGAAGGTCCACCTCAGTCAGAGCGCCCTGTCCCGGCTGATCGCACGGCTGGAGAAGGACGGCCTGGTCACGCGCTCGGTCTGCGCCGAGGACCGGCGCGGGGTGCGGGTCGCGCTCACCGACAAGGGGCGCTCGCTGCACTCCGAGGTGCTGCCCCTGCAGCGCGACGTCCTGGCCAGGACGCTGCGCGGCGACTGACGCCGGCCGGTGCGGCGCCCTCTCCCGGGAAGGGGCTGCGAGGTCCGTGCACGCCTCGGGCCCCCTCCCTGGACGGTGGAGGTCAGAAGTCGTGCCCTCCCAGCAGGGTGCCCACGTCATGGGCGTCGAGGGTCAGGCCGTACGGTGAGCCGGCGTCGATGGTCAGGGACAGATCGCTGTCGGGCCACTGGGAGGCGAGGGCCCCGAGCGGTACCAGACGGTAGCGGGAGACGAACGGCAGCAGCTCGGCCATCGCCGGCTCCGAGGTGAACACCGGGACGACCTGTTCGCCTCCGGGCTGCTCCAGGACGGGCAGCGCCACGGCCGTGGGGTCGTTCAGGGCAGCGTCGTCGGCGTCGTCCGGCACGGGGACCAGGACGTCGCTTCCGGCCAGGGTGTCCAGCGCGGCCGTGTCGCCGTTGTCGAGGGCGAGGGCGGTCAGCGCCTGCTGGGCCGGTGTGGCGTCCTGGGGCGCGGGATGGTTGTTGGCGGGTATGTCCATTGGAAGATCCCTGATAGTGGGGACGGGCCGCCCGGACAAGATCCGTACCGGGCGCGACGCCCCTCGCGTACCCGATCCACGGACAGCCATTCCTGCGCCCCGCCGACGCCCCGCCGATGCCGGTGCTGCGGACGGGGCGCAGGCGAGCACCTCACTTCGGACACGGTCCGTCGGCACCGACCCAGCCGGAGCCGTTCAGCACGCACACCCGCAGCTTGCCCTCGCCGGGCGCGGACACGGCGAGCCTGCCGTCGGTGACGGTCCTGACATCGCCGGTGACGGCGTCACGGTAGGTGCCGTTCGGGACGCCGGTGAAGGTGGCGGCGCCGGTGACGGTGACCAGGGCGAAGCTGTCCGTCGCCCCGACGGTGCAGCGGCGTGCGGATGCCGCACCAGTGGCGGGGAGAGGGTCGTGGCGCAAGGGGAGGCCGCGGAAGGGGCGCGCACGGCGGGCAACCGCATCGAGGCGTCGGGCGGCGGGTGGGACCGGCGGGTGAGAATCGACCAGTAGTGGTGACCGGCGCCCACGCGCCCGCCGAGGCGCTCCGCCTAGCGTGGGCGCATGACCATGCAACCCTGGTTTCCCGCCGCCAAGCTGGGCATCTTCCTCCACTACGGCATCTACGCCGTGGACGGGGTGCCCGAGTCCTGGTCCTTCTACTGGGGCGAGGTGACGCACGAGCACTACATGAAACAGCTCGACGGCTTCACCGCCTCCCGCTACGACCCGCGGGCCTGGGCCGACCTGTTCGCCCGCGTCGGCGCGCGGTACGCGGTGCTCACCGCCCGGCACCACGACGGTGTCGCCCTGTGGGACACCGCGCAGGGCGACCTGAGTGTGGTCCGGCGGAGCCCGGCGGGCCGGGACCTGGTCGCCGGGTACGTCGACGCGCTGCGCGAGCGCGGCCTGAAGGTCGGCCTCTACTACTCGCACTCCGACTGGAGCCACCCGGACTACGCGAGCCTCCGCCACCCCGACATCGAGCGGTGGCCGCAGAGCCACCCCGGTGGCAACGACGCCAACCCGTACTCCCATGCCGCGCCCGGCCAGGAGGACCCCGCCGCCTGGGACCGCTTCCTCGCCTACCGCGACGCCCAGGTGGGTGAGCTGGTCGAGCGCTTCCGCCCCGACCTGCTCTGGTTCGACGGCGAGTGGGAACGCACCGAACAGCAGTGGCGGATCGAGGAGTTGGCCCGGCTGATCCTCGCGGAGAACCCGGACACCGTCCTCAACGCCCGCATGCTGAGCCACGGCGACTACGCCACCCCGGAGCAGGGCGTGCCGCTCGAAGCACCCGACGGCCCGTGGGAGTTGTGCCTCACCGTCAACGACTCATGGGGCTTCCAGCACCACGACGACAACCACAAGTCGGTGCGCCAACTGGTGCGCTACTTCACCGAGACGATCGGCATGGGCGGCAATCTGCTGCTGGACGTCGGGCCCCGCGAGGACGGGACGATCACCGACGAGCAGATCGAGCGGCTGGAGGGGCTCGGCACGTGGATCGGCCGCCACTCCGACGCCGTGTACGGCACGGTCGCCGGGCTGCCCGCGGGGCATCACTACGGCCCCAGCACGCTCTCCGCGGACCGGCGCACCCTGTATCTGATGTGCTTCGACGTGCCGCGCGAGTCCGTGGCGGTCCGGGGACTGCGCAACCGGGTCACCCGGGTCACCGTCCTCGGCACGGGCACCGAACTGGACCACCGGGTGATCGGCGGCCTCGACGCGGTGCCCGGCGTGACCTGGATCGACGCCCCCGACGAGGCCGACCTCGACCCGTACGCGACGGTGCTCGCCGTCGAACTCGACGGGGAACTGGACCTCTACCGGGGCGCGGGGCGCGACTGAGCGAGGACCTCGTCGACGGTCACCACCCGCACCAGGGGCCGGTACAGGCCCAGTACGTGCAGGGCCTTGGCGTGGGAGTCGTCGTCGGCGCCGGCGCAGGCGTCGGCGACCACCAGCACCTCGACCCCGGCGTCGGCGGCGGCGAGGGCGGTGGACAGCACACAGCAGTCGGTGCTGACCCCGGCCAGGACCAGGCGCCCGTCCCCGCCGAGGCGGGCGGCGAGGTCCGGGCCCCATTTGCCGAAGGTGGGCGCGTCCAGGAGGTGGCGTGCGCCACCGGTGTGGCCCTCCGAGAAGTCGTCGACCAGGTGCCAGAGCGGGGCGTCGGCCGGCCGCAGGGCGAAGGTCCACCGGTCGTAGTACGCCCGCCAGGCGCCCTCGGGGTGCTCCGGCGCGATGAAGCGGGTGAACACGACGCGGTCGCCGAACGCCGGCAACAGGCGCCGCACCCCGGCCGCGGCCTCGTCGAAGCGGGGCGCGGCCCAGGGGCTGTCCGGTTCGGCGAAGACCCGCTGCATGTCGATGACGGCGAGCAGACCGGGCGGGGCGTCGGGGAGGTCGTGGGGCGACTCCGCGGGCAGGGCGTCCGGGGCGCCGTGGGACGGGTCCGTGAGCGGGGCGTCCGGGGCGCCGTGGGACGGGTTCGTGGTCATGCGCGTCCCTCCTGCGCCCGCACCCGGCCCCGCGACAGCAGCAGGGTGCCGAGGAAGCCGACCGCCAGGGCGATCAGGACGCCCAGGTTGGCGAAGGCCCAGTCGCCGGTCCTGCCGCCGAGGCCGAGGGGGCCGAGCAGATAGCCCTGCCAGTCCAGCCAGCCCGCCGCCGTGTTGGTGACCAGGCCCCACCCGAGGGTCGTGGCGGCGAGGGTGAGCAGGAGGGGGCCCGGTGGGATGTCGCCGTAGCGGCCGTCGGGGCGGAACAGGTCCTCCTCGGCGTAGTCGCGGCGCCGCAGCAGCAGGTCGGCCAGCATCACCCCGCACCAGGCGGCGACGGGCACGCCGAGCGTGGTGAGGAAGCCGATGAACGGGCCGAGGAAGTCGTCGGCGAAGAAGACGATGTAGACGGCGCCCGCGATCATCAGGACGCCGTCGACCAGCGCGGCCAGGGGGCGGGGCACGCGTAGGCCCGCGGCGAGCAGGGCGAGTCCGGAGGAGTAGATGTCGAGGACCGCGCCGCCGACGAGACCGAGCACGGCGACGGCGGCGAACGGGATCAGGAACCAGGTGGGCAGGAGCGTGGTGAGCGCGCCGACGGGGTCGAGGGCGATCGCCTCGCCGAGTTCGGCGGAGGAGCCGGCGAGGAGCAGGCCGAAGACCAGCAGGAGCAGCGGGGCCAGGGAGGCGCCGAAGGTGGTCCAGCCGACGACGCCCCGGCCGGAGGCGGTGCGGGGCAGGTAACGGGAGTAGTCGGCCGCCGCGTTGACCCAGCCGAGGCCGAAGCCGGTCATCATGAAGACGAGGGCGCCGATGAACTCCTGGGCGGAGCCCGCAGGTACGGCGCTGACGGTGGACCAGTGGATGTGGTCGGCCACCAGCACGACGTACACGAGCGTCAGGATCCCGGTGACGACGGTGATGACGGTCTGGAGGCGCATGATGAGGTCGAAGCCCATGACGCCGACGACCACGACGAGCGCGGCGACGAGGACGAGCGCCACCACCTTGGTCTCGTCGCCCCCGCCGGTGCCGAACCTGCGGAAGACGGTCGCGGTGGCCATCGTGGCGAGGGCGCACAGGACGGTCTCCCAGCCGACGGTGAGCAGCCAGGACACGGCCGCGGGCAGCCGGTTACCGCGCACCCCGTAGGCGGCGCGGCTGAGCACCATGGTGGGCGCCGAGCCGCGTTTCCCGGCGACCGCGACGAAACCGCACAGCAGGAACGAGAAGACGATGCCGAGGATCCCGGCGGCCAGGGCCTGCCCGAAGGAGATGCCGAAGCCGAGGGCGAACGCGCCGTAACTCATGCCGAGGACGGAGACGTTGGCGCCGAACCAGGGCCAGAAGAGGGTGCGTGGGGTGCCCTTGCGGTCGGCGTCGCCGATCACGTCGAGGCCGTGCGTCTCCACCTGGAGGGGGCGGACCGAGGGAGTGTCGTCGGAGCGTGGGGCGTCCGTCATCGTCGACCTGCCTGTCTGATCGCGGCTGATCACGTCCAGGGGAACGTAGGTGTGCCGGTCAGACGCGTCAAGGAGGCGCCCGCACGGGCGGTGTGGCCCCCACCCCGACAGGAGAAGTACCCCTTTTGCACATATTTACCGCAGCTGTCAGCATCGAAAGGGGGACCGCCAACACAACAGACCGGAGACACCGTGGCAGCGGAACAGAGCGACGGCTCCGGAGCGGAATTCGTCGAGGCCCTCGTGCGGTTGCGCGCCGACGCACCGGCGGGCGGGCTGGCCGACTGGGCCGGCGAACACGGGCTCGATGTGACGCCCATGGCCGCGGGCGCCCTTCTCACGGGCACCGCCGACCGGTTCACCGAGGCCTTCGGTGAACCTCCGGGCGATCGCGCGGAACCCCGGTCCCTCCCCGTCCCGGCGGCGCTCGAAGGTACGGCACGGTCCGTCACCGTCCTGCCGCTGCCCGCCCTCGGCACCGACACCCCATTCCCGGACGCCGACCCCCCTTTCCCGGACTGAGCGACGACCGTCCCGGTCGCCCTCCCCGCGGCGACCCCTGGAGGACCCGATGACGCTCCCCATGACGCCCCAGTACGGGCAGCCCGCGCCGGAGCACGTGTACGGCTATGTGTCCGCCCGGTCGCGGGGCGGGGTGCCCATGACCCGGGCCACGCGGTGGGACGCGGCCGAGCCCTTCCGGACCGACCCGGAGAGCCAGGAGCGCGCCGAGGCGTACCTCCTCGCGGCCGGACTCACCGTCACCGCCGAGAGCCGCCTCGGCTTCGCCGTGAGCGGGCCGCCCGCCGCGTACGAGGAACTGACGGGCGGGCGGCTCGAGACGTACGAGGACCTGCACCAGGTCGAGATGGACCACATCCGGTACGTGACCCAGCTGGACATCGTGGGCGAGCGGCAGCCCGAGGCCCACGGGGTGGGCGACGTACCGGGCACCGACGCGATCGAGGCCGTGACGCTGGAGTCGCCGAGGACACCGGCACGTCTGGTGCCGTCCGCGCAGCCGCCCAACGTCGACCGGTTCCACCTGCGGCTGCCGGGCGACGTCGCCATGCTGCTCGGCGCCACCCGCGCCCACGCCCGGGGCCAGGTGGGGGCGGGGGTCCAGGTCGCCATGGTGGACACCGGGCAGTTCCCGCACACCTACTTCGCCGCGCACGGCTACCGGATCGCGCCGACCGTCGCGGTCCTGCCCGGCACGAACCCCGCGCAGGACCCCATCGGGCACGGCACCGGGGAGTCGGCGAACGTCTTCGCCGTGGCGCCCGGGGCCGAGCTGCGGCCCTACCGGGCGAGCGACAACTCCGGGAACCTGACGGGCGCGTTCACGGCGTTCATCCGCGCGAAGGCCGACTGCGTGACCGCGAAGGCCGCGGGCGCCCCCCAGGTGCTCACCAACTCCTGGGGCGGGTCGCGGACCTTCCCGCCCGTGGGTCCGCCGACGGAGACCGACAACGTGTTCGCCCTGGAGATCCGGGACGCGATCGAGCAGGGCGTTACCGTCGTCTTCTCCGCGATGAACGGCCAGTTCGCAATGGAACCGCAGGTACCGGGTGTGCTCTCGGTCGGCGGGGTGTTCGTGGGGCCGGGACTGGAGCTGCGGGCCTCCGACTACGCGAGCGGGTACGCGAGCCCCTGGTTCGAGGGTGTCGTGGTGCCCGTCGTGTCCGGTCTGGTCGGGATGCGGCCCCGGGCGCAGTACCTGATGCTGCCGGTGCCGCCCGGCTGCGCGCTCGACGTGTCGGAGAGCCGAGTGCAGGGCGACGGGCAGCGGCCCGAGCGCGGCGACGACACGGCGCCGAACGACGGATGGGCGCTGTTCTCCGGTACGTCGGCGGCGGCGCCGCAGGTCGCGGGCGCGGCGGCGGTACTGCTCGGCGCCCGCCCGGAGCTGACCCCGGCCCAGGTCGTCGAGGCGCTCGCGGCGACGGCGGTCGACGTCACCATCGGCGCGAACCATCCGAGATTCAACCGTCCGGCGCGGATCGGCCCGGACGAGGCGACCGGCGCGGGTCTGGTGAACGTCGACGCGGCCCTGTCCTTCGCAGTCGACGGATTCCGCTGACGGTCCGGGAACGGGCGGCACAGAGCGCGGAGGAACCATGTCGCTGTGGGAGCGCACCCCCGAACGCCGGCGGGCGACCGCCTGGCCGCCGGCGGAACCGCCCGGCGCGGCCGTGGCGGTCACGGCGGCCGACGAGGGCGGCGGGCTGCGGCCGGGGACGCTGCACCGCGGGGTGAGCGGGGTGGACCGGGGGCCGGTGCCCATGTCCGCGGAGCAGTTCGACGGGCTCCGGGACCCGATGGCCAGGGTCTTCTTCCGGCGGGGCCGCTGGCCGATGACCTTGGAGGAGGTGCTCGACGGGCTCGCGGAGGCGGGGGAACTCCCGGCGCAGTCCGTGTACCTGATCGGTGAGGCCGGTCAGATCCCGCCGCACGAGGCGCCGGGGCTGCGCCGCGACTTCCGTTTCGCGATCACCCGCGCGGAACCGGGCAAGGACGCCGACCTGCTGGTCAGCAGCGACCCCGGCTCGGTCTTCCTCCAGGTCGCCGCCTGGGATCCGCAGGCGCGGGTCTTCAACTACTACATGCGGATCTCACCCGCCTGGGTGTGGACCGGTGACTCGTGGTCGGCGCTGGCACCTCGGTCACGGGGCAAGGGCTGCTTCGACAGCCATGTCAACGGCAGTGTCGTGATGAAGGAGCTGAAGCAGCCCTGGAGCAACTGGCAGTCCATGTCCGCGACGATCCAGCTCGCCCCCGACGACCCGTTGCGCGACAACCCCCTGTACCGCCAGGTCATCGGCGCCGAGCGCCTGGAACTCACCGTGAAGGGCCTCGTCTCGCGGTGGACCGCCGCCCGCCTGTCGACCGTCGTCACCGACGGCGTGGTGACCCACCCCGACCGTCTGCTGCGGCAGTTGCTCACCAGCACCACGGTCAACCTGGCCAGCACGTCCGTGCAGAGCGCGACCGTGGCCGCCTCGGGCCAGGACCTGGTGCTGCCGCTGGGGTTCTGGCTGAACGCCGATGCCCTGCTCAACGACCTCGGCCTGCCGGTGGGCGCGGCAAACGCGCCATCCGCGCCTGCGTCGCTCTACGCGGACAGCGTCGCCGCGTTCGGTTTCCGGATGGAGGAGCGGGTCAGCGGGTTCACACGGCCCGGCGACACCTTCTTCGCCTTCATGGTCCCGGAGGCCGCGTACGAGGACAACGACGTGGTGCGGCAGGCGGTGGAGCGGGGGCTCGTCCCCGCCAGGTTCGCGGCCTGCGCGCTGATGGTCGACTTCTCCGAGCCGGTCTTCAGCCCCGTCCGCGCCCACCTGATGCGTTACGTGCCGACCGCGCCGGTGCCCGTGTCGACATGGTGCGCCGACATCGCCGCGGCCGTGGTCGACGCCGCGCGCACCCTGCCCGCCGACAGTCCCGAGGCCGAGTTCGCGCGCAACTGGGCGGTCCCGGAGGCGGAGTGGCCCGAGGTGTTCGCCCGGCGGGTGGACGCGTATCTGGAGAAGGTCGCGGCGCGGATCCGTACGGCGTCGGGCTTCGACGACTGTGTGCGGCTCGCGGAGTCACGTCGCCGCACGTTCAAGGAGATGCGGCTCAACGAGTTCGCGCTCACCCTGCCGACGACCGACATCCCCGCCGACGCCCCTCGGCTGCGCATGCACGAGGACGGCACCGTCGGTGAAGCGACCAGCGGAGGTTCTCCATGACCACCATCAGCGCGTACGGGCCTCCCGGCCGGCTCACCGACCTCGACGACGCGGGCAGGCAGGCGTGGCACGTCTTCATCAGCGACAGCGTCGACGAGGCGATCACCGGCCCGGACCCCGCCGAGGTGCTCCACAACAGCCCCCGGCCGCAGTTCTACAACCTCACCAGGACGGACACCGCCGAGGACGCGGTCCGGGCGGCCGTCACCTGGACGGCGTTCCCGAACCGGCTGAGGTCAGCGATCTCCGACCGGCAGCGCTGGCAGCGCGCCGACGCCAGCCGCGACGTGCAGGACGAGTACTGCGAGTGGAGCGTGACCCGCGACGACTCGGGGAAAATCACCCGCGTCACGTTCACCTGTGAGGGCCCCGAGTACTGGGACGTGCTCGCCCGCACCGACCCGGACAAGGTGCTCGACCTCTACCGCGCGCACATCGGCCCGGCCGTGCGGCGGAGCGATCTCTTCGGCCCGGACGGCCGGTACGTGCGACGCAACAAGTGGAACGACTCCACCACCCAGGGCGCGATGCACCTCATCCAGCAGTCCAACACCCTCGGCGCCGAGATCGAGCTGGCGGCCGCGGCGACGATCCGGCGGGTCGTCGGCGGGCGGGAACTCACCGGCGCGCAGGAACTCATCGCCTGCGCCAAGTACGGCGTACCGGACCGCAACAGCGATCCGCACATCGGTGAGGTGGTCAACTCGGTGGCCCGGCAGAAGGCGGACATCGCGCTCAGCGACCCCGTCGGCATCTACTTCGACGACCTGGCCACCGACGGCTGGAGCACCCCCGACGGCTCCGACCCCAAGAGCTTCTGGCGGTTCGAGCGCGGCGACACCGACGTGCCCGTACGGGCCGTCTACGAGGTGCCGGGCGACCGGGACTTCACCGTGGGCGACATCACCATCGCCGGACGGCCCATCGAGTTCGGCGCGCAGATCACCGACTTCGTCACCGTGAAGCTGACGGCCACCGCCTGCCGTATCGGCCTCAGCACGGCCCCGCCGCAGACCGCCTGCGTGGAACTCGCGGCGGGCGACGACGTGACACCGGGCGCCTTCTCCCCCGGCACGTTCTCCGCGCAGGGCTACCTCGGCAGCCGACCCGACCAGGCACCGCGCAGCACACGGCTCGTGGCGTAGCGCTCCCCAACCCATCCAACCCACTGCCAGACCGGGAGGCGGATCATGACAACAGCGGAACTCTTCTCCCCCACGGAATCCGACTACCTGTCCCAGCTGACGAGCGCAGCCGCACGCTATGCGGACCGCACCGAGCGACGGGAGCGGAACCGGGAAGTGCTGCGGACCCGCGGCGTGCTGCACGCCGACGAACCGGAGCGGGTCGAGAAGCGGCTGGCGCGGCTCGGCGCGGACTGGTCGCTGGCGACGGCGATCGAGCGGGAGCCGTCGGACCCGGTCGCGGCGGCCGGGAGCACCCTGCGGCTGCCGCCGGAGAGCTTCGGCAGCGATGTGCTGGGCCTGGAGCGGCTGATCGGACGCAACAACCTCACCCCGGTGGCGTTCCTGGAGGAGGGGGCGCTCGTCTCCCGCTCGGTCGGCCGGGTCACCATCAACGGGCCCGGCGGCGGTCACGGCACCGGTTTCATGGTGTCGCCGTCCCTGCTGCTCACCAACAACCATGTGCTGCGCAGCCAGGAGGAGGCCCGCCGCAGTGTGGTCGCGTTCTCGCTGCAGGCCGGGATCGACGGCAGGCCGCTGGCCCCCGCGGTGTTCCAGCTGGAGCCGCACCGGTTCTTCGTCACCGACCGGGAGCTGGACTTCAGTCTGGTCGCGGTGGCCGAGCGCGGGGCGGGGGGCGAGGCCCTGGCGTCCTTCGGCCGGCTGACGCTGAGCGAGGCGCAGGGCACGGTCGTCGTCGGGGAGTTCGTCAACATCATCCAGCACCCGCGGGGCGAGCCCAAGCAGTTGGCGCTGCGCGAGAACCAGATCGTGGACATCCTCGACCTGTTCACGCACTACGAGAGCGACACCCGTGAGGGTTCCTCGGGTTCGCCGGTCTTCAACGACCAGTGGGAGGTCGTGGCGCTGCACCATTCGGCCGTTCCGAAGACCGACGCCGAGGGACGTCCGCTGAGCGTCGACGGGGTGCCGTGGACGCCGGACATGGGCGACGACCGGCTGGCGTGGAAGGCCAACGAGGGGGTGCGGATCAGCCGGGTGCTGCGCGCCCTGCGCGAGATCACCCTGACCGGGGCGGCCGCCCGGCTCCGTGACGAGGTGTTCGTCGCCGGGACCGCCGCGGCCGGGCCCGCCCCGGCGCCGGTGGAGAGCGCCCCGCCGGCGGCCGCGCCCGCTCCGTCGGGCAATGGTGCGGCGGCCCGGCCAGGACCCGGCGGGGCGCGGGCGTTCGTCGCCGACGGCACCGCCCATCTGACGATCCCGCTGCGGATCAGCGTCGGTCTCGACCCGTCGGTGTTCCCCGTCGCGAGCGTGACCGCCCCGCCGCCCGGCCCCGTGCCCACGGCACCGCCCCCGGCCGGGCGGCCCGACACGGCGTCCGCCGCGGAACGCGACGTCGAGGCGGCCCTCGTCAACCACCGGCTCGCCCGCGAGCGGCCGTACTACGACCGGCCCGCCGACGCCGCCGCACGCGAGGCCTACTACGCGGGCGTCGACACCGTCGACGGGGACGCGCTGCGGCGCGCGCTCACCGAGCTGCTGACCCAGACCCACAACCCGCGGCCCCGGTACAAGCCGATGCGGCTCGTCTACCCGTGGGTGGATCTGCACCGGGACGGCCGGCTGCGCAGCATCTACTCCGGGAACGACTTCTCCGCCGAGGAGTTCATCCGCGCGGACGCGGCCGTCGAGGCGGCCCGCACGGCCCGTATCCAGGAGCTGTTCCTGCACGAGGGGACGGCGGGACCGGCCGAGTTCGAGGCGGAGTTCGACGCGCTGGAGGCGTCGATGCCGTTCAACTGCGAACACGTGGTGCCGCAGTCGTGGTTCCTGAAGAAGGAGCCGATGCGGGGCGATCTCCACCATCTGTTCGCCTGCGAGGTCGGCTGCAACAGCTTCCGCGGCAACTTCCCGTACTTCGACTTCCCTCACTTCGACGAGGCGGTCCGGGACGCCTGCGGGCTGCGCGAGTCCAACGGGTTCGAGCCGCAGGAGGGCAAGGGCACGGTCGCCCGCGCCACCCTGTACTTCCTGCTGCGCTACCCCAAGCAGGTCGGCGACACCGCGCGCGAGTTCCCCGAGGACCGGCTGCCCCTGCTGCTGTCGTGGCACGCGAGCGAGCCGGTGACCGAGTACGAACTGCACCGCAACGCCGCCATAGCGGAGCTCCAGGGCAACCGGAATCCCCTGATAGACCACCCGGAGTGGGCCGAGAAGATCGACTTTTCGGGGGTCTGGCCCTGATGTGTCGGGGCTTGTGACCACCCCGGTGGCGGGATCGGGCGGGCGGCGGTTTAGCATATGAGCGCCGCCTAGCTCGAAAGATAAATCTGTGACTGTCAACGAGGACTCGTTCACCCTTTGGAAGCACCGCGAGGAGATCGCGGAGTCGATGATCCCGATCATCGGGAAGCTGCACCGCGAGCGGGACGTCACGGTCCTGCTGCACAGCCGCTCCTTGGTGAACAAGTCGGTGGTCAGCATCCTGAAGACGCACCGCTTCGCCCGGCAGATCGCCGGTGTGGAGCTGTCGGTCACCGACACGCTGCCGTTCCTCCAGGCCCTCACCACCCTCGACCTCGGGCCCTCCCAGATCGACATCGGCCTGCTCGCCGAGGCCTACCAGGCCGACGACCGGGGCCTGTCGGCCGCCGAGTTCACCGCCGAGGCCGTCGCCGGTGCCACCGGCGCCAACAAGATCGAGGGCGCCGAGGGACGCGACGTCGTCCTCTACGGCTTCGGCCGCATCGGCCGCCTCGTCGCCCGCCTGCTCATCGAGAAGGCCGGCTCGGGCAACGGTCTGCGGCTGCGCGCCATCGTGGTGCGCGGCGGCGGCGAGGCGGACATCGTGAAGCGCGCCTCGCTGCTGCGCCGCGACTCCATCCACGGCCAGTTCCAGGGCACGATCACCGTCGACGAGGCGAACAGCACGATCGTCGCCAACGGCAACACCATCAAGGTGATCTACGCGAACGACCCGTCCGAGGTGGACTACACCGCGTACGGCATCAAGAACGCGATCCTCATCGACAACACCGGCAAGTGGCGCGACCGCGAGGGCCTGTCGCAGCACCTGCGTCCCGGCATCGACAAGGTCGTCCTGACCGCGCCGGGCAAGGGCGACGTCCCGAACATCGTGCACGGCGTCAACCACGACACGATCAAGCCGGACGAGCAGATCCTGTCCTGCGCGTCCTGCACCACCAACGCGATCGTGCCACCACTGAAGGCGATGGACGACGAGTTCGGTGTGCTGCGCGGTCACGTGGAGACCGTCCACTCGTTCACCAACGACCAGAACCTGCTGGACAACTACCACAAGTCGGACCGTCGCGGTCGCTCCGCGCCGCTCAACATGGTCATCACCGAGACGGGCGCCGCCTCGGCCGTCGCCAAGGCGCTGCCCGATCTGAAGGCGCCGATCACCGGCAGCTCGATCCGCGTCCCCGTCCCGGACGTGTCGATCGCGATCCTCAGCCTGCGCCTCGGCCGGGAGACCGACCGCGAGGAGGTCCTCGAGTACCTCCGGGGCGTCTCGCTGACCTCGCCGCTCAAGCGCCAGATCGACTTCACCAACGCGCCCGACTCGGTCTCCAGCGACTTCATCGGCTCCCGCCACGCCTCGATCGTCGACGCGGGCGCCACCAAGGTCGACGGCGACAACGCGATCCTCTACCTCTGGTACGACAACGAGTTCGGCTACTCCTGCCAGGTCATCCGGGTCGTCCAGCACGTCTCCGGCGTGGAGTACCCCACCTACCCGTCGCCGGCGGTCTGACCGCCCGGGCAGGGATCTCACGGTCACGGGGCCGGGTGGACGACGCGTCCACCCGGCCCCGTGGTGTGACGGCGCAGGTCCGTGGCACTTGCAGTGCCATGAATCGGACGAGGCGAGGAACGGAAGTGGTGCGGCGGCACGGCGGGGCCGTCGTGCTGGCGGTGCGGCGCGCCTGGTCGGGGCCGGGCCGCGAGCGGGACCTGATGGCGCAGGCCGGGAAGGCCGCGCTGGCCGCGATTGTGGCGTGGGCCGTGGCCGGCTGGTGGCTGAGGGCGCCGATGGCGTTCGTCGCGCCCTGGTTCGCGATCGTGCTGGTGGAGTCGACGGTGTACCGTTCGGTCGCCCACGGTCTGCAGCAGCTGGCCGCGTTCGCGGTCGGCACGGTCGCGGCGACGGCCGGTGCCCTGCTGCTGGACGGCACCCTGGTGGCGATGGTCCTGGTCCTGCCGGTGGTGCTCCTGCTGGCGCAGTGGCAGCGGCTGGGCGCCCAGGGCATCTACGCCGCGACCGGCGCCCTGTTCGTGCTCACCGGCGGCCAGGTCACCGTGGCCGCCGCCGGGGCGCGGCTCGCGGAGGCGGTGTTCGGGGCCTTGGTCGGCATCGCGGTCAACGCCCTGATCCGTCCCCCGCTGTATCTGCGCGACACCCGCGCCGCCCTCTCCGAGGCCGCCCGGGAGGCACAGGCCATCCTGGAGGCGGTGGCCGACGGGCTCACCGACAGCGCGGGCGATCCGGATCCGCACGCCGCCGGGGAGTGGCACGAACGCGCCCTGCGCCTGTCCCGCCTCGTCGACCAGGCCCGGTCGGCGATCGGCTGGAGCCGGGAGAGCATGCGGGTCAACCCGCGCGGCCGCCGCACCCGGGCTCTCGCGCCGCCCGGCCGGGCCTACGACGACGCCCTCACGGTGCTCGACCATGTCGCCGTGCACACGGCGGGCGTGACCCGCACCGTGCTGGAGACCGCCGGCCACGGCTCCCGGCCGGCCGGGCCCGTGCCGGAGATCACCGGCCCGTACGCGGAGTTCCTGCGGCACACCGCCCGCGCCGTCGGCCTGTACAGCCGGGTCCGGTTCTCCGCGGCCGGCGCCGACCGTGACGCCGACCGCGCGCTGCGGGAGACCGTCGAGGAGCTGTCCCGCGCTCTCGACGACCTGCACCGCCGGCTGCCCGACGCCGTGCGCGACGACCCGGACGCCCTCAGCACCCACGGCACCCTGCTGGCGCAGGCCCGTCGGCTGGCCGATCAGCTCGTCCAGGGGTGATCCGGCGCCGGCCGGTCACAGGTCGATGATCACGAGGGCGGTGTCGTCGGTGGCGCCGCTCAGGGGCAGCAGATCGAGCAGGAGGGCGTCGGCGAGGTCCTCCGCGCCGGCCCGGCGATGGCGGGTGAGGGCGTCGGCGAGGCGGGCCAGACCGGTGTCGATGTCCTCGACGCGGCGCTCGATCAGCCCGTCCGTGTACAGGACGAGGGTGTCGCCCTCGGTGAAGTCGACGGTGGCCTGCGGGCGGGCGACGCGGTCGGGGCGGGCGCCCAGCGGCGGGTCGGTCGCCCGGTCGAGGAAGGTGACCGAGCCGTCCGCGCACAGCAGCGCGGGCGGCAGATGGCCCGCGCTGCTGTACATGATGGTGTGGTCGCTCCAGTCGATGCAGGTCTGGACGACGGTGGTGTTCTCGGCGCCCTCGACGGAGGCGGCGTACAGGCCGAGGGCGTCCAGCGCCTGGGCGGGGCCGTCCGCGACGAGGGACGCGGCGCTGAGCGCGCTGCGCAGCTGGCCCATGGCGCAGGCGGCGGCGAGCCCGTGCCCGACGACATCGCCCACGGCGACCCCGATCCGGTCCTCGCCGGGCATGTCGACGAGGTCGTACCAGTCGCCGCACACGTTCAGCGCGCCGGTGGCGGGCCGGTAGCGCACCGCCGCGCGGTGGTGGCGGACGGGGCTGGGCGCGGGCAGCATCGCCCTCTGCAGGGCGAGGGCGACCTCGCGTTCACGGTCGTGCGCCCGGCGGAGGCGTTCGTTGACCTCCTGCAGTTCACGGGCGCGGGTGTACAGCTCGGCCTCCAGGACCTGGGCCCGGTCGCCCAGCGGTCGGGAACGGGCCCGGATCAGCTCGGTGACCTCCTCCACCTTGTGGATCAGCAGCACCACGGTGCCGTCCGGGCCGAGGAGGGGCGCGTTCACCGGGCTCCAGTAGCGCTCCTCCCACTCGCCGGGCCGCTCCGCCGACTCCACGTCGTAGCGCTGCAGCGCCATCGCGTCCCGTTCGCCGCTCTCGACCACCCGGGTCAGGGACGCCGCCAGGTTCCGCATCCCGGTGGCGCCCGAGTCGCCGGGGTTGTCGGGGAACACGTCGAACAGGTACCGGCCCACCACCTGTTCCCTGGTGCGGCCGGACTGCCGCAGGAACTCGTCGTTCGCGTCCGCGTAGATCAGGTCGGGCGTCAGCAGTGCCACCATGCCGGGCAGCGCCTGGAACACCGCCGCGTAGTCCGTCTCCGTCTCCGCCATGGTGCGCCGCCTCAGCGTCTGTGCCTGTTCTGCGATCTCCACCATAGGATCCCGCAGCCGGGACGGCGCGTCTCCGGCATCGAGAAAAACCGCAGGTCACGCAGTGTGGCCGGAGGGGGGCGCGGAGCGACCGGGCAGGGGCGCGGGCGCTCAGCAGGGCTTGCGCCATGCGTCCAGCTCCAGTCGTTTCACCATCGAGGACAGCCGCAGCCGTCGGGACTCCGCGCAGAAGCTGCTCCTCGGTTCGGTGTACTCGACATGGAACACGGCCTTCCCGGCGGCGATGAACGGGCTGAGGTCGGCGCATTCGTCGTACTGGGCGCACTCCTCGTTGACCGCGAAGTCGAAGTCGGCGAGGAGCTGGGGGATCTGCGGGAGGTCGTTCTTCAGGCCCACCGACAGGCCGCGCTCGTGGGCGATGTCGGCGATCATGCGGTTGTAGGCGAGCTGGTCGCGGGCGGTGAGCGGGAAGCCGGTGTCGCTGCCGTAGCCCTCGACCAGGTCGGGTTCGACCGCGTCGAAGCCTTTGTCCCGGCACATGTCGAAGCGGCGTTCCATGAGCGGCCGCAGGACGTCCAGGCGTCGGATGTCCAGCCAGCGTTCGCCGGCCCAGCCGTTGGGCTCTCCGAGCACCGAGCGGGGGAAGGCGTCCTTGTCGGGCCGGAAGTTCTCCCAGGCGCCCACGTTGACGTAGCAGATGACCTTGCGGCCGTCGCGGTGCAGCCGGGCCACGTCCGCCGCGGAGTTCTCGAAGCCGTCGATGTCGTAGACCGGCACGTCCGCCGAGGGGTCGACCTTCCCGTCCAGCTGCCACTGCCAGGCCAGCCCCGGCCGGGGCCGCCACCGTTCCCCGGCCGGGCCGGGGGTCGGCGTGCCGCGCCCCTCGGCCGGGCGGTCCGGGGTGCCGGTGCAGCCCGCGAGCGCCGACGCCACCAGGGTGGCCAGCAGGGTCGTGTACGCCAGTGCCGTCCGCCTCATCGTTCGGCGCTTCCGGTCAGCGCGGGCGTCAGCCGGGCCCACGGGTTGGGTGGTTCGCCGGTGACGGGGCCGCAGACGCCCGCGCCCCGCTCGTGCGCGGTGCGCACGGCGAGCGGCACGAGCGCCTCGGGCACCCCGTAGACGAGGTGGCACAGCCGTTCGGGCGGGTGGCGGGCGGTCCACGCCGGTCTGCTGAACGACGACACGTACGTCGACCAGTGGCCCTCGAAGGTGACGGTCAGGTCGGCGAGGCGGGCATAGCCGGAGGCCGGGTGCACGCCGGGGTTCAGGACGACCGTCTCCGCGCCGAGCCGGCGCAGCGCGCGGACCAGTCGCCGGCAGGCGGGCAGGCCGTCCGGGGTGGCCGTCACCTGGTCGAGGAAGCAGCCGTCGGCCGCGTACCACTCCCGGTGACGGCGTAGATCGTCGGCGATCTCGGCGCGGTCACGCATCCCGTAGTCGGTGTCGACGTAGCCGAGGAGCCGGGCCCCGGCCCCGCGGAGCGCGGCGGCTGCCGCGCCGAACGCGGGGTCGGGGTGCTCGCCCGGCCCGTTCGCCGGGTTGAGGACGACCGCGTAGGTGCGGGCCGCGGCCGTGATCAGCCGGTGCCAGGCCCCCGGGTCCTCGGCCGGGTGGACGTAGAGGGGCACGAGCAGGCTCACCGCCGGCCTTCCCAGAGCGCGGTCAGGGCGTCGTCGAGGGAGTGCTCCGGCCACCAGCCGAGCGCCTCCTCGGCGGCGGAGATGTCCGAACACTGCCACGACACGTCAGCCGACCGAACGGACCCGCCCCCGGCCCCCGCCCCGACGCCGCCCACTCCCGTCGGGCCGATGTGACCGGCCGGGCCGGGTGAGTACGCCGGACCGGCGAGGCCCGCCGAGAGGCCCGAGTCCGCGGGGCCCGCGAGCCCGGCCGAACCGGACGATGCCGCCGGACCCGCCTGGTCCATCGGGCCCGGCGAATCCGCCGGGCCGATGTGCCCCGCCCAGCCGTGCGCCCCGGCCCCGGGTGCCGCATCCCCCGGGCGAGGAGCCCCGTCCGTGCCTCCTGGGCCGGGTGCCCCGGTGGGTCCGGCCACCCATGTGGTACCAGCCGGGCCGCCCGGCCCCGGCGGGTTCTCCTCGATGCGGCCACGGAAGCCGGCCTTGGCGGCCAGGAGGTGTACCAGGTCACGTACCAGGACTGCCTGGCCGCCGCCGATGTTGAGGATCGGGGGCAGGGGGCCCGGTGCCGTGGCCGCGAGGACGGTGGCCCGGGCGACGTCGCGGACGTCGACGAAGTCGCGGTACGCGGAGAGGTCGCCCAGGCGCAGCACCCCGTCCCGGTCGGTCGTGCGCAGCAGGCGGGTGATCCGGCCGGGCAGTCCGCTCGCCGGTGCCCCCGGCCCGACGGGGTTGCCGACGCGCAGGACGACCGCGTCCAGGCCGGCGCCGGTGACCGCGACCGTGCCGGCCAGCTTGGTGGCGCCGTACGGGGCGGCCGGGCGGGTGGGCGCCGACTCGGTCACCCGGGTGCCGGGCGCGCCGGGCCCGTACTCGGCGGCCGAGCCCAGGTGCACGAGGCGGGCGCCGGGCGCCGCCTCGCGCAGGGCGGCGCACAGGACCGCCGGGCCGCGGGCGTTGACCTCCGCGAGGGTCACGGCGTCGCCGCCGGTGGCGCCCGCGCAGTTGACCACGGTGTCCGGCGCGGCGGCCGCCAGGGCCTTCGCCAGCTGTCCGGGTCGGACGGTGGCGAGGTCCACGGGGAACTCGGCGGCCGGCGAGCGCCCGCCGCCGAGGACCCGCGCGCCGGGCAGGGTGCGCAGCCGTGCGGCGACATGGCCGCCCAGATAGCCGGTGGAGCCCAGGACGAGAATGCGCATGCGGTGCTCAGGCTCCCTTGAGCAGAAGCGATTTACGGGTGGTGAACTCGGCGTTGGCCCGGTCGTAGTCGTCGGGGCGCCCTATGTCCAGCCAGTACCCGTCGAACTCGTAGGCGTGCGGCTGGTTCCGGGCCCTGATCAGGTCGAGGACCAGCTCGTCGAAGCCGAGGGGCAGTCCGGGCGTGTAGCCCTCCAGCGTCGAACGCGACACACCGTAGACGCCCATGGAGACCCGGTAGTCCATGCTCGGCTTCTCGGTGAACGCCACGACCTTGCTGTCGTCGGTGGTGAGCACCCCGAAGTCGATGTGCACCTTGCGGGCGTACGTGGCGATGGTGAGCGGCGCGCCGGACTCGCGGTGCCGGCGCAGGACGTCGGCGTAGTCGAGGTCGGTGAGGATGTCGCCGTTCATCACGAGGAACTCCGCGGGGAGCCGGTCGCGCAGGTTGAGCAGCGGGCCCATGGTGCCGAGGGGGCTCTCCTCGGTGGCGTAGCCGACGGTCAGGCCCCACTGGGAGCCGTCGCCGACGTAGGCGCGGATGATCTCGCCCAGGTGGCCGATGGCGATGGTGCAGTGGGTGAATCCGGCGGTGGAGAGCTGGCGCAGCACGATCTCCAGGATCGCGTGCTGGTCGCCGATGGGGACGAGCGGCTTCGGCAGTGCGGTCGTGTAGGGCCGCAGCCGTACGCCCTTGCCTCCCGCCAGGATCACTGCGTGCATGGTGCTCCTCCTTCAAGGACTTCGTGGACCGCGCGGCCTCGCCGGCCGTGCGGGTCGTGCCGGACGGGAGTCAGATGTTGTAGATCCCGGTCTTGTAGCGGGCGAGGTTGGCCGGGTCGCGGAAGAACTCCACGGTCTCGGCGAGTCCCTCCTCCAGGGAGTGGGCGGGCTGCCAGCCGGTGGCGGCGGTGAGTCTGCTCGCGTCGGCGACGAGCCGCATGACCTCGGAGTTGGCGGGCCGGATCCGGGCGGCCTCCTCGCGGACGTCGAGGCCGGTGTCCATCACCTTGCCGATGAGGGCGACGAGGTCACCGACCGCGATCTCCCCGCCGGTGCCGGCGTTGAAGGTGCGGCCCACGACCCGCTCGGCGGGCGCGGTGCCGACGGCGAGGAAGGCCCGCGCGGTGTCCTTGACGAAGGTGAAGTCGCGGGTGGGCCGCAGGTCCCCGAGGGTGATGGTGCGCTCCCCCGCGGCGACCTGGCCGATGACCGTGGGGATCACGGCGCGCATGGACTGGCGGGGTCCGAAGGTGTTGAACGGCCGCAGGGTGACCACGGGGGTGTCGAAGCTGGCGTGGTAGCTGTCGGCCAGCCGGTCGCCGCCGGCCTTGGAGGCGGCGTACGGGGACTGGGTGTGGATGGGGTGGTCCTCGGTGATCGGCACGGTCCGCGCGGTGCCGTACGTCTCGCTGGTGGAGGTGTGCACCAGGCGGGGTGTGCCGAGGGCGCGGACGGCCTCCAGCACGTTGAGGGTGCCGGTGACGTTGGTGTCCACGTAGCTGTGCGGGGCCTGGTACGAGTACGGGATCGCGATGAGCGCGGCCAGGTGGTAGGCGGTGTCGGCGCCGTCGAGGAGGCCGCGGACGGAGCCGGGGTCGCGGACGTCGCCGAGGACGATCTCGACGTGGTCGAGGACGTCGGGGTGGAGGGTCTCCAGCCAGCCGTAGGAGGAGAAGGAGTTGTACTGGGCCATGGCGCGCACGCGGTGTCCGGAGGCGACGAGTGCCTCGGTGAGGTGGGAGCCGATGAAGCCCTCGGCTCCGGTGACGGCGGCGAGCGGTGCGGAGGTCAACGGTGGTGTCCTTCCGGTAGGTCGGATGTGGGGGCTGTGGCGGGGTCATGGGTGAGCGCGGGGCTCAGGCGTGCGGCGCGGGCCGGCCGAGCACGCGCAGCGCGCACGCGGACAGACACAGCGCGGCGGCGGCGCAGCTCAGCGGCAGCGCCGGGTCGCCGGGTGGCAGGCGCAGCAGAGTGATCGTTCCTGCGGTGCCGGCCGCGGCGAGGCAGATCAGGGCCGGGGGCCAGGCCGCGCCGAACGCCTGGAGCAGCAGCGCGGTCCACAGCGCGGCGGCGAGGAGCAGCAGGGGAGCCGGGTCGGCGCCGGTGAGCAGGGCCGCGGGCAGCAGCGGCAGCAGGTAGGCGAGGAGGCAGAGGCCGAGGACGCCGGCCGAGCGGAGCAGGAACCCGGCGGGGGTCGCGACGGCCCGGAGGGCGGCGACGGACAGGCCCCGGTAGCGGTAGAGCAGCCATTCCGCCGGTCCCATGCTGACGGTGAGGACGATCACCGCGTACGGCTCCTCGCGTCCTTCGAGGAGGACGAGGACTCCGGCGGCCAGTCCGAACAGGCCGTAGGGCAGGGACGGCAGGAGGCGGGGGCGGGTGGCGCCCGGTACGGCGTCGACGGCGAGCGCGGTCCACAGCACCCGGCCGGTGACGGCGAGGGTGGCGGTCAGGGCGAGCGCGGGCAGTCCGGCCCGGAGCAGGGGGCCGGGCTCCCACCACGGCAGGACGGCGGCGCCGGCGATGAGGGGGCTGAGTGCGGCGAGCAGCAGCCGTTCGCGGGCCAGGACCAGCAGGACGCCGGCCGCCGCGAGGTAGGCGGACTGCGCGGCGGCGACCAGGGTCACCGGTCCGCCCCCGGCGGGCAGTGCGGCGGCGGCCGTGGCGACGACCGCGCCCAGGGGCGCGCCGGTCAGGAGGGTACGGGCCGCCTCGTGCCGTCCGGTCGCCATGCGCAGATGGGCGCGGTGGCCGAGGGCCTGGCCCCAGGCCCAGGAGACGAGTCCGGCGACGATCAGGGCGGGGGCGTGCCCGCCGGGGTTCCACAGGGGCGCGGTGAGCAGATAGGCGAGCCCGGGCAGCGCGAAGAGCACGCCGCGCAGCAGGCAGCGCACGGTGTCGGGGCGCCATACGTCGGGTTGCGACGGGGGCTCGGGGAACGTCCTCGGCACCCGTTCGTAGAGCGCGGCGGCCAGGGAGAAGAGGTTCGGGTGGCCGTAGCGTTCCTTGATCACGGTGGCGGACAGGCCCTCCGCCTCCAGGAACGCGGCCACCTCGTAGGGGTGGACGGCGGGGCCTATGCGGTCGGCGAGTTCGGCGGCGAGTTCGCTGACCGCCGCCTCGTCGGGCCCCTGGCGGGGCAGCCGGATGGTGAGGGTGGTGTCGTCGGCGAGGGCCCAGCTGGGGCGGCGGCGCGGGCGGCGCCGGTCGGCGAGGCGGATGGTGAGCGTCTCGTGTTCGACGCCGCCGGGTTCGAGTGACATCGGCCCGCTCATCCGGCCACCGTGCTGATCGCGGTCAGCTCCCCCGGTGGGACCGGTACGTGCGCCGGCGCGGGGCCCAGGGTGGGCAGTTCGAGGTAGATGGACCGGAAGGTGTCGATGGTCTGGCGGAGCGTGAACTGTTCGATGACCCGCAGCCGGGCCGCCTCGCCCATGGCGGCGCGGCGGGCGGGATCGCCGAGCAGTTCCAGCGCCGCCGCGGCCATCGCCGCGGGGTCGCGGGGCGGTACCACGAGCCCGGTGTCGCCGACGGCCTCGCGGACGCCGCCCACGTCGGTGGAGACGGTGGCCCGGCCGCACGACATGGCCTCGATCAGGGTGAAGGGGAAGCCCTCGCTGATGCTGGAGAGCATCACGACGTTGCCGGCCGCGTAGGCGTCCTTGATGTCGTCGACGCGGCCCTCGAAGGTGACGGCGTCGGCGTGTCCGAGTTCGGCGGCGAGGGCCTCGCAGCGTTCCCGGTAGGCCTCCCCGCCCTTGGGGGTTCCGCCGAACAGCCGCAGCCGGGCCTCGGGGAGTCGTTCCCGGACGAGGGCGAAGGCCCGGATGAGGGTCTCCAGGTCCTTGATCGGGTCGACGCGGCCCGCCCAGCTGAGCGTTAGGGTCTCCGGCTCGGGCCCGGCGGGTGGGAACGCGGTGGGGTCGACGCCGTTGTAGACGGTGCGTATGGACTCCGGGTCGGCGCCGCCCTGTTCCTCCCAGAGGCGGTTGTAGCGGTTGCCGGGGGTGATCAGGGCGGCCCTGCGGTAGGTCTCCTCCGCGAGGAGCCGGAAGAAGCCGAGGACGACCGCCTTGACCGGCCAGCGGTAGGGGGCGGTGCGATAGCCGAGATAGCGTTCGCGCAGGTAGACGCCGTGTTCGGTGAGCAGCAGGGGGACGCCGTGCCGGTCCAGCGCGGCGAGGCCGGGCAGGACGGCGACGCCTCCGCTGACCGCGTGGGCGACCCCGGTCTCGGGTGGGGGTGCGGCCAGCGGGCGCAGGGCGTGCTCCAGCAGGGAGGTCGCGGTGAGCGCGTCGTGCAGGGTGGGCCGGGACTCGTGCACGGCGAGGCCGGGGCGGTTCCACACCGAGGTCAGCAGGGTGATCGCCCGGTCCGAGCGCAGGAACGGGCTCAGCGCGCCGTCGGCGGCGGCCCTGGCCATCGTGTACAGGGCGGGTGCGAAGCCGGGTTCGGCTCGGGGGTCGAGCAGGGCGGTGAGGAACTGTTCGTAGGCGGTGGCGAGCCGGTTGCGGGCGCGGCCGCGGGGCGGGTCGCCTGCCGGCGGGTCGCCCCACATGGGGACGGACAGCACGCGGGAAACCTGCGCGGGCAGGTCCCAGACGAGGGGTTCGCGCCCGGTGCCGGTGACGGCGATGACGTCGAAGTCGAGATCGGGCATGCCCTGGACGAGTTGGTCGCACCAGACGCTGACGCCGCCGTGACTATGGGGATAGGTGCCTTCGGTAAGCAAGGTGACGCGCGTTGCGCCAAGGTTTCGCGTTCCGTGCGGAACGGGCATCGTTGTGCTCCACGGCCGAGGTGTGGGGTGGTTCGTACCGCTCCCGGCCGCCGGGTGGGCGGCCGGGACCTTCGGTCGGTGTGCGCCTCAGTCGTCCTCGGTGGACGTGTCCGCGCCGTAGGGGACTCTCTCGCTCACACCCGCGGGGACCCGGGTGTCCGGTGCCGGCTTCGTGGCTTTGCCGGGGTCGGCGGGGGAGACGGTCGGCGCGTCGGCGGAGGACGGCAGGGTGAGGGTGAGGGGTGCGCCCGTGGCGGTGGTCCAGCCGGAGGCGGCGCCCGCGTACGCCTCGCCGAAGGCCGCGCCGCCGCGAGTGGTTCCGGTGGGGAGGGTGGCGGTGACGGCGATGCCGTCGGGTGCGTCGACGGTGACGGTGGAGCCGACGCGGTAGGCGGTGACGTCGCCGGCCTGGAGGGCGGCCTGCCAGGCGGCCCGGCGCTTGAGTTCGGCGCCGATGGCCTTCATCCGCAGGTTCACCACGGGGGTGTTGTCGGCGAAGAGGGCCGCGTAGCCGTCGAGGACGCCGCTGAGCACGGGGTAGGCGATGCGGTCCTCGGCGAGGTTGGACTGGTGGATGAAGTGGGGCCTCGGGTCGTTGGCGAGGACGTGGCCGAGGGCGATCCGCTTCTCCAGCGGCACGATGACCTGTGCGTAGCCGGTGGCCGTGTCCAGGGGTGCCGTGAGGCAGGTGGTGGTGGCCGGGTTGTCCTCGCAGATGCCGCTGCCGCCCTGGGCGCGGCTGGTGTAGATCCAGTTGTACTCGTCGACCTGTTCGGCGGCGCGGCCCGCGTTGTAGAAGACGTTCATCGGGTGGCGGGGCACGGTGGTGGCGGGGCCGACCTGCCGCTGGGTGGGTTCGCGGGAGTTGTCGGAGCCGAGCCAGGCGATGTCGTTGTCGTCGACGGCGAGCGCGAGGTTGGGGTTGTCCTGGGGCTGCTGCGGCAGGACCTTCATGCCGGAGTGCTCGCCGGTGACCAACTCGCCGTTCTCCAGCGGGAGTCCGTTGATCTGGCCCCAGACGCGGTTGGTGGCGATCTCGTCGGAGATCTCGTTGCGGCTGACCCAGCGGGTGGAGCCGTCGGCGTTGGTCGCGCACTTCCAGGGCACCACGGTGGTGTTCTGGACGCAGCCGAGGAAGGGGTGCGAGTAGGTGTGGTTGATCCAGCGGAACTTGTTCCGCTGCGCGATCAGCCGGTCGGCGAGGGCGTCGGTGCCGTTGTGGTCCTCGCGGTGGTCGACGCTGCCGGCGCCGTTGTAGGCGAAGTCGAGGGTGAAGTTCTTCTGGTTCTGCCAGGTGATGGCGTGGTCGACGTCGGCCGGGGTCATGCGGATGGGGTCGGGCTGCGCGTTCGGGTCGGTGCAGTCGACGTCGCCGGGGGTGCAGTTGAGCTGGGTGTTCCAGCGGTCGTCGGCGGCGAACACGTCGTCGACGTGGACGGCGAAGTAGTTCCGGGAGGCACCGAGGTGCACGCCGCCGGTCATCCATTCGACGATGCCGCGGGCCAGCAGCCGGAACTGCTGCTGGTACTGGTTGTAGACGAACGTGACGACGAGTTCGCGGCGTCCGTCGTGCCGGTACTCGCCGACGAGGCTGCCCCGTGTGGACTGGCCGGGGATCGCGGCGTCGACGTACGGGGTGAAGTCGGCGCCCGCCACGGGTCTCGACAGGTAGGCGTAGCTCTCGCCGATCGCGGGGTCGTTGTCCTCGAAGGGCACCGCGCCGTCGAGATAGCCGAACGGGCCCGCCTTGCCGGCGGTGGTGACCTGGGCCTGGGCGCCGTCCATGCTGCCGGAGTAGCCGCCGTACACCGGGTACTGGAGTCCGGCTTCGGGGCGGGCGTAGGTGTAGGCGTCGACCTGGGGTATCTCGTATGTCTGCTCGTAGGCGACGAGTGCGGCCATCTCGGCGGAACCGGCCGGGAACGGGTTGTCGTTGGGCAGGACGACGGCCTGGAATCTGGCGCGCGGGCGGCCGTCGACGGTGTCCGCGAGGAAGCCCGCGTCGATGACGGGCCGGTCCGACCGGGTCAGGTCGATCTCGGTGTACGGCGTGCCGG
This sequence comes from Streptomyces torulosus, assembly GCF_001419765.1. Classification (GTDB taxonomy): domain Bacteria; phylum Actinomycetota; class Actinomycetes; order Streptomycetales; family Streptomycetaceae; genus Streptomyces; species Streptomyces torulosus. The sequence continues at coordinate 30,363 of NZ_LIRK01000348.1, forward strand.
CCGCGGTGAGTTCGGCGGCGATGGCGTCGGTGGACGGGCCGCCGTCGCTCACCACCAGGACCCGCAGGTCGATGCGGGGTGCGATGTCGTCGGCCTGCGCGGGGCCGGCGGGCAGGCCGAGTGCGGCGATGAGCGCGCCCACCGTGAGCACGGTGGTGCGTAAGGTCCGCTTCATGCGGTGAAGTCCCCTCCCCGGGCAGGGGTGAGCACGCCTCTCCTGAGCGGACGCACCCCCTTGCGTGACGCCGGCATCCCCCTCAGAAGCCAGTCGTCGACGCATCCGTCGCGTCACATAGTGGTGTCTGTGTGGAGCTTTCGTGGTCATGCGGAGAAACATGACGGAAAAGCGAAGGTGTCCAAACGGAATCACATGGAACCGATTGAGATGGTTTTCCGTCGCCACCGGGGGTGCGGAGGGCCGGTTCCGGATGACCATGAGGGCCCGGCGCGCTGGTCCGGGCCCTGTGCGGTACACCGGCGGGCCGTGGGGGCCCGCCGGTCAAGCTGTCAGTGGTCCATACCGCGACAAGTGCGTGATCGCAGATCATTTCAGGTCACGCCCCCCGCGGATGCCCACATCCTGGACGAACCGTCAGGCGCAGAGGACCCGCGTCTGGGGCGTGTAGACCGGGCCGCCGCTGGTGTTCGTGGAGTCACTGAACTCGGCGTAGTAGTACGAGTAGAAGCCGATGTTGCCGTTGCAGCCGGAGTCGGCGGCGACCTGGAGCGTCAGCGTGACGGTACGGCTCTGACCGGGCGGGATGGTGGCGCCGTAGTTGGTGCCGAGGTTGGCGGGGCCGGTCCCGGAGCAGGGGGTGGCGCCGGCGGCCGTGGCCAGGCTGCACCCGGTGAAGGCGTACTTGAGGTCGGGGCGCTGGGTGGTCAGCCAGGTGGGCTCGATGGTCTGGTACACGAACCAGATGTCGTAGGTCTTGTTGTTCGTGATCGTCATCGACAGGTTCACCGTGCCGCCGGGCGTGGTGGTGGTGCTGTCGGTGGCGAAGGTCAGCTCGGCCGGCGCGGGGTCGGCGCTCGCGGTGGGCGCCATCCCGAAGACGGCGAGGGCGAGGGCGAGGACGGCGCCGAGGCCGAGACGTGTCATCAGTGGTGATCGCATGGGCCGGGAGGCTAGGCACACGACGAGCGGGCCGTCTGCCCCTCCGTGAGCGAGCCGGGAAGCCGTCGGCCGAAAGTGTGCGCGGCGTGAAGATGATGGGGGGGATGTGTGCGGCATCCCGCACGGGGACATAGACGCAGGGTGATGAGCATGTCACACAGGGCTCGAACGTGGCCGGTGGGGGCGGCGCGGGCCATGGGGACTCTGTGGCGGCATTGGCGTGTTTCGAACCGTATGGCCGCCGCTCGGCAGGCGGGCTGCCGGCCGTCCGCCGTTCCCGCGCCCGTTGACGCCATGGGCGGGCGTGTTCGCGAAGGGCCGGAAGTCGTCCGTCGAAACGACCGCCCCATTGATGGGACGCCGCATCGCCTGTTCCATGACCCCTGGCCGGCGGTCGACCGCCGCCGGGGATCCGACTCCGTGGGGGAGACAGTGCGTCAGCACAGAGCACGTTCCGGGAGATCAGCAGGCTTATCGAGAGCACGGCGAGGCGGGGTCTCGGGTGCGGCGGCGCTGTTGGGCGTCGCCGCACTCGTCGTGTCGGCGGTGCCCGCCGGCGCGGCGACCGGGGACGACACACCACCGCCGGCCCCCGGCGAGGTGGTGCCGGGGCAGCGGACGGCGACGCCCGCGCTGGTGGACGACATCCGGGAGCGGGCCCCGGCGGCCGGTAGCGCGGCGGACGCGGCGCGCGCGTACCTGGCCGCCGAGCGGGACCGCTACCGCATCGCGAACCCGGTGCGGGACCTGGAACCGGCCGGGACCATCAGGGCGGACGGCGGCCGGGAGACCGTACGGCTGCGGCAGGAGCACCGCGGTGTGCCGGTGCTCGGCGGCCAGTACGTCGTCCGCATGGAGAAGGGGGACGACGGCCGGAGGGTCGTCACCGGAACCTCGGGCAAGTACTTCACGGGGCTGCGGACCGACACCGCGGCCGAGGTCGACGACGCGCTCGCCGTCGAACGGGCGGTCGACGCCGTACGGGCCGATCTGGACGCCGAGGACTTCACCGCGTTCGAGAAGGCCGACGAGGACGGGGCACCGCTGACGGGCACCTCGCACGGTCTGGTCGTGCTGCCCGCCGGCGCGGGTGTGCTCACCCGGCACATCACCGTGCGGGGCACGAGCCCGGCGGGCGGCGAGCCGGTGCTGCGCGAGGTGTACATCGACGCGCACGCCGGATACCCGGTGCTCCGGTACAGCGGTATCAAGACGTTCGGCACCCCCCGCACGGCCGGGGCGGGGAAGGCGGCCGACCGGGCAGCGCGGGCGGCCGATCCGACGGGCTCCGGCGTCAAACTGGACGGCAAGTCCGTCGCGTTGCAGGTCAGGCAGGACGAGATACAGGGCACGTACGCCCTGCGCGACCACTCCCGGATCCAGAACGACTACGGGGACTTCCTCGGCACCTGGGACGCGAGGGGCCTCGGGGTCACGGACGTGGCCGGTGTGTGGCCGCCGGAACTGCCGCTGTTCACATCGCCGACCCCGGCCTTCGGCTCCGAGGCCACCGAGGCGGGCGCGGTCGACGCGCACTGGGCCGCCGGGCAGGTCTACGACTACTTCAAGAACCGGCACGGCCGGGACAGCCTCGACGGGCGCGGCATGTCCGTCCACTCGCTGGTCGGCGTCTCCGACGGCGGTCAGCCGTATGTGAACGCCTTCTGGGACGGCCAGAAGATGGTGTACGGCAACGGCGACGCGGAGTACCTCCCGCTCTCCGCCGGGCTGGACGTCGTCGGCCACGAGATGACCCACGGTGTCATCGACCACTCGGCCGATCTCGTCTACGCGGGCCAGTCCGGCGCCCTGAACGAGGCGATCGCGGACTACTTCGGCAACGCCATCGAGACGGACGTGTACGGCGTCTCCATGGACGACCCCACCGCGAGTCTGCTCGGTGAGCGGCTGTGCCGCGCCAGACCGGCGAGCGAGTGCGCGTTCCGCGACCTGAACGACGGGCGGACCACGGCCAAGTCGTTCCTCGGCGTCGGCTTCGGCACCGACAGCGGGGGCGTGCACCTCAACTCTACGATCTTCTCCGGCGCGTTGTGGGACGTGCGTGAGGATCTCGGGGCCCGGCTCGCCGACCGGATCGTGTACCGGGCGCTCACCGAGTACCTCACCCCGCTCGACGGGTTCACCCAGGGGCGGGACGCGGTGATCGCCGCCGCGAAGGACCTGGGCGTCGCCGGGCCGGACCTCACGGCCGTGCGGCGGGCCTTCAACGCCCATGGCATCGTGCCCAACTGGGAGCTGGCCCTCGGCGTCGACTCCGACACGCTGCTCGAACGCGTCAACACCACCGACACCCGGCTGGGCGCGGGCGGCGACTGGTGGACGGCATCCTCCTCCGACGAGGCCGGCTCGGAGCCGTACTCGGTGTGGGCCGGGCGCACGGACGGCACCGGGCGGCTGAAGCTGATGAGCCCCAACGACGGCCGCTATCACGTCAATCCGGCCACGGACGGGAAGACGGTGGTGTGGCAGGCCCACGGGTCGAACGGCATCGACATCCTCGCGCGGCCCCTCGCGGGCGGGCCGGTGAAGGTTCTCGCCCACCATCGGAGCATCGGGCGCGCCCTCGACGTGGACGGTGACGTGGTGGCGTACGCGTACAACAACCACGGCGGGCGTGCCGCCATCGCCTATCTCAGCCTGAAGGACCCGGCGAACAAGGTCTCCCGCGGCGGGGGCACCTACCGCCGGGCGACCTGGCCGTCGGTGAGCGACGGCAGGCTCGTCTACCAGGACTGGCGGCGCGTGGCCCATGAGTACGAGTCGAGCACCCGGGTCATCGACATCGCGACCGGCGAGGAGAGCGTCGTCCAGATCGCCACGCCGGGCACGGGTCTCGGTCCGACGGCCGTCGCGGGCGGGCGCGCCTACTGGCTGCTCGACGAGATCGACGGGAACGGGGTGACGGCGCTGCGCCGCGCCGGACTCGACGGCTCGGACGTCACCGACCTCAGCCCGGAGACGGGTCCGCAGGCGCTCAACGTCTCTCAGGTGACGGCCTCCGACGGCGCGGTGACGATGGTCGCCCGGACGCCGGACACGGTGCTGCGCAACGAGTCGCTGTCCAAGCTGTGGCAGTTCCCGACGGACGGCGACGGACTGCGTCGGGGCCGGGTCTCCTGCAACCGGGGCGAGCAGCTCTCGGCCGCGGCGGCGCCGGGCACCCGCGTGGTGTGGCTGGACGCGACCACCGGCACCAGCGAGGTGGTGACCCGGGCCAGGCCGAGCGGCCGGTGCGACTGACCGGCCCCCGCGTATGGACTCCGCGCGCCCGGGCACTCGGGGCGCGCGGGGTCCGTGAGGACGCCGTTCAACGTACCGACGCGACGACGAAGGACCTGTGCTCATGAGCGACGACGAGCGGCGGAACCCGGTCGAACGCCATCCCCGGCCGGCTTTTCCGCAGCAGGACCAGGAACATCCGGGCCGGACCGGCGCCATGGACCCGCCCCCGGACCACGGGGAGGAGTCCTATCGGGGCAGCGGGCTGCTCACGGACCGCAAGGTGGTACTGACGGGTGGTGACTCCGGGATCGGCAGGGCGGTCGCCCTGGCGTACGCCCGGGAGGGCGCGGACGTGCTGTTCACGCATCTGCCGGAGGAGGCGGACGACGCTCGGGAGACCGCCCGGCTCGTCGAGGACGCCGGGCGGAAGGCGATCGCCGTGGCGTGCGACGTGCGGGACGAGGCGCAGTGCCGGGCGCTGATCGAGCGGGCGGTCGCGGAGTTCGGCCGGATCGACGTGCTGGTGAACAACGCCGCGTACCAGATGGCCCAGTCGGACGGCATCGAGGGCATCTCGACCGAGCAGTTCGACCGGGTCGTGCGGACCAACCTGTACGGGATGTTCTGGCTGTGCAAGCTGGCGCTGCCGCACATCCCGGCGGGTGGGTCGATCATCAACAGCACCTCGGTGCAGGCGTACAAGCCGAGTCCGCATCTCTTGGACTACGCGATGACCAAGGGCGCCATCGTCACGTTCACGCAGGGGCTGGCGCAGATGCTCGCCTCGCGCGGGGTCCGGGTGAACGCGGTGGCGCCGGGCCCGGTGTGGACACCGCTGATCCCGGCGACGCTGCCCGACACGGAGGAGTTCGGCAAGCAGGCGCCGCTGGGGCGGCCGGCCCAGCCGGCGGAGATGGCACCCGCGTATGTGTTCCTCGCGTCCGACCGGGCGAGCTACATCACGGCGGAGATCCTGAACGCCACGGGCGGCACTCCCCTGCCCTGACGCACAGAGGATTCCGGAGCGGTGGGCGGACGGCGCGGTCTCCGCCCACCGCTCGGCACGAGTACGGCCGGTCGGCCCCCACAGCGTCGCACGGCCCCCCACAGCGTCGCACGGCCTCCCACAGCGCCGCACGGCCCCGGCCGTTCGCCCGGCGGCACGGCTGACTCCGACTCCTGAAGACAACATGGGGGATATGCCCGAATTGTCGGCATGAGTGCCCATCGGCTGGGAACTCCGATGGGCATGGCCTTCACACCACGGCGTCATCCACGGGACCAGGGGCCTCGCGGGTTCACCGGTCGCGTGCGAGACCACCCCATGTAAGACTCGCTGTTCGGGCGTCCCCCGCCGGCGGTGCGCATCCAGCCACCGCTCCCTGCCAGGCCGGGGACCGAGCCGGGGCTTTCTCATCGCCCCGCTCCCCAGCGGACACCCCATTCCGCTTGTTCCTCTCATTCCCTCATGCCGCTCCGAGCGGTGCGCCGTCATGCCCGGCGCGTGTTCAGGGGGGCGATACGCCGTCGCCCAGTACGGAGGAGATCGCCATGTCCACCGCCTTCTCACCGACCTGGCAGCACGCTGTCGTCACCGGCGGCGCGGGTTTCGTCGGTTCGCATCTGTGTACCGCCCTGCTGGACACGGGCACCGAGGTCACCTGCGTCGACGACCTCAGTACGGGACGCACCGAGAACATCGCCGCGCTTCTCGAACACCCGGGCTTCACCTGGGTCGAGGCGAATGTCGCGGAGGGCATCCCCGTCGATCTGCCCACCGACCTGGTGCTGCACTTCGCGTCCCCCGCCTCGCCGGCCGACTATCTGCGATTGCCCCTGCACACGATGGAGACGGGCAGCCTCGGTACCCGTCACGCCTTGGAGCTCGCCCATGCCAACGGCGCCCGCTTCGTGCTCGCCTCCACCTCCGAGGTGTACGGGGATCCGCAGCAGAATCCACAGGACGAACGCTACTGGGGCCATGTGAACCCCGTCGGGCCACGGAGCGTGTACGACGAGGCCAAGCGGTTCGGTGAGGCGCTGACCACCGCCCACGCCGACACCAAGGGCACCGACACCGGCATCGTGCGCCTGTTCAACACGTACGGTCCGCGCATGCGCGGTCACGACGGCCGGGCGGTGCCGACGTTCGTGCGGCAGGCCCTCGCCGGGGAACCCCTCACGGTCACCGGCGACGGCCGGCAGACCCGCTCCCTGTGCTACGTCGACGACACCGTGCGAGGGGTGCTCACGGCAGCGGCGCACGGCATGCGCGGCCCCGTCAACATCGGCAATCCGGGCGAGATCACCATGCTCGACCTGGCCCGGCTGGTCATCATCCTCGCCGACTCCGACTCCGAGATCCGCTTCGTCGAACGCCCCACCGACGACCCGGCGTTGCGCTGCCCGGACATCACCCTGGCCCACGACAAGCTCGGTTGGGAGCCGCGGGTGGCGCCGGTGGACGGACTGCGCCGCACGATCGACTGGTTCCGCGCCGAGGCGGCGGCCGATGCGCGCCGCACGATGCCGGCACCGCCCCACTGACGCCGGCTCACGGCGCACGGCCCCGCCCCGGTTCACCCCCGCCGACCCCGCGCGCCGCACCGGCAGCGGCACCGGCACGGCTCTGGCACCGGCGTCACCCCCTCGCCGAAAGGTCCGCCCTTCATGCGCATTCTCGGAATCAACGCGCTGTTCCACGACCCCGCCGCCGCGCTCGTGATCGACGGCCGTACCGTGGCCGCCGCCGAGGAGGAGCGGTTCTCCCGCCGCAAACACGGCAAGCGGCCGGTGCCGTTCGCCGCCTGGGAGCTGCCGGAGAGGGCCGCCGCCTGGTGCCTGACGCGGGCGGGCCTGCGCCTCCGCGACCTCGACGCGGTCGCCTACTCCTACGACCCCCGACTCGCCCGGCCCGCCGGGGAGATGGGGCTCGACGACCCCTGGGACCCGCTGCGACAGACCTACGCGCGGGAGGCCCCCGGCTTCCTCGCGTCCGCACTGCCCGGCCTGGATCCCGGCATCGTCCGCTTCGTCCCGCACCACATGGCGCACGCCGCGTCGAGCGCGTTCGGCGCCCCCGACGCCGGGGACTCTTCGGTGCTGGTGCTGGACGGCCGCGGCGAACGCGCCTCGCATCTGGCCGCACACCGCACCGGCGACCGGCTGGAGGCCCTGTACGCGCAGGAACTGCCCCACTCCCTGGGGCTGGTGTACGAGGAGCTGACCGAGCACCTGGGATTCCTGCGCTCCTCCGACGAGTTCAAGGTGATGGCCCTCGCCTCCCACGGCACCCCGCGCATGCTGGCCGAGCTGCGCCGGTACGTGCACCCCACCGGTGACGGCGGGTTCCGTGCCACGGGCGTGCCCTGGTACGAGCTGTGCGCGCCGCGCGGCCCGGACGAGCCGTGGTCACGGGAGCACGCCGATGTGGCGGCGAGCGCCCAGGCGGTCCTGGAGGAGACGCTGCTGGACCTGGTGCGCTGGCTGCACGGGCGGACCCACGACGCCACGCTCACCCTGGCCGGCGGTGTCGCCCTGAACTGCGTCGCCAACTCGCGGATCGCCCGTGAGGGGCCCTTCTCCCGGGTGTGGGTGCAGCCCGCGGCCGGAGACGCGGGCACGGCCCTCGGCGGCGCGCTGCTGCTCGCCGCCGAGGAGGGCGAGGACCCGGAGCCCATGCCGGGCGCCGATCTGGGCCGCGACTGGTCGGACGCCGAGCTGGGCGCGTGGCTGAAGACGGCGGGCGTGCCGTTCGAGCGGCCGGCGGACATCGCGGCCACCGTGGCGCGGACGCTGGCGGACAACGGCATCGTCGCCTGGTTCCAGGGCCGTTCCGAGTACGGGCCGAGGGCGCTCGGCCACCGTTCCCTGCTGGCCCACCCCGGGCACGCCGGGAATCTGGAGCGCCTCAACGACGTCAAGGGCCGCGAGCAGTTCCGGCCGGTGGCGCCGATGGTGCTCGCCGAGCGCGCTGCGGAGATCTTCGACGGCCCGCTGCCGAGTCCGTACATGCTGTTCGTGCACGACGTGGCCCCCGAGTGGCGTGAGCGCATACCGGCGGTCGTGCACGTGGACGGCACGGCCCGCATCCAGACCGTGGACGTGGGGCGGGAGCCGCTGGTGGCCCGGATGCTCGGGGAGTTCGAGCGACTGACCGGGCTGCCGGTCGTCGTCAACACCAGCCTCAACACGGCGGGCCGGCCGATGGTCGACGATCCGCGCGACGCCCTGGAGTGCTTCGGCTCCTCCCCCGTCGACCTGCTCGCGATCGGACCGTACGCGGTACGCCGGCCGGGCTTCTTCAGTGGCGGGGGCGGGGAGGTGGCGCGATGAGCGGGTCCACCCGTCAAGGGCGGCGCCTCGGTGCCCACGGCGGCTCCGACGGCGGTGGCGGCTCCTACGCCGTGGTGGTGCCGACGCTGGGGCGGCCGAGTCTGGGGGCCTGCCTGGACGCGCTCGCCCGGTCCGAGGGGCCGATGCCGGAGCGGGTGGTCGTCGTCGACGACCGTCCCGACCCGGGTGCGCCCCTGGACCGGACGGTCCCGCCGCCGCTGCGGGACAGGACGACCGTGGTGCGGGGGCGCGCGGCGGGCCCGGCCGCCGCCCGCAACACCGGGCTGCGG
>NZ_LIRK01000349.1 GCF_001419765.1 Streptomyces torulosus
CGCCGACGTCGGCGGCCCGAGCGCCGGTCTGATGTTCGCCCTCGGCATCTACGACAAGCTGACGCCGGGCAATCTGACGGGCGGCAAGTTCGTCGCCGGCACCGGCACGATCGACGACAACGGCAAGGTCGGCCCCATCGGCGGCATCGAGATGAAGACGGTCGGCGCGCGCGGCAAGGGCGCCCAGTACTTCCTGACGCCCAAGGACAACTGCGCCGCGGCCGCCAAGGACACCCCCGACGGACTCACCCTCGTCAAGGTCGACACCATCGAGGACGCCCTCGGCGCCCTGAAGGACATTCGCTCCGGAGACACCTCCGACCTGCCGAAGTGCACCACCAAGGGCTGACGCCCACGCGGGCTTGGGGGCGCTCTGTCACCAGGAGGCGCCCCCGCCGCCGTAGGGCGGAGGTCCGCCGCGCGACGGCCTCCGAGTGATCAGTCCGCGAACGTCGCCGTCAGCGCCTCGGCCAGTCCCGGCACCAGCTCGGGGCCGGTGAGGACCTCGGTCTGGGAGTCCTTCTCGCGCAGGCGCAGCGCGGAGTCGCGGGAGCCGTCCCGCAGGACCGCGACCGTCATACGGACCTCCTGACGCTCCGGGTGGGAGGCGACCCACTCGGTGAGCCGGGCCCCGTCGAGGTGATCCGGGACGGACGCCTCGACGGACGGCGGCAGCATCAGCCGCTCCACGGTCAGCGCGCAGCCGACCACCGCGTCGGGCCAGGCGATCGTGCCGAGGAACTCGTCCAGCGCCTTGCCGGTGGGGATCTCGTCCTGCTCGATCGGGGTGAGGCCGCTGGTCTCGGACTCCTCCTCCAGACCGAGCTGTGCCGCGAGCGCGGGCTCCTGGGCCTTGAGGCGCGCGGTGTCTACGAGGGCGAAGAGGCGAGCGGGCTGGTCCCAGCCGAGGCCCGAGGCGTACTCGTCGATCTCGAGTACGGCCCGGGTGAGCGGGTTCGCTGCCATGGGAGTGTTGGACATGGTCACAATCCTGCCTCGTTCGTTACCCGAAGCGGGAACCGAGTAAAGCGTGAGTAAGTTGCAATAGGTGAGGCTCCTACGACCAGGGGGCCCGCTGAAGGGTCCGTAGACGCGGTCCCGACATGTCGACAGCGATTTTCGAGGTGCACACCTTGGCTTTCCAGATGCCGGACCGCGGCGGAGGCCCGACGGGGCCGCGGATCAGAGTCGGCCGACCGTCCCGGCGCGTCCGGACCCTGCTCATGACGCTGGGCGTCCTTGCCGCGCTCGGCATGGCGTTCGTCATGTTCGCGGGGTTCTGGACGGACTGGCTCTGGTACCGGTCGGTGAACTACTCGTCCGTCTTCACGACCACGCTGTGGACGAAGATCGGGCTCTTCTTCGTCTTCGGTCTGCTGATGGCGGCCGCGGTCGGCTTCAACATCTGGCTGGCGCACCGGCTGCGCCCGCCGCTGAGTGCCATGTCGATGGAGCAGCAGAGCCTCGACCGGTACCGCATGGGCATCGCGCCCTACAAGAAGTGGCTGCTCCTCGGGATCACGGCCCTGGTCGGCCTCATCGCCGGCGCCTCCGCCTCCGGGCAGTGGCGTACGTGGCTGATGTGGGTCAACGGCGTGTCCTTCGGTCAGAAGGACCCCCAGTTCGACCTGGACGTCTCCTTCTACGCCTTCGACCTGCCCTGGTACCGCTTCCTGCTCGGCTTCGGCTTCGCCGCCGCCGTGCTCTCGGTGATCGCCGCCGCGCTCACCCACTACCTGTACGGCGGCCTCAGGGTCACCTCCCCGGGTGCGCGTGCCACGGCCGCGGCCACCGGGCACCTGTCGGTGCTCCTCGGTATCTTCGTCGCCCTGAAGGCGGTCGCGTACTGGCTCGACCGGTACGGCCTCGCCGTGAAGTCCAGCGACTTCAAGGCGACGGGCAACTGGACGGGCCTGAGGTACGTCGACGCGAACGCGTATCTGCCGGCCAAGACCATCCTCTTCTGCATCGCCGTCATCTGCGCCCTGCTGTTCTTCGCCACGATCTGGCGGCGCACCTGGCAGCTGCCCGTCATCGGCTTCGGCCTGATGGTGCTCTCCGCGATCCTCATCGGCGGGCTGTACCCGGCGATCGTGCAGAAGTTCCAGGTCCAGCCGAACGAGCAGGCCAAGGAAGCGCCGTACGTCGAGGAGAACCTGAAGGCGACCCGCCAGGCGTACGGGATCGACGGCACCACGGTCCAGGAGTACTCGGGCACGGGCGACACCACCGACAAGACCAAGCTGCGCAAGGACGCCGACGGCGCCGCCAGCATCCGCCTGCTCGACCCGAACATCGTCTCGCCGACGTTCCAGCAGCTCCAGCAGATGAGGAACTACTACGCGTTCCCCACCAACCTGGACGTCGACCGGTACAGCGGTGAGGACGGCGCGGAGCAGGACACGGTCATCGGTCTGCGCGAGCTGAACCTGGCCGGCATCCCGAAGAACAACTGGATCAACGACCACTTCCGCTACACCCACGGCTACGGCGTCGTCGCCGCCAAGGGCACCGAGGCCACCTCCGGCGGCCGCCCGGTGTTCACGGAGTCCGACCTGCCGTCCAAGGGCACTCTGGGCGAGTACCAGCAGCGCATCTACTACGGCGAGAAGACCACCCAGTACTCCATCGTCGGCGGTCCCCAGAAGGAGATCGACTACTCCGACGACAGCGGTGAGAAGACCACCAGCTACAAGGGCGACAGCGGGATCAACCTCTCCAACCCGATCAACCGGGCGGCGTACGCGGCGGCGTTCAGCGAGCCGCAGATCCTCTACTCCGGTGCCATCGGCGAGGGTTCGAGGATCCTGTACAACCGCACGCCCAAGGAGCGCGTCGAGGCGGTCGCCCCCTGGCTGACCATCGACGGCGACGCCTACCCGGCCGTCGTCGACGGGAAGATCCAGTGGATCGTCGACGCGTACACGACGACCAACGGCTACCCGTACGCCTCCCGCACCACCCTCGGTGACACGACGGCCGACTCGCTGACCGCCGACAACAGTCAGCGCGCGGTGGTGGCGCAGCAGAACCAGGTCAACTACATCCGCAACTCGGTGAAGGCGACCGTCGACGCGTACACCGGTGAGGTCAAGCTCTACCAGTGGGACACCAAGGACCCGGTCCTGAAGACCTGGATGAAGGCGTTCCCGGACACGGTGGAGCCGAAGACGGCGATCTCCAAGTCGCTGGAGGCCCATCTGCGGTACCCGCAGGACCTGTTCAAGGTCCAGCGTGAACTGCTCACCCGCTACCACGTGAAGGACGCGGAGACGTTCCTCAGCGGCAGCGAGGTGTGGCAGGTCCCGGACGACCCGACCAACACCTCGGGCAACGCGGTGCCGCCGTACTACCTGAGCATGAAGCTGCCGGGTCAGCAGGCGCAGGCGTTCTCGCTGACCACGACGCTCACGCCGAACGGCCGCGACAACCTGAGCGCCTTCGTGTCGGTCAACGCCGAGGCGGGGACACCGGACTACGGCAAGATCACGGTCCTGAAACTGCCGACGAGCGAACCGATCGACGGCCCCAAACAGGTCCAGAGCCAGTTCAACTCCGAACAGGACATCGCCGAGACCATCAGCCTCCTCAAGAGAGGTGACTCACAGGTCGAGTACGGCAACCTCCTGACGGTCCCGCTCGACGGCGGACTGCTCTACGTGGAACCCGTCTACGTGCGAGGCGGCGGCCTCAAGTACCCGCTGCTGCGCAAGGTTCTCGTCACCTACGGCGGCAACACGGCCTTCGAGGACACCCTCGACGCCGCGCTCAACAAGGTGTTCGAGACGGCGGGTCCGACCCCCGAGCCCCCGGCGGACGACGGCGACGAAGGCACCGACGAGCCGCCGACGTCCGGCGACCCGACGGTCCAACAGGCGCTGCAGGACGCCCAGAAGGCGTTCGACGAGGGTCAGAAGGCCCTCAAGGACGGCGACTGGGAGGCGTACGGCCGCGCCCAGCAGGACCTCGAGGACGCGCTGAAGCGGGCCGAGGACGCGCAGTCCAAGGCCGACGGGGCCGGCGGCACCGGCGGCAGCGAGAACGACGACAAGGGCGACCAGGCCGACAAGAGCGACAAGGACGCCGACAAGGGCTCCGGGAGCGGGTGATTCAAGGCTTCACCCCGCGCCGTGATACGGTTGCCGAGCAACGGCGCGGGGTGGAGCAGCTCGGTAGCTCGCTGGGCTCATAACCCAGAGGTCGCAGGTTCAAATCCTGTCCCCGCTACTGAAGTTGAAGGCCCGGATCCTCCAAAGGATCCGGGCCTTCGACGTGTTGCCTGGGGACATGAGGAGATCTGTGTTTGACTTGTCGCTCTGTGGGCAAGTCGACAAAACGCTGTAGTGACCTCAATGGCTGCGGTATACCAGGTGTACCCAGGTTGCAGGTGGTGCGACGATGGACGTTATGGGGGACAAGGCAACTCTGTTGGAGACAGGGCGGTTTGCGCAGTCTGTCGATGTTGCGCTGTCTGCCGACCTCGTGCTGCCCGCGGAGTCCGAGCCGTCGGGGGAGTCCGTCCTGACCACCGAGCCCGAGATGACCATCGGCCGTCCGCGCCCCGCGGGTGACTCCGCGCAGGCAGCGGACCCGGACGAGGCCGGGGAAGCCGTCGAGGAGGCGCGTCAGCGGCTCGCCGCCGAAGCCGGTGACTCCGAGGCCATGAGCGTCCTCGGAGCCATGCTGCTGCGTCGCGGCGACCTCGACGGGGCCGAGCCGTACCTGCGTGCCGCCACCGCCGCCGGGGACCGCGCGGCCGCCAACAACCTGGGCGTTCTGCTCCACCAGAGGGGATACCCCGACGACGCTGCCGGATGGTGGCGGATCGCCGCCGTCGCCGGTTCCGCGGCCGCCGCCCACGCGCTCGGACGGCACCACCGTGAGCGCGGCGACGAGCCGGCCGCCGAGTACTGGCTGCGCCAGTCCGCCGAGCAGGGCCACGCTCTCGGCGCGTACGCCCTCGCCGACCTGCTGGAGCACCGCAGCGACGCCGCCTCCGAGAAGTGGATGCGTGTCGCCGCCGAACGCGGTCACCGCGAGGCCGCGTACCGCCTCGCCCGGACGCTCGACCATCGCGCCGAGCGCGAGGAGCGCGCGGCCGTCCGCGAGGGGCGGAGGATCGCCCGCGCCGCCCTGGAGATCGGCGGCGCGAGCCGCGAGGTCGTCCGGGACACACGGGACGCACGGGACGGACGGGCCGCTCGGGACGCCAGCGAGGCCGCACGGGACGGTCGCGACGGCGGACGGGGCGGCCGGGGCATCGCGGTCCGGGAAGGGCGGGACGGCGTACGCGAAGGGCGTTCCGCCGCGCGAGCGGGGGAGCCGGGGGCTGACAACGGTGTCGCGCCGACCGCCGCCGAGGAGGCCGAGCAGTGGTACCGCCAGGCCGCCGCGCGCGGTCACCGGCGGGCCGCGCTGCACCTCGGCGCGATCCTGGAGCGGCGCGGCGAGCTCAAGGAGGCCGGGCGCTGGTACCTGACCTCCGCCAAGGACGGCGAGCCCCGGGCCGCGTGCGCGCTCGGGTTCCTGCTGCGCGACGCGGGCGACACCGAGAGCGCGGCCGTGTGGTGGCTGCGGGCCGCCCAGGACGGCGACGGCAACGCCGCGAACGCCCTCGGGGCGCTGCACGCCGAGCGCGGCGAGACCCAGACCGCCGAGCGGTGGTACCGGGCCGCGATGGACGCCGGTGACGTGAACGGCGCGTACAACCTGGCGCTGCTCTGCGCCGAGCAGGGGCGGACCGCGCAGGCCGAGCAGTGGTACCGCCAGGCCGCCTACGCCGGTCACCGGGAGGCGGCCAACGCGCTGGCCATCCTGCTGCTCCAGGTCGGAGACGCGGCCGGTGCCGAGCCGTGGTTCTCCAAGGCCGCGGAGGCCGGCAGTGTCGACGCCGCGTTCAACCTCGGGATCCTGCACGCCGGGCGAGGCGACGACGTGACCGCGCTCGTCTGGTACGAGCGGGCGGCCGCCGCCGGGCACACCGAGGCGGCGCTCCAGGTCGCCATCGCGCGCCTGCGGGAAGGGGACGAGCGGGCCGCCGAGCGGCATCTGCGGTGTGCCGCCGGCGGGGGCAGCGCGGAGGCCGCGTACCGGCTCGCCGCCGTGCTCGACGCGCGTCGGCCGCCCGCGCCCGCGCATGAGCTGGGGGAGCCGGTGCGCGAGAAGAACGAGTGCGAGGAGTGGTACGAGAGGGCCGCGTCGCAGGGGCACCGGCGGGCGCAGGTGCGCGTCGGGATGCTGGCCGCGGGGCGGGGTGACGTCGTCGAGGCGTCGCGGTGGTACCGCATCGCCGCCGAGGCCGGTTCGCGGAACGGCGCGTTCAACCTGGGGCTGCTGCTGGCGCGTGAGGGGAGCGAGCCGGAGGCCGCCGTGTGGTGGGCCCGGGCCGCCGACGCGGGGCACGGGCGGGCGGCGCTGCGGCTCGCCCTCGTCTACGCGCGTCGGGGTGAGCTGGTCGAAGGGAAGCGATGGGCCGACCGTGCGGTGGCGCTCGGGCCGGCCGAGGTCACCGAGCGGGCGGCGCGGCTGCGGGACGCACTGCGGCAGGAGCTGTCGGCGTAGGAGCCGGTGGCGCGGGCGGGGCACGGGCAGGACGCCGTAAGGATGTGACGCCCGTGCGTCCCGTCTCGACACTTAAGCGATTTGCGCTGGTCGACGGGGCCACGTAAGGTTGCGTTTACCGACGCGGGGTGGAGCAGCTCGGTAGCTCGCTGGGCTCATAACCCAGAGGTCGCAGGTTCAAATCCTGTCCCCGCTACTGAAGGCCGAAGGTCCGGAACCGATGAGGTTCCGGGCCTTCGGTGCGTGAGGCCACGGCCGAGCACGAGGATCCCGCGGCCGAAGAACGGCGAAGCCCCCGGCAGAGCAGATCCACCGGGGGCTGTCGTGTGGTGTGGTGCGGTGTGAAGCGAAGTGGTGAAGCCTACGCCGTCGCGCAGTTCGGGCAGACGCCTCGGTAGGTCACCTCGACGTCGGAGACGGTGAAGCCGAAGCGCTCCGAGGAAGGCAGGTCCGCCAGAGGGTTGCCGGTGGGGTGGACGTCGCGGATCGTGCCGCACCGGGCGCACACCAGGTGGTGGTGCGGGCGGTGCGCGTTCGGGTCGTACCGCTTGGCGCGCTTGTCCGTGGCGACCTCGAGCACCTCGCCCAGGGAGACCAGCTCACCCAGGGTGTTGTAGACGGTCGCCCGGGAGATCTCCGGCAGCTTGGCCACAGCGCGCGCGTGTACCTCGTCGGCCGTCAGATGCACATGCTCGCCGTCGAGGACCTCGGCCACGACACGACGCTGCGCGGTCATGCGCCATCCGCGTCCGCGCAGCCGCTCCAGAAGGTCACTCATACAGGTCAGCGTAACAGCAAGGGGGACAGATTCCGAACGGGTGTGACTTTGGAATAGGCATTGACTTGGACTTTGTCCAATGTAGGATCTGGGGCGTAAAGCGGTGCTGTGAGGCCGTGTTGACCTCGGCCGGAGAGCGGCGGACGGCACCGCCCGGACCTCGACAAGCGCCTGGTGGGCCGCTGTCCAGGCTCTGTGCGGTCGGTCAGGGTTGGACCGCTTGTCGTCGGGACGGGCCGGGACTCCTTGGGGTCCCGGCCCGGTCGGGGTCACGCGGGCGCGTGCTGTCGCGCCGGGGCCCAGCAGCGGATGATGTCGCGGACGGAGACGATGCCGACGGGTGCGGCCTCGTCGAGCACGATCAGATGCCGGAAGCCGCCGTGCGCCATGGCGCGGGCGGCGTCTTCCAGCGTCCAGGACGGCGCGGCGAAGACGACGTCGTTGGTGGTGTGGGCGTGGGCGCGCTCGATGTCCGGGCTCTGGCCCAGACCGACGGAGTTGAGGACGTCGCGTTCGGTGAGGATGCCGAGTCCGCCGGCGTCGGGATCGAGAACCACGGCCGCGCCCACGCGGCGTGCGGACATCAGGGCGGCGGCCTGGCGGAGCGTGTGATCGGGGCCGATGGTGAGAACCACCGTGCTCATGGCGTCGCGGACGAGCATGGAGTGCGGTCACCTCCTGGAGAACCATGGCAGTCGTCATGACGGCGCATCGGCGCGCCTGTTGAGCACTGCACAAGTTCACAAGTGGGGGGACTGCCAGCTTCCCAGGCAAAGAGAGGGTCAACAAGGGGGCGCGCGTGGTCAGTTCAGGGGCGCCTCGGGATCACTCCACAGCCGCACGCGCACCAGCGATTCAGTAGCGCTGGTTCAGGTACCCCAGCAGTTCGTCGTGGAGCAGGCCGTTCGAGGCTGCCGCGTTGCCGCTGTGCGGGCCGGGGCGGCCGTCGAGTCCGGTGAAGGTGCCGCCGGCCTCGGTGACGATGATCGCGTTGGCGGCCATGTCCCACAGCGACAGCTCGGGTTCGGCGCACAGGTCGATCGCGCCCTCGGCCACCAGCATGTACGGCCAGAAGTCGCCGTACGCGCGCGTGCGCCACACCTCGCGGGTCAGGTCCAGGAAGCCGTTCAGGCTGCCGCGGTCCTCCCAGCCGCTGAGCGAGGAGTACGCGAAGGACGCGTCTGACAGCTTCGAGACACGGGAGACGTGGAGGCGGGAGGACGAGCTGAGGCTGCGGCCGGTGAACGCGCCGTGGCCCTTCGCCGCCCACCAGCGGCGGCCGAGGGCGGGCGCCGAGACCACGCCGACGACGGGCTGGTAGCCGCCCTCGCCCGCCTCCATCAGCGAGATCAGGGTGGCCCATACGGGCACGCCCCGGACGTAGTTCTTGGTGCCGTCGATCGGGTCGACGACCCAGCGGCGGGGGCCGGTGCCCTCGACGCCGTACTCCTCGCCGAGGATCGCGTCCCGGGGGCGGGAGCGCTGGAGATGGCCGCGGATGAGTTCCTCGGCGGCCTTGTCGGCCTCACTCACCGGAGTCATGTCGGGCTTCGTCTCCACCTTGAGGTCGAGGGCCTTGAAGCGGGACATGGTGCTCGCGTCGGCGGCGTCCGCGAGGACGTGGGCGAAGCGGAGGTCGTCGAGGTAGTCGGCCATGGTGCGAACGGTATCCGCCGAGGTTGGTGCGGGGCCATAGGGGGCCCGGGGCAGGAGCGCCTGGAGGAGTGCGGGGCGCCCCCGGGGTGCGGAGTGGCGCAGTGCGGGTACCTGACGCCGACGGGATCCTCCGGGTGTTCCGTCGGCCCGCGCATGTTGGCCGGAGTGCGCCCGTAGGCGCTCTCGCGAACCCTTGACAGTGGGTTGATGCGCGTCAAATCTGAGGGCCAGAGCCGCCCGCTCGTATCAGGGAGGCGATGATGCCTGCAGCGCGGGAGTCCTTGTTGGACGCCGCTTACACGGCGCTGGTGCGCCGCCCGTGGTCCACCGTGCGGATGGTGGACGTGGCGGCGGTGGCCGGAGTGTCACGCCAGACGCTGTACAACGAGTTCGGCAGCAAGGAAGGGCTCGCCCGGGCCCTGGTCCGCAGGGAGGCGGACGGCTATCTCGCAGGGGTCGAACGGGCGTTGGCCACCCCCGTGGACAGCCGGGAGAGGCTCGCCGCGACCGCCGAGTGGACCGTGGCGGTCTCCCGGAGCAATCTGCTCGTACGGGCCATGCTCACCGGCTGCTGGAGCGAGCGCCTGCCGGCGCTCACGCTCTCGGCGGTGCCCTCGTCCTCCGTGGTGCCCGCGCAGCGCCGCGCGGACGGGCCGTTGCCCGCGCCCTCGGACTTCGTGGCGCTGGTGCGCGACCGGGCCGTCGCCGCACTGTCGCCGCCCGGCACCGCCAGGGCGGACACGGTGGAGCTGGCCCGTTCCTGCGAACTCGCCGTCCGGCTCGCCCTGTCCTGCGTCGCGGCGCCCCCGCGCGAGGGCGGGGTCACCGATCTGGTGCGGACCGCACTGCCACGCCAGCTGAGCAGGCCCCTTGTCTAGTGCTGTGACCGGAAAGGTTCACCGGCTCGCGACGCCCGGCACGGCACCTCGCGGCGTTGTCGCATGACCCGAGTACATCCAGTACGCGGGTCATGCTCCGCCTTGCGAGGCACCGCACCGGACGCCGCGAGCTTTCCGGCAAACCTTTCCGGTCACAGCACTAGCCGAGGCGCCGGTCCCCTACTGCCTCGATGCGCCGAGGCGGGGGTCCGCCAGTGCGTCGATGCGCTGAGCGCGCGGGTCCGTCAGTGGGCCGAGCCCGAGAGTTGGAGGCCGACGACGCCCGCGATGACGAGGGTGATCGAGACGATCTTCAGGGTGGACACCACGTCGCCGAGGAAGATCATCCCGTAGATCGCCGTGCCGGCCGCGCCGATGCCCGTCCAGACCGCGTAGGCCGGGCCGACGTCGAGCTTCTTCAGGGAGAGGGTCAGCAGGCCGAAGCTGCCGAGGGCGAAGATGCAGAAGGCGACGGTGGGCCAGAGTCTGGTGAATCCGTGCGAGAGCTTCAGACAGACGGCGAAGCCGGTCTCCAGCAGACCTGCCACGACCACCAGCAGCCACGCCATGTCTCGTCCTCCCGTGTCCCCACGTTCCGTGACCGCTTCGTCCGATCTCGCCCGATCTCTTCAGGTCTCATCTGGTCTGGATCAGACTTGGTGCGATTATGCACTTACCGGGTGGAGGGGGGCGCAAACAACGCGGAGGTCAGTCGCCTTCCCGTCGGCGGGTCAGTCGCCTTCCCGTCGTTCGCGGGTCGATAGCAGTCGGCGCAGGGAGTACAGCCGCGCCGGGTCCGCGTGCCCGTCGGCGACCCACTGGTCCAGCGCGCAGTCCTGCTCGTCGTGGCTGCACGCGCGCGGACAGCCCTCGGTGCCGGCCTCCAGGTCGGGGAAGGCGTGGATGACCCGCGTCGGGTCGATGTGGGCGAGGCCGAAGGAGCGGACGCCGGGGGTGTCCACCACCCAGCCGCCGTCGGAGTCCGCGAGGGGCAGCGCCAGCGCCGAGGTCGTGGTGTGCCGGCCGCGACCCGTCACCGCGTTGACATGGCCGGTCGTCCGGCGCCGGTCCTCGGGGACGAGCGCGTTGACCAGGGTGGTCTTGCCCACGCCCGAGTGGCCCACGAACGCCGTGACCTTGCCGTCGAGGTGCGCGCGCACCCGGTCGGCCGCGCCGCCCTGCTCCAGCTCCTCGCGGCTCGTCACCACGAACGGGATGTCGAGGTCCCCGTACAGCTCCAGGAGCTTGTCGGGTGAGGCGAGGTCCGACTTGGTCAGGACGAGGAGGGGTTCGAGGCCGCCGTCGTACGCCGCGACCAGACAGCGGTCGATCAGCCGGGGGCGGGGCTCGGGGTCGGCGAGGGCTGTGACGATGGCGAGCTGGTCGGCGTTGGCGACGACGACGCGCTCGTACGGATCGTCGTCGTCGGCGGTGCGGC
>NZ_LIRK01000035.1 GCF_001419765.1 Streptomyces torulosus
GCTGACCGCGGCCGGCCGCGGCGGACTCGACCTCAAGCACGTCAAGTCCCTCACGCTGACCCCGCGTTCGCGGTCCGGGCAGGCCTGGATGATGGACGCCTGGGGCTGGGCGCCGGGCACCCCGGCGGTCACCGCCGCCGCCCTGCCGCGCGTCGACATCGGCCGGCTCAGGGTCAAGGAGGGCGACTCCGGCACCCGCACGTACCGCGTTCCGGTCACGGTCTCCGGGCACGGCAGCGGCAAGGTCCGCTTCTCGGTCCTGGACCGGGACACCGGACGCACCGTGGACAGGACGATCACCGTACGGCCCGGGGCGAGCCCCATCGACGTGCCGGTCGTGGTCAAGGGCGACACCCGCTTCGGTGACGAGGAGCGGCACTCCCTCCTCGCCAAGGCCGTGCGCGGCGCGGTCGTCGGCTCGTACGCGGGTGGGGTCACCGTGGAGGACGACGACCCGGCGCCCGTGATGAGGCTGAAGCCGGTCGCCGGCCGGGTGACCGAGGGCAAGAAGCTGACCTGGCGGGTGACGTTCTCGGCGCCCGCCGAGGTCGACGTCCGCCAGGACGTCCGGGTGCTGCCGGTCACCGAGGGCGTCGAGCTGTCCACCAAGGACGTGGACCCGCGATGGCTGGAGAACTTCGGTGAGCGGCCCAGCCCGGAGCGCCCGCTGTCGCAGTCGGGCGTGTGGATCACGGTCGACGTCCCGGCGGGTCGCACCACCGCCGACTTCACCGTCCCGACGGTGAAGGACCGGGTGACCGAACCGGCCGAGTCGCTGCGCCTGGCGCTGGCTGACTGGGACGGCGAACCGCTGCCGGGCCTGGAGTCGACGGGGACGGTCGTGGACGCCTCGTAGGCCACACATCGCAGGACGCGCCTCGCCGGACACGCGTCCGGAACGCGGAGGGGGCATGGACCGTCATCGGTCCATGCCCCCTCCGCCGTGCTCGGCCCGCGGACCGAGCGTGGCGCGTCAGCTGGTGAAGATGAAGTACTTCCAGGCGCCGTACGTCGTGGTGTTGACGTTGTCGCCGGACGTCGTGTCGTGGTACTCGGAGCGGAACCGGAAGCGGACGTTCGTGGTCGGGGTGCCCGTCAGGGTGATGTCGGACCCGCCGGACGTGCCGAGCGAGAAGTACTCCGAGCCCGCGTCCCGCCAGGCGCCCTGGTAGTAGGCCTGGAGCTGGAGGCGCTGCTTGCGGCCCGGGTAGTACGTCATCGTCGTCTTCAGGACGGGGTCCTTGGACTTGTGGACGTAGTGGTACTTCTGGCCCCACGCCGTCTGGGTCTTGTAGTAGCCGCCGATCGAGGACGAGATCCTGACCTTGGTGTAGACGGTGTTGGTGACCGTCCTCGGCTTGTAGCGGGCGTCGCCCGCGAACTTCACGGACACCTTGGTGTCACGGGTCAGGTCGAGGGTGGCCGACAGGTTGCCCGAGGAGTTCACCGTCCCCGACCTGACCAGCTTGTTCGGCTTGTCGGAGCCGTACGGGTCGGTCCAGATCTCCAGCTTGCGGTTCTTGTACGTGGTGCCGAGGTGCGCGGTGAACGTCACGTCCGCGCCGTACGCGTAGGTGTTGCGGTTCTTGTTCAGCGTCAGCGTGGGCGTGGCGCGGGACACCTCGACGGTGTCGGAGGCGGAGCCCGGCGCGTGGTCGGCGTCGCCCGCGTAGCGCACCGTGTACTTCACCTTGCCGCCGACGGTCGGGGTGTCGGAGAAGGAGTACGTGCCGTCGGCCGCGACCGTCACGTCCGCGAGGGCCTTGCCCGACGTGGACTCCAGATCGGTGCGGGTCACCGACAGCTTCACCCCGGCCGGGAGGGCCGCCTTCGAGGTGACCTTACCCGTGACGGTGAGCTTCTTGGCGCGGGTGGCCGTGGCCGGGGCGTTCACGCTGACCGTGGTGGTGGCCCTGGTGGGGGCCTCCAGCACGCGCAGCGAGTACACGCCCTCGTCGTTGTAGGTCACCGCGAACAGGCGGGACGCGTCCGGCGCCCAGCCCAGGCCCGAGTCGGGCAGCTCGTCGCCGCCGCTGCTGCCACCGGTGTTCGGGAAGTCGTACTCCCGGACCGAGGTGGTGGAGCCCGGCTTGTAGACGTAGATGTCCGGCTCGTAGATGCCGTCGATACCGGCCGCGACGGTCCCGTCGGACGCCACGGCGACCGAGTTCGGGTAGCTGTCGCTGGCGTAGGTGCCGTCCGCCGTCAGGTCGGAGGTCTTGAACACCTGGTGGTGGTACGGGGCACCGCTGGCCACGATGACGCGCTGCCCGTCCGGGGTGACCGCGAGGTCGCCCATGTTCGAGCCGCCGGTGCCCACGGCCGCCGTGCGGCTCGCGGTGCCCGACGCGACGTCGTACACGGCGAGCTTGCTGCCGCCGGGCTCGCCCGCGACCAGGGCGGCGGCGCCGGGCGCCGCGTCCAGGATCGGCGCGTCGTACCACAGGTGCGTGGTGTCCTGGTCGAGCGCGACCACGGGCTGCTCGCCGGAGAGGTCCAGCGAGCCGAGGTCACCGCTGCCGGCCGCGCCGTAGCCGAACCAGACCTTGCCGCCGGCCAGCGCGACGCTCACCGGGGCGTCGCCCACGGTGTAGCGGGCGGACTCGGTGTTCGTCGCCGTGTCGACGGCCACGACGGCGTCCGCGTCCCGCACCGCCGCGTACAGCGTGCCGGAGTCGGCGGACAGCTCCAGGCCCTGGACGCCGGGCAGGTTCGTCAGCTGCTTGACGACGATGCCGTGGAAGTCGGTGACGACGATCTTGCCGCCCTGCGGGTCGCTGATGAAGACCCGCTGGTGGACGCCGTCCACCACGATGTCCGCGCTCGACGCGACCGGAAGGACCATGGTGCTGTCGGCCGCCGCCGGGGCGGCCGTCCCGACCGCGAGCGCGGCCGAGCTGAAGAGGACTGCCAGCGCGGTGGCAGCCGGAAGAGTGCGGATACGCACGTTTTCGAACCCCCCGGAACGAAAAGCGAGAGAGCGCCGCGTATGTCTGTTCGACTCGCGGGCGAGTGAGCGAAGACTAAGTCACGCCTCTGACAGAAGCGCCACGGGGGTCCTTCCCTCTTCGACCACGCGCCCGTGCTCGCATGGTTACGCTCGGTTCATGTCGAACGTGCGCCGACTGGACCCCAGTGCCTCGCCGTTGGACTACTTCGGCTCGGAGCTACGCCGCCGCAGAGAGGAAGCGGGCCTGACGCAGGGGGACCTGGGCTCAGCGATCTTCTGCACGGGTTCCTTGGTGGGGCAGATCGAGACGGGCAACAAGGTTCCGACAAGAGAGTTCGCGGAGCGCCTGGACGCGGCGCTGATGACGGACGGGCTGTTCTCACGGCTGGTGGGGCTGGTGCTGCGCAGCCAGTTGCCCTCGTGGTTCCAACCGTTCGTTGAGATGGAGGCGAAGGCCGTATACATCGCCTCGTATCAGGCGCAGGTTGTCTACGGCCTGCTTCAAGCGGAGGCCTACGCGAGGGCGCTGTTGAGAGTCGGACAGCCGGACCGGCTCGACGAGATGGTGGCCGCACGGATGGAGCGGCAGCGTGTGCTGCTGCGCGATCAACCGCCGGTGCTGTGCGTGGTGCTCGAAGAGGCGGTGTTGCACCGCGAGGTTGGCGGACCGAAGGTCATGCGCGACCAACTCGCCCATCTCTTGGGCTGCTTCGACAAGCCCGAGACCGTGCTTCAGGTCCTGCCGTACTCGGCCGGTCAGCACACTGGAATGATCGGCGCGTTCACGCTTCTGCGCTTCGACAGCGACCCTGACCTCTTCTACGCCGAGGGCTACGACTCTGCCCATATGACGGCCAATTCGCAGGTCATCAGGGAACGCGTCCTCGGCTACGCTCGCCTTCAGGCCGCAGCCCTGTCCGCGGAGGACTCGGCGGCACTGATCGCGCGGATGATGGAGGAGCGTTATGAGCGGCATCCAGGATCTGGCGGCGTCGCGGTGGCGTAAGTCCTCGTACAGCAGTACTAATGGCGGTGAATGCGTCGAGTGCGTCCCCCTCGGCACCGCCCAGTGGATCAAGTCCTCCCACAGCGGCAGCAACGGCGGCGAATGCGTCGAAGTAGCCCCCCTCACCCCCCACATAGCCGTCCGCGACTCCAAGAACCCCGGTGGCGGAACCCTCACCCTCTCTGCGGCGGCCTTCTCCGCTTTCCTGGACCACGTAGCCGGCGGCCGATAGCCGTAGCCGTCGAACGGCGAGCGGGCCGCCCGCGTCGTCGCGTGCGGCCCGCTGTTCGGGTCGTGTCACCCGCTGCCCGTCAGCTCTCCTCGCCCGCGCGGCGTCGGCGCGCGACGTAGACCGCGGCGGCACCGAGCGCCAGGACCGCGGCCCCCGCACCCGCGATGACCGGCGTGCTGCTCGACCCGCCGGTCTCGGCGAGCCCTCCGTTCGTCTTCGGGTCGTTCGCCCCCTTGTCCGTGTCCGAGTCCCCGTCCGTGCCGGTCTCGGGCGTGGCCGGCTCGCTGGGGGTCGGGGACGCGCCGGGGCCGGGCGCGTCGCTCTTCTCGAGCACCGCCGCGAACGCTCCCGCGATCACCTTGTGGCCCTCGGCGTTGGGGTGCGGGTCCTTCTTCGTGCACGCCCAGGTCAGCTGGCAGATCTTGGCCACGTTCGCCGGCACCTCGCCCACGCCGGGAGCGTTCACCTGGGTGGTGAAGTCGTCCGAGGAGAAGGCCGTGGCGACGTCCGCCACCTTGAAGCCGGTGGACTTGTAGACCTGGGTGATCCCCGAGTTGGCGGCCTTGAGCAGGGGCGCCGACTCCTTGGCGGCCTGCTGCCCCGCCGGGCCCTGCACCCAGGCCGCCAGGAACGGGTTGTGGTACGTCGCGCCCACGAACTGGGTGTTCTTCCCGCCCGCCTGGCGGAGCGCGCCCGCGATCTGGGCGAGGTTCTTCGCCATGCTCTGGCTGCGGCTGTTCAGGCACGCACCGTCGAGGGCGCCGACCGGGCTGACGCAGTTGAGGAGGATGTCGTTCGCGCCGACGCTGAGGGTCACGTAAGCGACCTTGCCGCGGTGCTCGGCCATGGCCTTCAGCGCGGCGTCCAGTTGGGACTTGGCGTTCGGGTAGTCGCACTTGCCGCCGCTGATCAGGGACTCGGTGGTCTCAGCGGTGCAGCCGAGGCGTATGTGCTTCAGCCCGGGGGTGCGCTGCTTGAGCTGCGCGTACAGCTGGTCGGTGTAGGCGGAGTCGGTGTCCTTGTCCACGTCCGGCTGGTATCCCGAGGCCAGGGAGTCGCCGAGCGAGATGTAGTACGTGGCGTCCTGGCTGTCGCTCGCCTCGTCGGCGGCGGCCAGTCCGGGCGTGCCCAGCGCGATCGTCATGGCGGCGACGGCCAGAGGGGGGCCGAAACGCTGAAGGGATCTCTTCACTTGTGTGCGCTTTCTAGTGATGGGGGGTGAATGCCCGAGGAGCGGAGTGAGGCTCGCCTCAAAGCAGTGAAACTCGGCCGCTACGGCTTTCCGGGCACCCGAATGTGGCCTTCTTGTGAAGGTGTAGGGGGGCTTTCTCCGCGGGTTGTATGCCTGTTTGGCCGCACCTCGGAGACGCGGCGTCAATCTAGCAGTGCTGAAGGGGAATTCGGTATGGGGGACCGACAAAGCAATGGCCGTTACGACACGTGTAATCAGCAGAAAGGCTCGTCCGTCCGGGAATTGGTGACCGGACCCGTTGGTAGCCATTCGCTGAGTGATCACCGGCCGGCGGCAGTCCCGCGATCAGTCCGCCACCTGCACGGGAGTCGAACCGCGCCGAGCTCGACGGAGGCTTTACGCGCCATGGTTGGCCAGTTGTTCGACAAGTCGACTAAACCGAGGTCCGCATGTTCGGCGGGTCGAATAAGGCGGCCGACCGTGAAATGGGGTCCGGACTTCAACTCGGCGCGAGCAAGCGTGAATTAATGGCCCGACAGAATGCCGGACCTCTGTTTGGCTCGCCTCGGGCGGCAGCCCCATCCCGCCAAGGGCTCGACGGCGCCGCCGCCCTTCTCCGCCTTCCCGAACCACGACTCGCCGGGCTGGATCTCCGCCGGGCGACGATCGGCCGAGAGGGTGGGCGGGCTGTGGTCAACCGGTGAACTGATCGAGCAGCCACGTGAGACCGGCGCGGGCGATCCCGGCGGTGAGCCCTCCCAGAGCGGCTCCGGCGAGACGGAGGCCTTCACGGCGGGTCAGTCGCGGCCGGTCCGCGCGACTGTCGGTACGGGGTGAGGTGGCGCGCGGGGTCTCGTGAGGGTTCGTCATGTCTCGACAGTGGGTCTCCCCGGGAAGACCTACCGCATGAGGCGAACGACCTCCGATCGCATCCGACCCCCGGCACACGGTCGCGAACTCCACCGAACGGGCCACCGGTTCGACGGAGTTCGCTCTGGTTCGGTGTCGTTCGCCGGAGGCGTCCTGGCGGGTGGCACTACGGGGGAGGGGCGGAACACCTTGGCCGAGCACGACGAGGGGAACCACCGGGCGGCTTCGTACGCCGAGGCGCTTGAGGCGCAGGCAAGCGCGTTGAGGCAGTTGCGTGCCGAGCGCGGTCTCAAGTCGTACAGCGAGATCAACAAGCGGGCTCT
Source organism: Streptomyces torulosus (assembly GCF_001419765.1). Classification (GTDB taxonomy): domain Bacteria; phylum Actinomycetota; class Actinomycetes; order Streptomycetales; family Streptomycetaceae; genus Streptomyces; species Streptomyces torulosus. Next base: position 6,574 of record NZ_LIRK01000035.1, read on the forward strand.
CGCGCTGACGGGCGGGCGGGAGAGGCTGCCCAAGGCCACACTGCACGCCGCTTTCAAGGGCCACTACTTGGGTCTTGACCGGCTGATGCTGCTGGTTCGGGTCCTGATGTCCTGGGACGAGTACGGAGAGGGGTGCACCGTGGTGCCCCACAGGGCCGGTGTTCTCGCGCCGTGGCGCTCCGCCTGGTCGCACCTGGCCACGCTGCGCCCCGGGCCGCGATCCGCCCGGCCGGGCGGCAGTGCCGAGGGGGCGACGGCGCCCGCCCGGCTCTCACAGCCGAACGGCATGTGGATCTATGTCAGTTACGCGGGACCGGATCGCCTCTGGGCGGAGTGGGTGGCCTGGCAGTTGCAGCAGGCCGGACACCAGGTCCTGATCGATGTCTGGGACTGGCACGCGGGAGACGATTTTCACGAGGCCATGAAGCGGGGTCTGGCCCAGGCCGATGCCCTGGTGGCCCTGTTCTCCCACTCCTACTTCGAGCAGGGCCGCTGGACGGGCACCGAGATCGAGGCCGCCCTCGCCCAGGGCAAGCGCCTGATACCGCTGGCCATCGAGTACGTCCCCCACGACAGCATCCCGGAGAACCTGACGAAGAGGCTCCGCAAGGACCTCTGGGGACTGGACGAAGCAGCCGCCGCGGCCGCCGTACTCGAGGCGGTCGGCGGCAGCAAACGCCCACACACCCCTCCGACGTTCCCCGGCGCCCTGAACGCGCGGCTGTGAGCGCGCGCCCGGTCTCGGCCGTCTACTCGTCTCGGCCGGCCGGCCGGCGCGGCGTCACGCGGGGTTCGCCTCGTCCGCGAAGTCATCGGCGGCGGTGAGATGGGCGAGGAAAGAGGGGAAGTCCGGGGCGAGGGGCAGCTCGGAGTTGTCGTCCGCGTCGAACCAGGTCACGGACGGTTCCCCTTGTCGGCCGCAGGCCCGGTAGTCGAGCCCGATCCAGTGGTGCCCGTCACCCGAGATCAGCACCACGTCCGTCGGCAGTCCCCACTCTTCGACGAGGTACGGGCTGTCGAGCATGGACAGGGTTCGTGCACGGTGGCCGATGCCCAGCACGCTGTCGAACGGGACGTGGTCGGCACTCCATGAGGTCGGCCGGTGTGTGGGGAAGGCGTTGTGGGTGTCGTCGACCTGGCCGCCGTTCCGGTCGCGGAGCAGCCGTAGCAGCGAGCCGGGGAGCGTGACGCCCAGCAGGCGCTCGGCCTCCTGGATCGCTCGGTCGGTCAGAGGTGGCTGCACCCCGTGGTCGCCGTCGGTGTCCCAGAAGCGGGGCCGGTGATCGTCGACGCCTGTCATGACCGGCATCGTAGGCGGGCCGTAGCGGGGCGGTAGGTTCTCCCTGTCTGGGTTGAGGGGGGAACGCGTGCGTAGTGCTGTGGTGACGGAGGCCGGGGATCGGATCCGGTGGGTGGAGTGGGCGGGGGACGAGCCCTGCCGGGTGTATGTGCACGGGCTGGGGGCCGCTTCGGGGCCGTACTTCACGGCCGTGGCCACGCATCCGGCGCTCGCCGGGCGGCGGTCGCTGCTCGTCGACATGCTGGGGCACGGGATCAGTGACCGGCCGACGGACTTCGACTACTCCCTGGAGGCGCACGCCGACGCGCTCGCCCGGGCGCTGACGGCCGCGGGGGTCGCCGGCGCCGAACTCGTCGCGCACAGTATGGGCGGCTCCGTGGGGATCGTGCTGGCGTCCCGGCACCCGGAACTCGTGTCGAGGCTGGTGATGATCGACTCCAACCTCGATCCGCTCACACCCGCCCACGGCGTCGTCGGGAGCAACGGCATCGCGGCGTACTCCGAGGAGGAGTTCCTGGCCGGCGGCTGGGCGGAGTTCGCCGAGCTGGCCGGAGCCGCGTGGTGGGCGACGATGCGGCTGGCCGGGCGGGAGGCGCTGTACCGCAGTGCCGTCCGGCTCGCCCGCGGCACCCGCCCCACCATGCGTGAGCTGCTCCTCGACCTGAAGATCCCCCGCACCTATCTCCACCCCGAGGCGGACGGCCCGCTGCCCGGCGCCGACGCCCTCACCGCGTCCGGCGTGAGCGTCGTCCCCGTCCCGGACTGCGGCCACAACGTCATGCTCGACAACCCGGAGGCGTTCGTACGGGCGACGGCAGCCGCGCTGGCCGACCGACGGGGCCGCTGACGGGCCCGCTCACGATCAGGCCGGGGACCTCGGCCGGGACGTGCCGCCGTCCCGCGCGCGCAGCTCCTCGTTGATGCGCAGGGCCTCTTCCAGCTGGTCCTCGAGGATGACGATGCGGCAGGCGGCCTCGACGGGGGTGCCCTGGTCGACGAGTTCACGGGCCCGGGCGGCGATGCGCAGCTGGTAGCGGGAGTAGCGGCGGTGACCGCCTTCGGAGCGCAGCGGGGTGATCAGGCGGTGTTCGCCGAGGGCGCGGAGGAAGGCGGGTGTGGTGCCGAGCATCTCGGCGGCCCGGCCCATCGTGTACGCCGGGTAGTCGTCGTCGTCGAGATTGTCGGTGAGGCGGGAGCGGGCTGGGGGCACAGACCTCTTCTTTCGCGGACACGTCGGGGGGCCCGGGTGCCGTACGGCACCCGAGCCCCGAGCTTCTACCACCATCTACCGGCGCACTGCGCCGGCCTTCTGTATCCGCAGGGGCCGTCTGTGAGGACGGGGCTGCGGGGATCGCGAATGCGTGACCGGGGACCACCTTCCAATCCGGGGCCTGCGGCGTCCCGGGCGGATGTCTTCCGCGCCCGGGCGGATCCTGATGGTGTCTGCTCCTTACCTTCGATGATGCGGTCGTTCTTCCTGGATGACGCGGTACTGCTGGACCTGCACGCACGGCAGTTCATGTCTGCCGTGCCCTTTTCGACTTCCGGGTTACAAGGAAAAACGGTAGCTCGCCCACAGGGCAATGTCTACTGCGGCCGCTATAGATTTACTCACGGAGGACAGGGGGGAATTTCTGTCGCACAAGTGTCCGAGGTGAGCTGCTGGATGCGGAGCTGTGACGGCACACTCGTTCGAGTGAATGGCTCCGGATTCCCCGTGTGCGCTTCCGGTCTACGCTGAGAGCGTCGCGCTGAGCGAAGGAGGTCCGTCATGGCGACGGCGGAGCCGATCATCATGCCGGGGTGCCAGGGCGAGGCCATCTACGGTCCGTACGACGACCCTGACGGCGACAGCGACGATGGCAGCGGTGTGCCCGACCATACGGGCGCGAGCGTCGAGCAGGTCTTCGAGCTCTTCAGTGCGACGGCTCCCAAGGGCTGGCGCGTGGAGCTGATCGGAGGAGAGATCTGCGTGACGTCTCCGGTGAACGGGGAGCACGAGGAGATCGTCCCCGACCTGGTCATCGCCCCGAAGGGCAGTTTCAGTGACAGGGAGGAGTGGCACGACCCCTCCCCGGTCCTCCTCGTCGCCGAGGTCACCTCCGACAGCACCGCCGAGCGCGACCGCGAGCAGAAGATCCAGGGCTACGCCCGCGCCGGGATCCCGCTCTACCTGCTGATCGACAGGGAGGCGGGCGAGGCTGTCGTCCACGCCGAGCCCTCGGCGAACGAGTACGCCAAGAGCTCCAGGTGCAAGCTCGGGCTCACCGTGTCCCTGCCCGCGCCCCTCGGGTTCGAGCTGGACACGGCGGAGTTCTGAGGGGTCGGAGGGAGCCCTTCGGCCCCGTACTCCATCCGGCTCAGCGCGGGACGGCGCCGGCCAGGGCCATCAGGGCCGCCACCGCCAGCAGCGCGGCGACCAGGGGGCGGGTGTGGCGGGTGAGGAGTTCTCGGAACACGGCGACCTCGCAGCGGCTGCGGCGGCAGCGGGGGCGGCTGCCGGCGATGGGCTGAGTGGCTGAGCGGCGGAGGAGTCGAAGGGCTGAGCGAGTGGTCGAACGCGTACAGCGCGTCGCTCAACGTAGGGCTTTGGCCTACCAACGGCAAGAGGGCCGGGGCCAGTTGGGGTAAAGCGGCCGGCATAAGCGGGCTTACTGGCATGCTTACGTCATGGTAGGTATGGCCGAGCGTGACGACCCCGAGGTCATAGGGCGCAGAGTGCAGCAACTGCGGACGGAACGCGGCCTCACACAACGGCAGTTGGCGGAGCCCGCGTACACCCCCGCGTACATCTCCACCCTGGAGTCCGGACGCGTCCGCGCCTCGGAACCCGCCCTGCGGCATATCGCCGAGCGGCTCGGCATCGGATACGAGGAACTGGCCACCGGACGGCCCGCCGGCTTCGCCACCGCCCTGCGGCTGCGGCTCACCGGCGCGCAGCGCACCCTCGCCACCGGCGCCACCGAGGCCGCCGCCGAGGGCTTCGCGTCCGTGCTCGCCGAGGCCGACGAACACGGTCTGCTCGCGGAACAGGCCGACTCCCTGCTGGGCCTCGGCGAATGCGCCCTGGAGACCGGCGACCTGGAGACCGCCCGGCTCCGCTTCGAACAGGCCGAGCAGCGGCTCGGCGACGCCCCGCTGCCCGCCCGCGTCCCCGCCCTGCGCGGCCGGGCCGTCGCCCACTACCTCGCCGGTGAACTCCGCTACTCCTGCTACCTCTTCGAGTCCACCCTCGACGAGCTGAACCGCAACGGCCTGCACGACCCCGACGCCTTGCTCCTCCTCTACACCGGCGTCATCGCCCCCTACATGGACATGGGCGCCCACGCCCGCGCCGCCCAGGCCGCCGAGCTGGCCCTCGCCCTCGCCCCGCGGTCCGGCGACCCGGCCCTCGTCGCCCGGATGCACCGGTCCGTCGCCCGCACGATGATCGCCGAGGGGCGTATCGCCGAGGCCGACGCGTCGCTCGCCAAGGCCTCCGAGCTGTACCGGCAGCTCCAGATCCGCACCGAGCTGGCCAACTGCCACTGGATGCGCGGCTACCTCCACGCCCAGAACGGCGCCTACGACCGCGCCGAGGCCGAGCTGCGCGAGGCCCGCCGCATGCTCTCCGCCAAGCGCGCCACCCTCTACACCAGCCAGGTCGCCGTCGAACTCGCCGACGTCCTGCACCGCCGCGGCAAGTCCGACGAGGCCGCCGAACTGCTCCAGGAGGTCCTCGCCGACCTCAATTCCGAACGCGGCGCCCTGCACTCGGCCGCCGCCCACCGCCTCCTCGGCATCATCGCCGAGGACACCCGCGACACCGAGGCCGCCGAGGAGCACTACGTCCGCGCCCTGAGCCTGCTGGAGCGGGCCGGAGCGGCGGGCGACCTCGCCGACCTGTGCCGGCTGCTCGGCGACCTCTTCCGCCGTACCGGCCCGCTCCAGCAGGCTC
>NZ_LIRK01000350.1 GCF_001419765.1 Streptomyces torulosus
CGTCGTCCAGGCCGTGCGCGGCCGGGCGGCACGCCGACAACTCGTCGCCCTGGGGCCGTTCATGATCGCGGGGGCGTACCTGGGCCTGCTCCTGGAGGCCTACGCGGCGTGACGTCCGGGACGTCCGGGCTGACGTCGGCCGTTCGCGGCGGCTGGCGTAGGCTGGCGTGGTCCGTCCAACCCTTACGAAAGGGACGCTCCCGGTGACCGAGAAGGCCGACCTCCAGTCCGTTCTCGACCGTGCCGCCGAGGGTGGGCGGATCACACCGGAGGAGGCGCTCGACCTCTACCGCGACGCTCCGCTGCACGCGCTCGGCTCCGCCGCCGACGCCGTCCGCCGCCGCAGGTACGCGGGTACGGAGCACATCGCGACGTACATCATCGAGCGCAACATCAACTACACGAACGTCTGTGTGACGGCGTGCAAGTTCTGCGCGTTCTACGCCCCGCCCACGGCCAAGGACAAGGGCTGGACCCGCGACCTCGACGACATCCTGCGCCGCTGCGCGGAGACCGTCGAACTCGGCGGCACGCAGATCATGTTCCAGGGCGGCCACCACCCGGACTACGGCGTCGATTACTACGAGAAGCACTTCGCCGCCATCAAGAAGGAGTTCCCGCAACTGGTCATCCACTCCCTCGGGGCCTCCGAGGTCGAGCACATGGCCAGGATCTCCAAGGTGAGCGTCGAGGAGGCGATCCAGCGGATCCACGCCGCCGGCCTCGACTCCTTCGCGGGCGCCGGCGCGGAGCTGCTCCCCGAGCGTCCCCGCAAGGCCATCGCGCCGCTCAAGGAGTCCGGCGAGCGCTGGCTGGAGATCATGGAGACCGCGCACAACCTGGGTGTGGAGTCCACCTCCACCATGCTGATGGGCACCGGTGAGACCAACGCCGAGCGCATCGAGCACCTGCGCATGATCCGTGACGTACAGGACCGCACGGGCGGGTTCCGCGCCTTCATCCCGTACCTCTACCAGCCGATGAACAACCATCTGAAGGGCCGCACCCAGGCCACGATCTTCGAGTACCTGCGGATGATCGCGATCTCCCGGCTGTTCATGGACAACATCGCCCACATCCAGGGCTCCTGGCTGACCACCGGCCAGGACGCGGGCCAGCTCACGCTGCACTACGGCGCGGACGACCTCGGCTCGGTCATGCTGGAGGAGAACGTCGTCTCGGCGGCCGGTGCCAAGCACCGCTCCAACCTCCAGGAAATGATCGACATGATCCGCACGGCGGGGCGGGTCCCGGCCCAGCGCTCCACGACGTACGAACACCTCGTGGTCCACGACGACCCGGCGAACGACCCGGTCGACGCGCGTGTGATGTCCCACATCTCCTCCACGGCGATCGAGGGTGGCACGGCCCATCCCGAGCTGAAGATCCTCGCGTCCAGCTAGGTCGCGCATGCTGACGATCCACGCCGCCGACGAGGTACGCCTCACCTGGGACGACCCGGAGCCCGTCAAGGACGGCGCCGTGGTCGTCGAGGGCATCCGGGTCCGGGCCGCGGGACCGCTGAAGGAGCTCCAGGAGCGGTTCCCGGGCGCCCGCGTGCGCCGGTGGCCCGGTGTGCTCGGCCCCGCCCGCGTCCACGAGGGCCCGCTCCCCGACGCACCCAGCCCACGGGAACGCGTCCATGTGGTGCTGAAGTCCGGGGCGACCGCTGTGCTGGCGGACCACACGGACACCCCCGAACTCCGCGCCGCCGCAGAGCGGAACGACGTCGTCGTGCTCGCCGGTCCCCGCACGTCGGCGATCGTCGACGACGGCCGGGCGGACCTGGCGATCTTCGACGAGGCGGGCATCTGCGTGGCGACGGTCTGCGCGGGCCGCCTGGTGCACCGCCGCCGCTGACGGCACGGGCGCCGCTGACGGCGGGGGCGCCGCTGACGGCGGGGGCGCCGCCGCCCCGCTCACCCCGAGAACGCCTCCGCGAACGCGCCGTCCTCCTGCTCGACCCCGCTGCAGTCGGTCAGGGCGTCACTCGCCCCGTCCCCGCACTCCCGGTCCCGGAACGTCGCCCACATGGAGACCCAGGCGATCCCCTTCTCCTCCGCGAACTTTCTGACCTGCGCCGCGTCCTCCAGCGTGAACGTCTCGTTCTCCACGTCGTTGACGCCGAGCATCGAGGTGAGGGCGAGAGCCCGCCACGCCGTGCCCGGGGACGTTCCGAAGACGGCCCGCACCTGCCGGTGCGTGGCCCTCGCGGCCCACTCCGCGTAGTCGCCCATGTCGCCGTCGTACGAACTGGCGTAGTTCATGGTCATGATGTTGACGGTGGAGACCTCGACGGACGCGTCGTTCGCCGAGTGGAGCAGGGCGAGGGCGTCGTCGTCGAGGCCGGACGGCATCACGGGGAGCGTGAACGAGACGGTGAGGCCGGGCCGGTCCCGCTGGAGGCGGGCGATCGCCTCGGACCGCAGGTCCACCGCGTCGGAGTCCTTCAGCGCGTCGCCCTCGACGTCGAAGTCGGCGGCCGTCGCACCGGCGGCGTCGAGCGCCGCGCCGTACGCGTCGGCGAGGTCGTCCGCGCTGTCGCAGGCGTCGGCCAGTTCCGTCCCCGACGCCCCGCCGAAGGACACCCGCACCGACGCCCCGGACTCCGTCAGCGCCGCGATACGGGACTCCACCGCCGTATCGCCGAGCGCGGTGGTGCCGTTCCACGCGGGCACGCACGCGTCGCCGTCGGCGATCACGAAGGCGAGATGGTACGCGGCCGCCGACCCGGCGTCGTCGAGGTCGGACGCCTCCGTGGCGTCCACGTAGGGGGCGTACACCGTGGAGGTTTCCGCCTCCTTCTCGGCGGCCGTCGCCTTCGCGTCGGGTGTCCTCGGCGCACCGCTCGGCGCGGACGCGGACTCCGTCGACCCCGTGGCGCAGCCCGCGCAGGTCAGGACCAGCGCGGACATCACGGATATCGCGGATATCAGTGCGGCGGCCGGTTTCGGGACATTCCTCACGCTGCTCACTTGGGAAACCAATCACACCGGGCCGCGCGCCGTGCCGTGGTCGCCGGGACGGGCGCTGCGAGGCCGCTCGGCCCTTACTGCCACAATGGGCCCGTGACCCGCGCATCCCTGGACAAGCAGCCGCACGAAGTCGCCTCGATGTTCGACCGAGTGGCGGAACGGTACGACCTGACCAACGACGTGCTGTCCCTCGGGCAGGACCGGCGCTGGCGCAAGGAGGTCGCGCGGGCGGTGGACGCCCGCCCCGCCCAGAAGGTCCTGGACCTGGCGGCCGGCACCGGCACCTCCTCACAGCCCTTCGCGCAGACCGGCGCGTACGTCGTCCCCTGTGACTTCTCCCTCGGCATGCTCCGGGTCGGCAAGGAACGCACCCCCTGGCTGCCGTTCACCGCGGGCGACGCCACGCGGCTGCCGTTCAAGGACGACACCTTCGACGCGGTGACCATCTCCTTCGGCCTGCGCAACGTCCAGGACACGGACGCCGCGCTGCGCGAGATGCACCGGGTGACCAAGCCCGGCGGTCGGGTCGTGATCTGCGAGTTCTCGCACCCGACCTGGGCGCCGTTCCGGACCGTCTACACCGAGTACCTGATGCGCGCGCTGCCGCCGACCGCCCGCGCCGTGTCGTCCAACCCCGACGCGTACGTGTACCTCGCCGAATCCATCCGCGCCTGGCCCGACCAGTCCGGTCTCGCCGAGCGGCTGCAGAAGGCCGGCTGGGGCAAGGTCGCGTGGCGGAACCTCACCGGAGGGGTCGTCGCCCTGCACCGGGGGTTCAAGGTTCACCCGTAAGGGGGATGCCTCAAAGGGCGCCCTGTTGATGGGAACCGGTCAACGGAGAACGTCGTCCGTTTGATACGTCACCGCACACGCGGCATACGTGTGTCCACGTCTGATCACGGCACGAGTTCTCTGGATGACGGAGCGTTCCATGACGTCCTACTGTCCGCACTGCGGGACCCCCGGTCCCGACGACGCGCGTTACTGCATGAAGTGCGGGCGGGAACGCATACCGGTCCCCTCCGCGCCCCCGGCACCGGACGCGCCCGCCGGCCAGGGCACACCCCCGACCCCGCCGGCCGCCCCGCCGACCCGGGCTCGGTCGGCGGGGCGGCCGGCGGGGTCGGGGGTGTGCCCTGGCCGGCGGGCGCGTCCGGTGCCGGGGGCGCGGAGGGGACCGGTATGCGTTCCCGCCCGCACTTCATGCAGTAACGCGCGTCGTCGGGACCGGGGGTCCCGC
>NZ_LIRK01000351.1 GCF_001419765.1 Streptomyces torulosus
CTCCCCGCCACGCACCGGGCCCCACTCCCCGACTCGCCCCGGCCCTCGCTGACGCGCACCCCCAGCTCACGCACCCTACGACGCAAGCGAGCGCAGCGATAAGGCACTCTAGGTCCCGTGCCCGAACCAGAAGCCAGCAAGTCCGAGACCGCACCGTACGTCCACGCGCACGCCGCGACGTTGAAGCGGCTGGAGAAGTCGTCCGGAAGCCTCGCCGCGCAGGCCATCGCGCGGATGGACGAGACGCTGCCCTGGTACCGGGCGATGCCGCCCGAGAACCGGTCGTGGATCGGACTGGTCGCCCAGGCGGGTATCGCGGCGTTCACGGAGTGGTTCCGGCACCCGGACGCCCCCCAGGCGATCTCGACGGACGTGTTCGGGACCGCGCCGCGTGAACTGACCCGGGCGATCACGCTCCGCCAGACCGTCGAGATGGTGCGGACGACCATCGAGGTCATGGAGTCCGCGATCGACGAGGTCGCGGCCCCCGGCGACGAGAGCGTGCTGCGCGAGGCGCTGCTCGTGTACGCGCGGGAGATCGCGTTCGCCACCGCCCAGGTGTACGCGCAGGCCGCCGAGGCCCGGGGCGCGTGGGACGCCCGCCTGGAGTCCCTGGTCGTGAACGCGGTGCTCAGCGGCGAGGCCGACGAGGGTGCGGTGAGCCGGGCCGCCGCCCTCGGCTGGAACTCGCCCGACCATGTGTGCGTGGTCCTCGGCACGGCCCCCGACGGTGACAGCGAGCTGACCGTGGAGGCCATCCGCCGGGCGGCCCGGCACGCCAAGCTCCAGGTGCTCACGGGTGTGCTCGGCGACCGGCTCGTGGTGATCGCCGGCGGCAACAACGACCCCTTGCAGGTGGCGAAGTCGCTGATCGGCCCGTATGCGGCGGGCCCGGTCGTGGCGGGGCCGATCGTGCCCGACCTGCTGGCCGCGACCAGGTCCGCGCAGGCGGCGGCCGCGGGACTCAAGGCCTGTTCCGCCTGGCAGGACGCGCCCCGGCCCGTGCTGGCGGACGATCTGCTTCCGGAGCGCGCGATCGCGGGCGACCCCAACGCGCGCGAGCAGTTGGTGGAGGAGATCTACAGACCACTGGAGGAGGCCGGCTCCGCGCTCCTGGAGACGCTCAGCGTCTATCTCGAACAGGCGTCCAGTCTGGAGGGGGCGGCGCGGATGCTGTTCGTCCATCCCAACACCGTGCGCTACCGGCTTCGACGTGTGACTGACGTCACCGGCTGGTCGCCCTCCGATGTACGCTCTGCGTTCACGTTGCGGATCGCGTTGATCCTGGGGCGTCTGGTCGATGGGGATCACCAGCTCTAGGGTTTTGTCGGAGGGCTACAAAAGGCCCTGCTGTTCTTCGTCCCTGTCCCCACGGGCGGCTTCGGCCGTCCCCAAGAGAGAGTGTGAGAGTGCTCGTACTCGTCGCTCCCGGCCAGGGCGCCCAGACGCCCGGCTTCCTGAACCCTTGGCTCGAACTCCCCGGTGCCGCCGACCGCCTCGCCGCGTGGTCGGACGCCATCGGACTCGACCTCGCCCACTACGGGACGCAGGCCGACGCCGACGACATCCGGGACACCGCCGTCGCCCAGCCGCTGCTGGTCGCCGCCGGACTGCTGTCCGCCACCGCCCTCGGGGACGTCTCCCCCGGTGCGGTCGCGGGCCACAGCGTCGGTGAGATCACCGCCGCCGCCTTCGCCGGTGTCCTCGACGACACGGCCGCGCTGACCCTCGTGCGCAAGCGGGGTCTGGCCATGGCCGAGGCCGCCGCGATCACCGAGACCGGTATGTCCGCGCTGCTCGGCGGCGACCCGGCGACGACGGTGCCGCACCTGGAGAAGCTGGGGCTGACCCCGGCGAACATGAACGGCGCGGGCCAGATCGTGGCCGCGGGCACCCTGGAGCAGCTGGCCGCCCTGGCGGAGGACAAGCCCGAAGGCGTCCGCAAGGTCGTGGCGCTCAAGGTCGCCGGCGCCTTCCACACGCACCACATGGGCCCGGCCGTGGACGCGCTCGCCAAGGCCGCCGAGGCCCTGTCGCCCGCGGACCCGACCGTCACCTATGTCTCCAACAAGGACGGCAAGGCCGTCGCGACCGGCGCCGAGGTGCTGGAACGGCTGGTCGGACAGGTCGCCAACCCGGTCCGCTGGGACCTGTGCATGGAGACCTTCAAGGAGCTGGGTGTGACCGGCCTGATCGAGGTCTGCCCCGGCGGTACGCTCACCGGTCTCGCCAAGCGCGCGCTGCCTGGCGTACGGACGGTGGCCCTCAAGACTCCCGACGACCTCGACGCCGCTCGTGAGCTCATCGCCGAGACATCGACACCTGCCGCTGACGCGGCGGGCGCCTGAGACCTTAGGAGCCAGACAGAAATGTCGAAGATCAGGCCGAGCAAGGGCGCCCCGTACGCACGCATCCTCGGCGTCGGCGGCTACCGCCCGGTCCGAGTGGTGCCCAACGACGTGATCCTGGAGCGGATCGACTCCTCCGACGAGTGGATCCGCTCCCGCTCCGGCATCGAGACCCGGCACTGGGCGAACGACGAGGAGACCGTCGCCGCCATGTCGATCGAGGCGTCCGGCAAGGCCATCGCGGACGCCGGCATCACCGCCGAGCAGATCGGCGCCGTGGTCGTCTCCACCGTCTCGCACTTCAGCCAGACCCCGGCCGTCGCCACGGAGATCGCCGACAAGCTCGGCACGGCGAAGGCCGCCGCCTTCGACATCTCGGCCGGCTGCGCGGGCTTCGGCTACGGCCTGACCCTCGCCAAGGGCATGGTCGTCGAGGGCTCCGCGGAGTACGTCCTCGTCATCGGCGTGGAGCGGCTGTCGGACCTCACCGACCTGGAGGACCGGGCCACCGCGTTCCTCTTCGGTGACGGCGCCGGCGCGGTCGTCGTCGGTCCCTCCCAGGAGCCGCACATCGGCCCCACGGTCTGGGGCTCCGAGGGCGACAAGGCCGGGACCATCAAGCAGACGGTCCCGTGGAACGAGTACCGGATCGGTGATCTGGACAAGCTCCCGCTGGACAGCGAGGGCAACGTCAAGTTCCCCGCGATCACCCAGGAAGGCCAGGCGGTGTTCCGCTGGGCCGTGTTCGAGATGGCGAAGGTCGCTCAGCAGGCGCTGGACGCGGCCGGGATCAGCCCGGACGACCTGGACGTCTTCATCCCTCACCAGGCCAACGAGCGGATCATCGACTCGATGGTGAAGACACTCAAGCTGCCGGAGCACGTCACGGTCGCCCGTGATGTGCGCACCACCGGCAACACCTCGGCCGCCTCGATCCCGCTCGCGATGGAGCGGCTCCTGGCGACCGGAGAGGCGAAGAGCGGCGACACCGCGCTCGTCATCGGCTTCGGGGCGGGTCTCGTGTACGCAGCGACGGTCGTTACCCTCCCCTAGGCAACCGTTCCGGATCTTGCGGTCCGGCGCGGTACAGCAACACCTGCCGCTGACGCGGCGGACGCCCACCCTCTGGATATCTACGAAGGAGCGCCTGACATGGCCGCCACTCAGGAAGAGATCGTCGCCGGTCTCGCCGACATCGTGAACGAGATCGCCGGCATCCCGGTCGAGGACGTCCAGCTGGACAAGTCCTTCACCGACGACCTGGACGTCGACTCCCTGTCCATGGTCGAGGTCGTCGTCGCCGCCGAAGAGCGCTTCGACGTCAAGATCCCGGACGACGACGTCAAGAACCTCAAGACCGTCGGCGACGCGACCGACTACATCCTCAAGCACCAGGCCTGATCCGCCGGGACCGGGTCCGGCCGTCCGGCCGCCCGGTCCCCGGAATCAGTCCGTCTGCCCCGCCACCCGGCGGTGGCGCCGCTGAATCCTCGTAACCGTTGGAGAACATTCCCGTGAGTTCGACCAATCGCACCGTGGTCGTCACCGGTATCGGCGCAACCACACCGCTGGGTGGCGACGCGACTTCCACCTGGGAGGGGCTGGTGGCCGGCAAGTCCGGTGTCCGCCCCCTGGAGCAGGACTGGGCCGCCGAGCAGGCGGTCCGTATCGCGGCGCAGATCGCCGTCGAGCCGACCGAGGTCATCCCCCGGCCGCAGGCCCGCAAGCTGGACCGTTCGGCGCAGTTCGCGCTGATCGCGGCCAAGGAGGCGTGGGCCGACGCCGGTTACACCGAGACCTCCGCCGACGACGGCACCGTCGACGCCGACCGGGTCGGCACGGTCATCGCCTCCGGCATCGGTGGCGTGACGACGCTGCTCGACCAGTACGACGTGCTGAAGGACAAGGGCGTACGCCGCGTGTCCCCGCACACCGTGCCCATGCTGATGCCCAACGGCCCGTCCGCCAACGTCGGTCTGTACGTGGGGGCCCGTGCCGGTGTGCACACCCCCGTGTCCGCCTGCGCGTCGGGCGCCGAGGCCATCGGCTACGCCATCGAGATGATCCGCACCGGCCGCGCCGACGTCGTGGTCGCCGGTGGCACCGAGGCGGCGATCCACCCGCTGCCCATCGCCGCGTTCGGCAACATGATGGCGATGTCCAAGAACAACGAGAACCCGCAGGCCGCGTCGCGTCCGTACGACACCGCCCGCGACGGCTTCGTCCTCGGTGAGGGCGCGGGCGTCGTGGTCCTGGAGTCCGCGGAGCACGCCGCCGCCCGCGGGGCCCGGGTCTACGCGGAGGCGGTCGGGCAGGGCATCTCCGCCGACGGCCACGACATCGTGCAGCCCGAGCCGGAGGGGCGGGGCATCGCCCACGCCCTGCAGAACCTGCTGGACCGCACCGACCTGGACCCGGCGGAGATCGTGCACGTCAACGCGCACGCGACGTCGACGCCGGCCGGTGACATCGCCGAACTGAAGGCGCTGCGCAAGGTGTTCGGTGACGACACCGACCACATGGCCGTGTCCGGTACGAAGTCCATGACCGGGCATCTGCTGGGTGGCGCCGGTGGTGTGGAGACCGTCGCGACGGTGCTCGCGCTGTACCACCGGGTGGCTCCGCCGACGATCAACGTCGACGACCTGGACCCGGAGGCCGAGGCCAACGCGGACGTGGTGCGGGGTGAGGCCCGCAAGCTGCCCGTGGAGGGCCGGATCGCCGCGCTGAACGACTCGTTCGGCTTCGGTGGGCACAACGTGGTGCTGGCGTTCAGGACGATCTGACGCTCGCGTCAGCCGAGAATGGCCCGGACTCTGGGAAGAGTTCGGGCCATTCGCCGTTGGTGGACCGCGTGTCGGCCGGTGCGGGCCGTCTTGGGCTGGGCTCGCGCGGTTCCCCGCGCCCCCGCAAAGACCGGTGTCGCGGCCCGGGTCCGTCTACACGACCTGGTGGAGCCAGCGGACCGGGGCGCCCTCTCCCGCGTAGCGGAACGGTTCCAGCTCGTCGTCCCAGGGCTTGCCGAGGAGCCTCGCGATCTCCCCCTCCAGGTCCGTCTCGCCGCGCTGGGATCTCGTCAGGGCCGCGCGCAGGCGGTCCTCCGGGATGAGGATGTCGCCGTGGATGCCGGTGACGGCGTGGAAGATGCCCAGGTCGGGGGTGCAGCTGTAGCGCTCGCCCTCGGCGGTGGGGCAGGGCTCGGCGGTGACCTCGAAGCGGAGCAGGTGCCAGCCGCGGAGCGCGGAGGCGAGCTGGGAGGCGGTGCCGGCCCGGCCCTGCCAGGAGAACTCCGAGCGCCAGGTGCCCGGCGCGGCCGGCTGACGGATCCAGTCGAGGTTCACCCGGGTGCCCAGAACGCCCGCGACGGCCCACTCGACGTGCGGGCACAGCGCACGCGGCGCGGAGTGCACGTACAGAACTCCACGTGTCGTCACCGGGGCCTCCACAGAGCGGGACGTCTTGCAGTTTGACGGATCGGCAGTGGCAGAGCGGCCACGGGCCGAGGCTACCGTGCGGCGGGGCGGGGAGTGTGACGTACCGTCGGAGCCGGCGCCGGGAAGCAGCGCGGATTCACCCGGCGGGACGCGTGTCCGACCCCTCGGTTGGGCCATCGGGGGTGGACCCCCGGAAGAACTCGGCCATCTGAGGGGACGTCCGGAATGGCTGGATCAGTTGCGTCGTCCGCCACATCCGTCCCGGCCGCCCTCCGTGTCGGGAACCCCCGCGCGTTGGGAAGGGTGGGAACTTGCATGGGGATGACCGAAGAGGGGACCAGGGGATGCGGAAGCGACGCCACCGTTCGAGGGCGGTGTCCGGTGCCGTGCTGGCGGCGGCGCTGCTGGCGGTGACCGGCTGCGACGCCACCGGCGGCAACTCCCCCGGCCCCGAGGGCACCGGCACGAAGGCCCGGCCCTCCGCGTCGCCGACCCCCGCCTGGGACAGCACCCCCCGCTCGCTGGTGGCGGTCGGGGACTCCATCACCCGTGGCTTCGACGCATGCTCGGTGCTGTCGGACTGCCCCGAGGTGTCGTGGGCGACCGGCAGCGACGCCTCGGTGGACAGTCTCGCCGTACGGCTGCTCGGCCGGACCGGAGCGGCCGAGCGCAGCTGGAACTACGCGGTCACCGGGGCCCGGATGGCCGACCTGCCGAGCCAGGTGGCGCGGGCGGTGACCCGGAAGCCGGAGCTGGTCACGGTCATGATCGGCGCGAACGACGCGTGCCGGGCGACCGCCGACGAGATGACCCCGGTCGCGGACTTCCGCGCCGACTTCCAGGACGCGATGGACGCGCTCCGCGACAGCCTGCCCAAGGCGCAGGTGTTCGTGACGAGCGTGCCCGATCTGAAGCGGCTGTGGTCCGAGGGCCGGACGAACGCGCTCGGCAAGCAGGTGTGGAAGCTCGGCATCTGCCCGTCCATGCTGGCCGACCCGGATGTCCTCACCACGGCGGCGACGGAGCGGCGGGAGGCCGTCCAGGACCGTGTGGAGGCGTACAACGACGTGCTGCGGGACGTGTGCGCCGAGGACCGCCACTGCCGGTACGACGGGGACGCGGTCTTCGACTACCGCTTCGGGCAGGCGCAGCTCAGCCAGTGGGACTGGTTCCATCCCAGTGTGGACGGCCAGGCGCGGCTGGCGGAGATCGCCTACCGGATCGTCAGCCGGAAGGGCGAGTGACCTAGGGTTTCCGCTCAGCGGCGTCGTGCCGTCCGTGGAGGTCCCCGACCGGGACGGGCGGACGGCGGACGTGGTGCTGGGGTTCGCGGATCTCTACGGGTATGCCGAACGGCCTCACCCCCGAGCGGACGGCGCCGCTGCTGGTGGCCGTGACGGACGGGCTGCGGTACCCGTGGCTGCTGGACCCGGAGGGGGCCGACACGCCGGGCGCGTTCCGCGACGTCCCGCACGGCACGCGGCATGGCGTGCGTCCCTTCCGTCACGCGATACTGCCGCGGTCCGGGCTACACCCCCCGCGGCGCGCTCGCGCCACAGCTAGGAAAGGACTCGAACTCCCTTGCATTCCACAGAACTTGGTTTCAGGTTGGGGCGGCGCGGCAGGGCCGGTGCGCGGGGAGCGGTGGGGCTGGTGGCCCTGTTCGCGGGGCTCGCCGTCCCCGGGCCCGCGGCGGCTTCCGGCTCGGGTCCGGCCGCGGCCCCGGGGGCCGCGGCGTCCCTCACCGTCGAGGAGCAGCGGCTCGACCGTGCGGTGCCCCGGGAGATTCTGCGGCGGTCCGGATTCGACGGGATCGCACCGGAGTTGGAGCGGGCGCTAGCCGGGGCGCGGTCGTACGAGCAGGCGGAGCGGATCGTCGTCCGTGAGGGATCGCGGCTGTGGACACGGGCCGTGGACCGGGCGCAGGGGCGAGGGCCGGCGGGCGGCGACCTCAGCCGGGACGACGACCGGCCGCTGTACTGGGCCCGGTTGGGCATGACGCGGGAAGTCCGCGCGTGGGCACCGGGGTTCGGGCTGACTGACGCCCAACGGGCGTCGCTGCTGGGGAGGTTGGAGCAGGCGTCACGGGGGCAGGACGCGATCAGTTACCCCCGCTCCGCCGACGGGAAGGGGCTGAAGCGGATCCTCGTCACCGGGTTCGACCCGTTCACCCTGGACCGGGACATCCGGATCTCCAACCCGTCCGGGGCGACGGCGCTCGCGCTCGACGGCACGGTGATCCGGACCGCCGACGGTCCGGCGCGGATCGAGACGGCCGTCTTCCCCGTCCGCTGGCAGGACTTCGCCGACGGGACGGTGGAGCGCACCCTGCGCGGGCAGCTGCCCCGGGTGGACCTCTTCGCCACCGTCAGCCAGGGCCGGGTCGGGCGCTTCGACATCGAGCGCACCAACGGGGCCTGGCGGGGCGGCTTCCCCGACAACGACGACGTCGCGCGCACCGAGACCGTCCCGGTGACCGACCCCGCCACACAGCCGCAGTGGACGTCCACGACCCTGCCGTACGCGGACATCGTCGCCGCGGCCACGGGGCGCTTCCCGGTGTACGACAACACGAGCGTGACGGAGATACCGGCGGGCGGCACCACGGCGGTCGTACGGCCGGAGGGGCCGACCGCGGGCTCGACCGCCAGGGCCGGGGGCGGCGGGAACTACCTCTCCAACGAGATCGCCTACCGGGCGACGCTGCTGCGGGACCGGCTGGGGCTGCACGACACGCTGCCGGGCGGGCATGTGCACACGCCGGTACTGCAGTTCGGGACGGGCAACACCGACCCGGCGACCGGGACGGTCACCGACCCCGAGTTCGTGCGGAACCGGCTGGACATCATCGCGCAGGTACGGGCCATCGTGGGGGTGGCCGCGGACGCGTCGTGACCCGTCCCGGCGGTCACCGCACCCGGGGCTTGGTCCAGGGGTCCGCCGGCCGGGGCCGGGGCGCGTGGCCGCCGCCGGGGCCGCCGCCGCTCCGGCCGTCGCGGTCGTCGCTGTCGTCGTCGCCCGTCGTCTCCTCGCCGAGGAGGTCGCGGGCCATGAGGGTGGCGCCCGCGACCGCGCCCGGCATCAGGAAGACGGCGACGAACGGGACGAGGAAGGCGAGGGCGAGCGGCGTGCCGAAGCCCCAGACCAGGGTCCTGCGGGAGCGGAGCAGCCGGAGACGGTCGCGTGCTTCGACACGGCGGCGCTGGAGGGCGACCGACGTCAGCTCCTCGGTGAGGAAGAAGCCGGTCACGAAGAAGCCGATGACGGGGACGACCGTCTGCCCGACGAACGGGACGAAGCCGAGGCCGAAGAGCAG
>NZ_LIRK01000352.1 GCF_001419765.1 Streptomyces torulosus
CGGCGGCGGTCCGGCCGCCGCCTGGCTGCCCTACGCGCCGGAGACGTACGCCGGATTCCCGCTGACGCTGCTCGGGATCCGCGAGGACACCGTCGTCGAGGAGGGCGACACCACCGCCCTCGACACGCTGGGCACGGCCCCGCCCGGTTACCGGCTGCTGCCCGCCCACCCCTGGCAACTCGACCTGGTGGGCGAGGAGTTGGCGGAGGCCTTCGCCGACGGCCGGCTGATACGGCTGGGGCGCACGACGGGCGAGGTGTGGCCGACGGCCGCGCTCCGCACGGTGTACGTACCCGGGGAGACCCTGCGAGGGGGCCCCGGCGGGGCCGCGGCGGCGGCCCCCGAGGCGGCGGCGGGCCGCGGGGTGGGCTTTTCCGAGGCGGACGTCTCCGGGTCGCTCCGTCCCGGCACGGCCCCCTCCGAGCCGGACCTCTTCCTCAAGTTCAGTCTGGACGTGCGGATCACCAACGACGTGCGCCGTCTGTGGCGGCACGACCTGCTCAAGCTGCGCCGCACCGACGCTGGGGCCCGCGCGGCCTTCGCCGCGCTGCCGGACGGCGCCTGGCTGAGCGACCGCGGCTACCGCACCGCCGCCTTCGCGTTCGAGGAGCTCGCGGTCCTGGTCCGCGACGGACTGGCCGGGCATCTGGCTCCCGGCACGACCGCCGTCCTCGGCGCCGCGCTCACCGAGGACACCACGGCGTTCCCGGACAACCCGCTGGTCCGCACCGCCGCCCCCGACGCCTGGTGGAGGGCGTATCTGCGGGCGGTCGTGCCCCCGGCCCTCGGCGCGTTCCACCACCACGGCGTCGTCCTGGAGGCCCACCTCCAGAACACCCTCGTCGCCTGCGACCCCGCCGGCACCCCCGTCCAGGTCCTCTACCGGGACGCCGAGGGCGTGAAGCTCCTGCCGGACGTGACCCACGAGGCGGGCTGGGAGCGGCTGGTGTACTGCCTGTTCGTCAACAACGTCCTGGAGGTCGCGGCGGCCGTGGCCGAACACCACCCCGGGGTCGACGTGTGGGCCGCCGTACGGGGGGAGTTGGAGCGGCACCGCGAGGTGCCCGGCGTCGAGGACCTCCTGCACGCGCCGACGCTGCCGGGCAAGACGAACCTGCTGCTGCGCTGGACGCGGGCCGACGGCGCGGACGCCCGCTACCTCCCGCTGCCCAACCCGTTCCGGCATGCCGACCGCTCCGGGGCGGCGTAACGTCCTGCGTGAGGGCACTCGGGTACTCCGGCCTGCCGTGCCGCACCCGAGGGGAGCCGGCGGCCCGTCCACGGCCGTCCGGCCGTGGCCCGCGAACGCTGGAGGTGCCTCGTGACCGGCACGAGTGATCCGGCCACCGCCGCCGATGCGCTGGACGCCGCGTTCGCGGAGACCGTGCGGGGGATCGGCGCGTCCATCGGCGCCCTCTATCTGCTCGCGCCGGACGAGGAACTGCTCCGCCTGCATCTGCTGTGCGGCGCGCCGGCCCATTTCGCCGCCCCCTGGGCGCGCGTCCCGGTCGCCGCGCCGGCCCCCGTGGCGGTCGCCGCCCGCGAGGGCCGCGTGGTGTGGGTGGGCAGCCAGGAGGAGATGGCCCGCTCCTTCCCGCGCACCGCGGTGGTCCTGCCGTACCCACTGGCCCTGGCGGCCGCCCCGGTCACCGGCGCCCGGCGCTGGGGGACGCTGCTGCTGATGTGGCCGACCGGCCGCCCCCCGTACATGACGGCTCGCGAGCGGGGCCACATCGAGTCCCGGTGCCGACGTCTGGCCCGGCTGCTGGACGAGGTGGAGGAGCACGACGGCGCGCCGGTGCCCGCCGACCTCCCCCGCGTCGTCCCCGCCGGGGCCGGCCGCCCGTCCGTCAGCAAGGAGATGGCCCTGGCGGACTTCGTGGAGCGCCTGCCCGGCGGCAGTTGCGCCCTGGACCTGGAGGGCCGGTTCACCTACGTCAGCCGGGGCGCCGGCGAGCTGTTCGGCCGGGAGCCCGAACAACTGCTGGGCACCCTGCCGTGGCACGCCCTGCGCTGGCTCGACGACCCCGTCCACGAGGACCGCTACCGCGCCGCGGTGATCACGCGGGAACCCGTGTCGTTCTCGGCGTGCCGACCCCCTGGCCAGTGGCTCGACATCCACCTCTACCCGGACACCAGCGGCATCAGTGTCCGGGTCGTGCCGCGCGGCACCGAGCCCCCGCCCGTGCCGGGGCCTTCCCGGTCCACGAGCACCGTGACGCCGTCCCGCGCGGGCCGGCTGTACCAGCTCACCCACCTGGCCGCCGCCCTCACCGAGGTCGTCGGTGTGCAGGACGTCGTCGACGTGGTCGCCGACCAGGTCATGCCCGCCTTCGGCGCCCAAGGGCTCGTGCTGTCCTCCGCCGAGGCAGGGAAGCTGCGCATCACCGGCTACCGGGGCTATCCCCCCGAGGCCGTCGCCCGTCTCGACGGCCTGCCCGTCGACACCGCGTTCACCCCGGCCGGGCGCGCCCTCAGCAGCGGGGTCCCCGCGTTCTACAGTGAATCCGGGGAGATGGAGCGCCTGTACCCCGAGGCGCCCGTCGCCAGTGGAAAGCAGGCATGGGCCTTCCTGCCGCTGATCATCACCGGCCGTCTGGTCGGCATCTGCGTCCTGTCCTACGACAGCCCCCACGAGTTCCAGGCCGAGGAGCGGGCCGTCAT
This sequence comes from Streptomyces torulosus, assembly GCF_001419765.1. Lineage (GTDB taxonomy): Bacteria > Actinomycetota > Actinomycetes > Streptomycetales > Streptomycetaceae > Streptomyces > Streptomyces torulosus. The sequence goes on from NZ_LIRK01000352.1 coordinate 2,665, forward strand.
GACGTCGCTCGCCGGGCTCATCGCCCAGGCCCTCGACCGCGCCCGCCTCTACGACACCAAGCTCGAACTCGCCCACGGCCTCCAGCAGGCGCTGCTCCCGCGCACCCTGCCCACGGTCCCCGGTCTGCTGATCGCCGCCCGCTATCTGCCCGCCACCCGCGGCATGGAGATCGGAGGGGACTTCTACGACCTGATCCGGTTCGGCGACACCGCCGTCGCGGCCGTCATCGGCGACGTCCAGGGCCACAACGTGGCCGCCGCCGCGCTCATGGGCCAGGTCCGCACCGGCGTCTACGCCCACGCCACCCTCGGCACACCCCCCGACGAGGTGCTCGCCCGGACCAACCGGCTCCTCATCGACCTCGACCCCGACCTGTTCACCAGCTGCCTCTACGCCCACCTCGACCTCGGCGGCGGCCGGGTGACCTTTGCCAGCGCCGGACACCCGCCGCCCCTGCTCCGCCTGCCCGACGGCGCAACCCGGCCCCTCGCGGTCCCGCCCGGCCCTCTCCTCGGCATCGACCCGCACGCCGTCTACCCGGTGACGGAGATCCCGCTCACCCCGGGGATGACGCTCGCCTTCTACACCGACGGTCTCGTGGAGACACCCGGCGTCGACCTGGACGACTGCATCGCCCGCCTCGCAGGGCACCTCGCGCGCGCCGACACCCGGGACCTGGACGTGCTCATCGACGAACTGGTCGAGAAGGCCGGTCCCGCCGGCCAGCGCCCCGACGACATCGCGCTGCTCCTGCTCCACCACGAAGGCCGCGACGGAAGCAGCGGTTGACACCACAGGGAACCCTGCGGTGTCAGAGAATCCGGTGCGCCTCGGGTGCGCCTGTGCGCCGGGTCCGCGTCCAGGGACCCCGCGCGGTCAGCCGACCTTCTGCTCGCGCTGGTCACGCAGTTCGTGGACGGTGGCGGTCAGGGTGCCGTCCTGCTGCTCGTAGTGCGACAGGGCGAGGCCGAGGCCGAAGAAGGTGGGCGCCCACTCGCCGACGAACAGGCCCCAGCGGTCCGCGCGGGCCAGCCCGGTGCCGGGCTCCATCTTGAGGGACCCCGCCCAGGCGACGACGGTCAGGCCGATGGACGCCATGGCGGCCATGTAGGCGTGCTCACTGCGGATGCCCATGTCGTGCATCTTCTTGATGACCATGATCGACTCCTCGTGGGTGGGGGATGTCCGCTCGGCGGGCGAGTGCCCGTGGCCGGGACACTCATGCGTCGATTCGCCAGAAATGCCCGTTATGTGCGGTGTGGGGGGGCGGTGGTCACTCCGCGACGTGGCGTTCGATCCAGTCGGCCGCGGTACGGCGGAAGATCCGCCGGCTGTCCGCGCGCAGGAAGTCGTGGCCCTCGTTGCGCAACAGCAGCAGCTCGGCCTCCAGGCCCCGCTCGCGGGCCGCGCGCACGAACTGCTCGGACTCGCCGACCGGCACGTTCGTGTCGTGCTCGCCGTGCACGGTGAGCACCGGTACCCGCAGCGCTTCGATCCGGGTCATCGGGGACAGTGCGTGCAGCAGTTCCCGGTCGCGTTCCGGATGGCCGTACTTGTGCGCGGCCGACTCCGCGATCCACGGCTCGGTCCCGGCGTAGAACGTCGCGAAGTCCGACATGCCGCACGCCGCGACACCCGTGCGGAACAGCTCCGGGTGCCACACGAGCGAGGCCATCACCAGATAGCCGCCGTACGAGCGGCCCATGACGGCCAGCCGCCGCGGATCGGCGAGCCCGGCCTCGACGATGTGGGCCGCGCAGTCGGCGACGTCCTCGATCGCGGCGAACCGTCCCGTGCCGAGGTCGGCGTCGACGAACGACCGGCCGTGCCCGGAGGAACCGCGCACATCCGGGGCGAAGATGTCGAGCCCCCGGCCCGACAGCTCGTGGTACAGCGGGTTGAACACGGGCCGTTCCTGCTCCTCGGGACCGCCGTGCAGATGGATCACACAGGGCGCAGGCTGCCCCGGAGCCCGGCCCGGCGCCCGGTAGTACCAGCCGCTCAGCGGCAGCCCGTCCCGCGCGACCGGCCGCAGCGGCACGGGACGTACGGGCGAACGGCCCGGCGGTACGGCGTCCTCGTCACGGGACGACCACGTGGTGCGCCGTGCGGTGTCCTTGGAGAGCCACCACATGCCGGGCCGCCGCTGCGACCCGGACAGCGCCAGCACCAGCTCCGAACCCCCGCCGGCCCGCGCCATCCGGGTCACCACCTCGTGCGGCAGCGACACGGACCGCCGCACCCCCACCGAGGCGACGCCCGCGGTGCCCGAGACGGCGGTGACCTCCAGCTCGGTGGCTCCCCGCACGTTCCACGCCAGGGCCGCCGTGGACCCGTCGTGGCCGAACGTCAGCAGCTCCAGGCCGGACCCCTCGCGCTCCGTGGTGACGGTGATGCCCTGCTGCTCGCCCCCGGGTGCCAGCCGTACGGCGAACAGCGCGGCGAACTCGCGGGCCGCGTCGCTGCGCAGCCACAGCGTCGTGGCGTCGGGGGAGAACCGGCCGATCCACGGGTCACCGTCCGCGACCGGCAGCGCGAACGTGGTCCGCAGGTCGGAGGTGCGCACGACGAGGGCCTCGCGGCGGCCGCGCGGGCCCCGGCGCACCAGGGCGAGCCGGCCGTCCCGGCTGAGGTCGCACACCCGCAGCGTGGCGGCGCCGCGTTCGACCGCCAGCAGTGCGGGTGCCGCCGCGCCCGTGGGGTCGACGAGGTAGGCGGCGAGACCACCGGCGGCCTCCTGGTCGCTCTCCTGGTCGTGTTCACGGGCGGTCCCGCCCTCGCGTTCCGCGAGATGGGCGGCCGGCCCGGCGTCGCCGTAGCGCGGACCGCCCAGCAGCACGGCCCGGCCGTCCCGCACGGCCCAGCCCGGCGGACGGGCCGGCGTGTACGTGTGCGGGTCGGCGAGGCCCGGTTCCGCGCGGGCGGGCGACTCCTCCGTGTCGCCCCCGGCCGGCAGGAGCACCGGCTCGGCGACGGTGACGGCGACCGCCGACCCGTCGTGCTGCCAGCAGCCGAGGTACGCGGAGCTGCCGGGCTCGGCACCGGCGAGGACGCGCCGCCCGGTGCCGTCGGGCCGTACGCACAGCACCCGGGTGTGCTCGCCGCCTCCGGGGGCGGTGGTGTAGGCGATCCAGCGGCCGTCCGGCGACCAGGCCACCTCCTTGACCGGATGGGGATCGGAGTCCAGCAGATGGACCTCGTCCCCGTCGACCGGACCGGTCCACAGCTGCGGCACCCCGCCCCGGTCACAGATGAACGCGACCTGTCTGCCGCTGGGGTCGACGGACGGGTACCAGCAGCCGTGGGACCGCAGCGGCTGCGGTGTGTCCCGCGTCCCGGCGGTCTCCGGCAGCGGCACGGGTACGGGAGCCGCCGACGCCGGGGGTGCCAGGGTGAACGCCCCGGCCCGCGCGGCGGCCGGGGCCGCCGTGGCAGCAGGGGATGCGATGCCGTGTTCCAGGGGCAGCCGCGGCGCCCCGTCGACGACGTCCTCACCGGCGCGGACGCCGAAGGGGGGCGCCGGGAGCGGGGCCGACGGGGCTGCCGTTGCCGGGCGCGAGGGTCGGCTCCCCTGCGCCCCGGTCAGCTGATTCCGTGCGTTTGCAGCCATATCTCCAGCAAAGCTACCTGCCACAGGGCGTTCGCCCCACGCCTGGTGCGGTGCTCGTCCGGCGCCGACAGCAGCTTGGCCACGTACGCGTCCTCGAAAACACCGCGCGACGTGGCCTCGGGAGCCGTCAGGGCCTCGGTCACCCGGTCGAGCACCGGACCTGCCATGTGCATGATGGCGGGGACCGGGAAGTAGCCCTTGGGCCGGTCGACGACCTCCGTGGGCAGAACCTTCCGGCCGGCGGCCTTGAGGACTCCCTTGCCCCCGTCGGCGAGCTTCAGCTCCGGCGGGCAGAGGGCGGCCAGCTCCACGAGTTCGTGGTCGAGGAACGGCACCCGGGCCTCCAGACCCCAGTCCATCGTCATGTTGTCGACCCGCTTGACCGGGTCGTCGATCAACATCACCTCGGCGTCGAGCCGCAGCGCCGCGTCGAGGGCGGTCTCGGCACCCGGGCGGGCCATGTGCTCCCGTACGAAGCGGCCGGACACGTCGTGGTCGGGCAGCATGTGCGGCCGGACGATCCCGGTGAGGTCGCCGTGCGAGCGGTCGAAGTACGTATCCACGTACGCCTCGGGGGCCCGCTCCCTGGGGACGGCGGCCATGTCCGGGTACCAGTGGTAGCCGGCGAAGACCTCGTCGGCGCCCTGGCCGCTCTGGACGACCTTGACCTCCTTCGCCACCTGCTCGGACAGCAGATGGAAGGCGACCACGTCGTGGCTGATCATCGGCTCGCTCATCGCCTCGACCGCCGCGTCCAGCGCCGTCGACACCCGGTCCGAGGGCACCATCAGCTGGTGGTGGTCCGTACCGAAGTGCCGGGCGACCAGATCGGAGTAGTGGAACTCGTCGCCCTCGACACCGCCCTCCGACTCGAACCCCACGCTGAACGTCGCGAGGTCCGTCTGCCCCTCGTCGGCCAGCAGCGCCACGATCAGACTGGAGTCCAGTCCGCCCGACAGCAGGACGCCCACGGGCACGTCGGCGACCATGCGGCGGCGTACGGCGGTGCGCAGCGCGTCGAGCACCGCGTCACGCCAGTCGTCCGCGCCGAGCCGCGCGTGCTCCGGAGCGCGGCTGTACGACGGCTGCCAGTAGCGGATGTCCCGCTCGCGGCCGTCGGGCTCCACGACCCGCACGGTGGCCGCGGGCAGCTTCCGCACCCCGTTGAGGACGGTGCGGGGCGCGGCCACCGTGGCGTGCCAGCTCATGTACTGGTGCAGCGCCACGGGGTCGAGGGAGGTGTCGACGCCGCCGCCCGCCAGCAGGGCCGGCAGCGAGGAGGCGAAGCGCAGCCGCCCCGGCGACCGGGCCAGGTACAGCGGCTTGATGCCGAGCCGGTCCCGGCCGAGGACGACCCGCCCGGTGTCCTGGTCGACGATGACGAAGGCGAACATGCCGTAGAAGTGGTCGACGCAGTCGGTGCCCCACTGCTGGTACGCCTTGAGCACGACCTCGGTGTCGGAGTCGGAGAAGAAGCGGTGGCCGAGTCCGCGGAGTTCCTCGCGGAGCTCCTTGTAGTTGTAGACGCAGCCGTTGAAGACACCCGTGATCCGGCCTGCGGAGTCGGCCATCGGCTGGGCCCCGCACTCGGACAGGTCGATGATCTTCAGCCGCCGGTGGCCCAGGGCGACGGCGCCCTGCGACCAGACGCCCCTGCCGTCCGGTCCACGGGCGGCCAGTCGGTCGGTCATGCGCTCCACGGCAGCCAGGTCCGGCCGTCCGCCGTCGAAACGGATCTCTCCGCTGAGACCGCACATCAGGCCGCACCCCCTCGCGGAGTGACGCCGGTCGTGCCCGGCGACGAGTGGGCGCCCGGCGGGCACCACCCGGTCTGATCGTTGTCGGTCTTGCTGGTGGGCATGTCGAACTCTCCTTGATCGCAGGCGGCACCGGCGCCGGGGAGCGGACCACGACCGCTGCTGGTGGGGGCGCCCCTGGCACGGGGCGCGGACCGGTGACCGTCTTTCCGCATGGCTGTGCGGTTCAGCCCCCGATGGCTTCCACTGGGCCCGATGCCATGGGCCCTCGCACCGTCGTCGCGGCCGCCGCGACGGGCCGCCGGACCGGCGCGGGCGCGGGGCCGCGGCCCCGGTCGCCGCGGGTCTCGGCTACGACCGTGTCCACGGCGGTGCGCAGGCCGTGGACCTCGGCGATCCGGCGCAGCCGGTGAGCGGCGCTGCCCCGGGCGAGGGTCTCCTCCATGAGCAGGCGCACCGTGTCCCAGTCGCCGCAGGCCTCCAGGGCCGGGCGCAGTCTCCGGAGCATGCCGCGCAGGACGACGGGGGCGGGCGCGGCCAGCCGGGTGTCCGGATCGACCAGGGGGCCCTCCAGCCCCGTCCGGGCCGCCCGCCACGCCGCTGCCCGGAGCCACTCGTGCCGGCCGTCGCAGACCTGGTCCCTCCGCTCCAGGCGGAGCCGCGCGTCCTCGACGAGGGCGCGGAACAGTCCGGCGACGAGCACGACCGTCTCGGTGCGCGGACAGGCGTCGCAGATCCGCAGTTCCAGGGTCCGCTGGTGGTCGGAGGGCCGCAGGTCGTAATAGACCATTCCCGGGTCGCTGATCACTCCGCCGCGGATCATGCCCGCGACGGCGGCGTCGTACTCGGCCGCCGAGGGGAAGCAGCCGACCGGCCCGGCGGTGGGCCAGCGCTGCCACAGCATGGTGCGCCAGCTGGCGTACCCGGTGTCGGCGCCCATCCAGAACGGCGAGCTGGCGGTGAGCGCCAGCAGCGGGGGCAGCCAGGGCGAGACGGCGCACATGATGCGGACGGCCGTGTCGCGGTCGGGTATGTCGACGTGGACCTGGGCGCTGCACACGAGGTGCTCGTCGGAGACCCGCCGGTACTCCTCGGCCATGGTCCGGTACCGGGGGTCCGGGGTGGGATCGCCCGGCGTCAGCCGCGCGAACGGGACGGTCCCCGCGGCGGCGACGGCGAGCCCGAGGGGGGAGGCCGCCGCGTCCAGCCGTCGCCGGGCGCCGGCCAGATCGGCGCGCAGGGCCTCCAGCGACGTATGCACCCCGCTGTTCCACTCGACGGCCGACCGCTGGAGCTCCGGCTTGAAGCCCGGTCTGCGCAGACGACCGAGGACCGCGTCTGCGCCCGGGACGAGCTGCCCGCTCTCCAGGTCCAGCACATGGAACTCTTCCTCAACGCCTACCCGAACGGCCACGATCTCTCCCTCGTCCGTTCCCGAGATCGCCCGCCGGGCAGGGGACCCGCGGCGACCGTTGCGCCATGCGAGTTCCCGGCAAAAGCACAAATAAGCCTCGACTCTCGCCCACTTGTCGTTGAAGCGTCACATATGAGCGGGGTGAGGGGATCGTCGCGCTCGACAGCCGCGAGCAGCGCCCGGCCGCCGCTCGTGGACCGTCCGGCGCATGAGAGCCTGACCCCTGATCGGGATCGATGCCGCACATCATGTCGAACACGGGGGCGCGCCATGACCATCGACCGGCCGGGGCTGCCCGGCGACCTTCCGCCGGCCGAGGTGCTGTGGGCGCGCTGGTCGCTCGTCGCCGTGCTGGAGGCCACCACGGCGGACGAGGGGGAGGGCCGTCACCGCACGGGGACCTGGGTGGACGACGAGGGACTCCACCTGGACGACTCCGGCTGCACCTGGTGGACCTACGAACAGCGGGGCGAGGGGCGGTATGTGCTCTTCGGCGAGGACGAGTCGAGCGGGGTCAAGTGGCACGAACCGCCGGTCGACATGCTCGTCGGCGCCCCCGACTGGCTCCCGCACGAGTCGCTCCAGGACCTGCTGAAGGGCCGGCAGCTGGGCTGCGTCTACTGGTACGAGAGCGGCGCCTGGGCACGGGCCCCGTACCCGGCGACCCTGCACGACGACGGACTCGACTGCGGCATGAGCCGCTTCGTCGACCGGAAGGACGTGCTGAGGACGATCGCCGACGAGGACCACGGCGCCATGCCGGCCCACGACGCCGAGACCCTGCTGACCCACGCCGAGACCCACCGGCTCACACCCGACCTGCTGATGTCCCTCGTCAACGAACCCGACTGGCGTGAGCTGGACCGGCCCGCCATGACCAGAGCGCTGGAGCGCGCGGGCCTGAATCGGACACAGTAGCGATCACGCTCGGTTACTATGCTCACTTCATGCCGGACAGTGGAAGCCGGAGCCGGACGACGAGGCGGGTGACCCGAGGACATGCTGAGAGAGGTCACCGCGACCCGCTACGTCACGCCCCTGCGGTCCGGCGGCTCCGTTCCCGGTGTCGTCGAGGCCGACGACCTGGGCACCTACGTCGTGAAGTTCACCGGCTCCGCGCAGGGCCGCAAGGCGCTGGTCGCCGAGGTGATCGTGGGGGAGCTGGCGCGAGCGCTCGGGCTGCGGTTCCCGGAGCTGGTCCTCGTCCACTTCGACCCGGCGATCGCCGACGACGAGCCCCACCAGGAGGTACGGGAGCTGCACGGGGCGAGCGCGGGACTCAACCTCGGCATGGACTACCTGCCGGGCGCGAAGGACTTCACCCCCGAGGTCGCCAAGGCGTTCCCCGTGGATCCGGCCGAGGCGGGCCGGATCGTCTGGCTCGACGCCCTCACCGTCAACGTCGACCGCACGGTCCACAGCTCGAACCTCATGGTCTGGCCCACCCTCGGCACCGTCCCCCCGCGGCTGTGGCTCATCGACCACGGCGCCGCCCTCGTCTTCCACCACCGCTGGGACGCCTCGGACCCCGCGAAGGCGTACGACTTCCGGCACCACGCCCTCGGCCACTACGCACCCGACGTCCGCGCCGCCGACGCGGAGCTGGCGCCGAAGGTCACCGAGAGCCTGTTGCGGCGGATCGTGGCGGAGGTCCCCGACGCCTGGCTGGCCGCCGAGGACGGCTTCGCTGCGCCCGACGCGGCGCGCACGGCGTACGTCGACTACCTCCACGCGCGCGTGCGGGCCTCCGCGGCCTGGCTCCCCACGGACTTCCCCTCCCGGGAGGAACTCGCCGCCGAGGAGGCGCTCCGCACGGCGAGAACACAGCGAGGCCGCCCGGACTGGCTCAAGCGGGTCCCCGATCTGCACGGCAAACCGGCGGCGGAACAGGATTGGTCGGTGCATCTCGGATGACGGACCCCACGGACGCGGCGACCGGCACGCCCCCGGCCCCCCGGCGCGTGTCGATCGAGTACTGCACCCAGTGCCGCTGGCTGCCCCGCGCCGCCTGGCTCGCCCAGGAGCTGCTCACGACGTTCGAGGCGGAGCTGACGGAGCTGTCCCTGAAGCCCGGCACCGGTGGCGTCTTCGTCGTCCGGGTCGACGACGAGGTCGTCTGGGACCGCCGCGAGCAGGGCTTCCCCGAGCCGACGGCGGTGAAGAAGCGAGTACGCGACCGAGTGGCCCCGGGGAAGACCCTGGGCCACTCGGAGCGGTGAGGTCCGGCGGGCCTCAGCCGCGCAGCCGCTCGTACGCCGGCAGCGTCAGGAAGTCCGCGTAGTCCTCGTCGAGGGCGACCTGGAGGAGCAGGTCGTGGGCCTGCTGCCAGTGGCCGGCGGCGAAGGCCTCCTCGCCGATCTCGGCGCGGACGGCGGCCAGCTCCTCGGCGGCGACCTTGCGGGCCAGCTCGGGCGTGGCCTTCTCGCCGTTCTCGAACTCGACGCCCGCGTTGATCCACTGCCAGATCTGGGAGCGGGAGATCTCCGCGGTGGCCGCGTCCTCCATCAGGTTGAAGATCGCCACGGCGCCGAGGCCGCGCAGCCACGCCTCGATGTAACGGATGCCGACCTGGACGGCGTTGACGAGACCGTCGTAGGTGGGCCTGGCGTCGAGCGAGTCGACCGCGATCAGGTCGGCGGCCTCGACGTGGACGTCCTCACGCAGCCGGTCCTTCTGGTTCGGCCTGTCGCCGAGGACCTTGTCGAAGGACTCCATGGCGATCGGCACGAGGTCGGGGTGGGCCACCCAGGAGCCGTCGAAGCCGTCGTTCGCCTCGCGGTCCTTGTCGGCGCGCACCTTCTCGAACGCGACCTTGTTGACCTCGGGGTCCCTGCGGGACGGAATGAACGCCGCCATGCCGCCGATCGCGTGCGCACCGCGCTTGTGGCAGGTGCGGACGAGGAGTTCGGTGTACGCCCGCATGAACGGGGCGGTCATCGTGACCGCGTTGCGGTCCGGGAGGACGAACCGGGTGCCGCCGTCACGGAAGTTCTTCACGATGGAGAACAGATAGTCCCAGCGGCCCGCGTTCAACCCGGAGGCGTGGTCGCGGAGTTCGTAGAGGATCTCCTCCATCTCGTACGCGGCCGTGATCGTCTCGATCAGCACCGTGGCGCGGATCGTGCCCTGCGGGATGCCGACGTGGTCCTGGGCGAAGACGAACACCTCGTTCCAGAGGCGGGCCTCCAGGTGCGACTCGGTCTTCGGGAGGTAGAAGTAGGGGCCCTTGCCGAGGTCGAGCAGCCGCTGGGCGTTGTGGAAGAAGTACAGGCCGAAGTCGACGAGGGCGCCGGGCACGGGCGTGCCGTCGGCGTCGACGAGGTGACGCTCGTTCAGGTGCCAGCCGCGCGGGCGCATGACGACCGTCGCCAGCTCCTCGTTCGGGCGCAGCGCGTACGACTTGCCGGTGCGCTCGTCGGTGAAGTCGATGTTCCGGGTGTACGCGTCGGCCATGTTCACCTGACCGAGGACGACGTTCTCCCAGGTCGGGGCGGAGGCGTCCTCGAAGTCCGCGAGCCACACCCGGGCGCCCGAGTTGAGCGCGTTGATGGTCATCTTGCGGTCGGTGGGGCCGGTGATCTCGACCCGGCGGTCGTCCAGGGCGGCGGGCGACGGGGCCACCTTCCAGGAGTCGTCGGCGCGGATCGCGGCCGTCTCCGGGAGGAAGTCGAGCGTGGAGGTGCGGGCGATCTCCGCGCGGCGCTCGGCACGGCGGGCGAGCAACTCGTCACGGCGGGGCGTGAACCGGCGGTGCAGCTCGGCCACGAAGGCGAGGGCCGCGTCCGTGAGGATCTCTTCCTGGCGGGGCAGGGGCTCGGCGTCGACGATGGCCAGCGGGGACGGCGCTGGTGCGGACATGAGCTGTCACTTCCTTCAGCGGGCGTGGCACCGGGTGTCAGTCGACCCGGGTAGGGCTGGGAGCGCCCTCGGGTTCACGGGAGCGCTTCTGAACAGTGGATACTAGTTTCCCCATGGTGGAAGTTCAATGTTTTGTTGATGTCGAGATTCTCCGGGTCGAGGCAAGGTGGCGCTGGGTGCCACTCCGCTCACCCACCGCTCATTCGAGATGGGTGAGGTCGGCCTCGGTGTCGATGTCGTACGGCCGCGCCACGTCCCCGCACTCGACGAGCGTGATCTCCTCCGCGTGCGCCTTCAGGTAGGCGCGTGCCCCCCGATCGCCGGTGGCAGTCGCCGCGATGCCCGCCCAGTGCTCGGCTCCGAAGAGGACGGGGTGGCCCCGTTCCCCGCCGTAGGCGGCGGCCACGAGAGCCTTGCCCGCGCCGGCCGACCCGTACGCGGCGAGCACCCGGGCCACGGCCTCCGGCCCGATGCCCGGCTGGTCCACGAGCGACACCAGCGCCGCCTCGGCACCCGTCCCGGCGAGTGACTCCAGTCCGGCCCGCAGCGACGAGCCCATGCCGTCGGCCCACCGCGGGTTGTCCACCAGGACACAGCCGGGCAGTTCGGCCCGGGCGCGTACGGTCGCGGCCTCCGCCCCGAGGACCACATGGATCCGCGTACAGCCGGCCGCCCGCAGCACCGCGACCGCGTGTTCGACCAGGGGGCGCCCACGGTGGGGGAGCAGCGCCTTGGGGCGCCCCCCGAGGCGCCGCCCGCCGCCCGCGGCGAGCAGCAGCGCGGCGATACGAGGTGACGGGCCGCCGCCTTGTGCGCCCTGGCCGGCGGCCTGTGTGCCCTGGCCGACGGCCGGTCGGCCGCCGTCGCGTCCGGTCTGCCGGTCGTCTCGACCCGCGGGCGGCCGGTCGCCCCGCTCTCCTGTCCGCCGATCGCCCCGCTCTCCTGCCCGCCGGTCACCCTGACCTGCGGTCTCTGCGTCGTCTCGGCCTGCGGGTTGCCGGTGGTCGTGTGTCATGCGCCCTGCATACCCGAACCGGCGTGCAGGTGCCCGTGAGCGGGGGGTCGGTGGCGCCTGTCGGATGGGGAATCCTTGGGGCTGAATTTCGGTCCTCGGTGTGGCGCTCGCCATTACCGTTGGCGTTTACTGGCCCGCGCCACCCCCGGCGGACGACCTACGCCAGGGGCGGCCGGTCGTGCGACGGGGCGCGGCCGGGTCTCGCGCGCGACGGTGTGCGTGAGGGGGGAGAGCTGGGTTGCGGAGCTTGGGGCAGAGGCCAGTGACCGGCAGTGGCGAGGACGCGAGGGTGGCGGAGCTGCGGTCCGCCGTGTCCCGGTTGCGTCGTGAACTCGCCGCGCATCCCGCCGAGTTCCCCGACCGGGGGATCGCGGAGGACGAGTTGGCCGCGCTGGCGGCGATGGTCGTGAGCGGCATACCCGAGGTCCCGCGGTTGCGACGCTCCCTGCTGTTGATCGCTGGGGCGATCGGATCGGTCAGCGCGCTCGCGCGAGGGCTGGCGGAGGTCCGCACGGCGGTCGACCTGTTCGGCGAACCGCCGGGCCGGTGAGCGTCGGGCCGGTGAGCGTCGGGCCGGCCACCGTCGGGGGGTTCGCCCCCGGCGCCCCCGGCGGTCCACCACTCTCACCGGTGGGCCGCCGCCTCCTGGCCGGCTACTCCTCCGGTTCCCAGGCGCGGAGCAGGTCGAAGAGCCCGGCGTCCCCGTCGATCCGCACGGCGTCCGCCGCGATGCGGCCGTACATGAAGAGGATCAGCTCGCCGGCCGTGCCGTGGACGGAGACGCCGGCCGCGTCCGGGCCCTCGCCGGCGGCGGTGACGGGCAGGCGGTCGGAGCGTGCGCCGTCCCCGTCGACCGTGAGGCGCCAGGAGGGACCCTCGGTGGTGTGGAAGTCGAAGGCCGTGGGCTTGTGCGGCCAGGCGGCCGGCGTCGCGCAGCAGGTGGACAGGAACTCGTCGACGCCGTCGAGCGCCACCGCGTCCGGCAGAGGCCGCGGAGCCCCCAGCGTGACCTGAACGTCGTAGGTGTGCACGGCGGTCTCCTGGACCCGGTGCCGGGCGACGCCACCGGAGGTGCGCGGCGACTGCGACGCACTCCACCACGTCCAGCAATCGGCGTCCGGGCCGACCTCTCGCAGCGCGCCCAGCAGCAGCTCGGTCGACTCGGCCAACCAGGCCGACAGGGCCTCGGGCTCCCGCGGCGCGACCAGGGCGGCGCGCTCGGCGACGGCCTCGGCGGCGGGAGCGTCAGCGGGTCCCGCGGCGACGAGGGCGGCCCAGAAGCGGTCGCCTCCGCCCAGGTGCTGTGCCAGGTCGAACAGCGTCCACTCGGGACAGGTCGGCACCCGCGCGTCGAGGTCGGAGGCGGCGGCGACCGCGCCCCGGAACGCGATCGACCGTTCGTCGATCAGCCGCAGCAGGTCGGAGAACTCAAGTGTCATGGCCACACCGGGTATCTACCACCGAACCCCGGCGCCCGGACAATGATTTTCGGCGGCGGACGCACGCCCCGCTCGACGCGCCAGTCGGACGGCGATGAAGGCCGGGCCGCAGGCCC
>NZ_LIRK01000353.1 GCF_001419765.1 Streptomyces torulosus
AGCGGCCGCGGGCGACCCGACGTACAAGCCGCTCTCGACAGCCCTGGCCAATTCACGCACCTATTTCGACGAAACGCTTGATGTCGGCGGCGAGGTCAAGGCGGAATTGACCAAGGCCCGCCGCATCTGTGACGACCTCTGATCTCGCCGGTATACCAGGGCTCTCCAACCTGACGGTGCTCCGACCCCGAGTTGGACATTCCCACCCAACGGCGAAGTACCTTGTAGACGATTACAGTAGGCCGAGTACCGCCACAGGGACACGCCCGCTGAACCATGCTGACAGGCCCGAGATCAGTAGAGCGGCCACCAAAACGGTCGAAATGATCTTGATGGCAAACATGGATCCTCCCCCTGAGCCGTGGACCCCACAGTTTGCGGCCTGCTGGTGCGAGTGTGGTGCGCGCTGCTGGCAGGGTCCAGACTACGAACAAACCCCAGGCCGGTGACCTGGGGTTTCATCATGGAGCGGGTGACGAGAATCGAACTCGCGCTCTCAGCTTGGGAAGCTGCAGGCATTTGGTGGCCGTTCCGGGCGCTGAGCTGGGCAGGGGTGGGGGAGCGGCCTTGTTGGGCGCGGCTGCTTTCACCGTGGTTCCCCGCTGTTCCCCGCTCGTTCTGGTGCGCCAGTGGTGCGCACCGGGCCCATCCGTCGGCCAGCCTGCTCGGTTCAGGCCTTCTCGCCGGGGTGGGCGCAGTACCGTCGGGCATATGAAGGTCCGTCACAACGTACGTGCGGTTCTGCTCGATGGCGGTCAGCTGGTGTTCCTGCGCCGCGGATGGCCGGGCGGCACCTCCTACTACACGACCGTCGGTGGGGGCGTCGAAGTTGAGGATGCCGACCTTGAAGCGGCTCTACGCCGTGAAGTGATGGAAGAGATCGGTGCCACGATCGGCCCGGCGAGCGAGTTCCTGACCTTGACCGAGCCGGGCGAGGTCACCGTCGTACAGCACTTCTTTCGCGCTGACGTGCTGGACATGGATCTCAACCGCCGTAGCGGCCCTGAGCTCGATGACTCCGACATAGGCGACTTCTCACCTGTGCGAGTCACGTTGGACGCGTCAGCCGTGCAAGCGCTCGAACTCCATCCGCCCGAACTCGCCGACTACCTACAGGAGCACGCCGAGACTTGGGGTACTTGAGGGGTGGCGCCATCGTCAGTCCTTCGGCGATGACTGCTTCGTCCCGAAGCAACTTGGGTGGGGTCGGTGCCTTGGGCTGATGTAGCTCTCATCTGCTGCAACGGTCCGCAGACGTCCACGCTTGTCCGCCGCTATTCGCCAGCGTTGTCACGCAGTTAGACACTCACTTGGGACGCGGACCACCTGTGAGCCGCTGCGTGGGTTCAACGGGGATCCCGCTGCTTGGGTCAGATGGCTATGCCATCAGCGCACGAGAAACCGTGCTGCCCACGGGTGGCCATGACGCGTACCGTCGGTCTGAATCGGGGAGCCCGGAGGCCAGCGGCTCCGTTGCGGAACCGCGGAAAACATAACGGGGGGCATGCTGACGAGTGGCCGCCTCGGGTGCCACCGCCGCGTACGAGCCAGTGGTTCCCCGGCGAGCGGGCCCGCGGAACTCACGGGGCGGAGGACGTGGTCTTTGTCGGCGCCCGTGAGTCGCCGTCCGTCGACGCCGGGGGTGAGAACGCGAACAGGGCCACCAACGCAGCGACCACCGTCCCCCAGACGCAGATCGCGCCCACGAGATCGCGTGCATGCGGGCCGCCGCCCGTCGCGGCCTGGTCCCTGAGGCGGTATACGGCCACCGCCGCCGCCGTCGCGACCAGCAGGATCAGGACTGCTGTGCCGTCCATTTGCAGTGTCATTGCCGGGCCTTCCGAGGATCGGGGCCTGCCCGCCGGCGTCCGGTGAGGATTCCGGGCGGGCAGGCGCGACCGATGAGCTGCGTCGTGGCGTCGGATCGTGGGACGTAAGGGGCCGGACAGCCGCCGTGCAAGCATCCGGACATCCCGTTTTCACGGTCCGGGAGATTCTCAACTGCCGTCAGTCGCCCGTGAGTTCAGGAGTGCCTGACGTATGAGGCCAGAGTAGGGGATTCTCCCGGAGCCTCGTCATGAGCCGTATGTGTACAAACCCGCGGGTCGCACTTTGACGTTCTGCACAAGTCGGTCGGCGCGGGTGACCAGTGCGTCAGGTTCCGGTTCGGCGCGGTGCGGCGTGTCCCTGCCCGATGTCCGCCCCGCCCCCGGCCACCGTGCCACGCGGTGCCGGGGCTCGGCCCCACCCAGGTGCCTCACGCCCCGTTCAGCGGCTAACTGTCCGCCGCGACCCCTCCTGGCGCATCTCGTATAGACGAGTGGATGTACCTGTGAGCACCATCCGTGTTGAGACCTCCGCCGCGACCTTCACGCGGGTGGCGGCTGACGCAGGGTTACGGGTGGTCCGGCTACACGTCGCACGGCACGGCTGCGCCACGCTGCTGACGGCGGCCGGCGTCGTGCCACGGGTCATCATGGAAATCCTGGGGCACAGCCAGATCAGCATCACGATGGACGTGTACACGCACGTCGTGCACGACACCCAGCGGGAGGCGATCAGCCACATGGACCGCCTGCTCAGGCGATGCCGACCGGCCGCCTGAGAGGCGACTGCCGTCAAATGGTGCCGTCAGAACGGCCCGGACCATGATCGGTCCGGGCCGTTTTGCCTGGTGCCCCCGGCAGGATTCGAACCTGCGACACCCACTTTAGGAGAGAGGCGAGGGGATCATGCCGCTGAGCTGGGGCTTCGATACCTGGTCAGGCTGCCGAGAACTCGACCGCGAGACACCCTCGTTGACCGTGGCTGACCCCTGTATCTGGCACGACAGTGGCACGAACCCTTGGGTCTGGACGAGATGGTGCACGCCGAGCGTGAGAAGACGCGACAGAACAGCGAGGCTCCGCCCCGCATAGACAACCGCCGAATTCGCCAACGATGTCCGACGAGGGACACCATCCAGGAACCCGCGCGCCTTCCCCTGCGGTACTGAGGAACTACGTACTCGCACACGTAGTCACCGCCGCACGGCCATGGCGGGAAACACGTAACTCGCAACCCAACCGGTAATCCTTCGCGGTCAGAGCACTAGGCTCTGCGCCCATGCATCCTTCACACCCTTCACAGCCGTACGCCACGCCCACCCCGATGGCGTTTGCACCGTCGCCCCGGCGTCGGGCCCCTTTGATCGCCGCACTGGCCGTCGGCGTCGTGTTCGGGGGTGGTGGCGTGGGTACCGCATGGATACTCTTCGGGAGCGACGGTGGCTCCGGGTCTGACGCTGCGGCCGACGCGATCGCCGCCTGCGGGGCACTCGACCGGCTTGACGAGTCGAATAGCGCGGCCGAAGGCGCGGCAGGTGACATATCGATCCGTCAATGGGCGGCCGCTCAGTTGCTGGCCGAATC
>NZ_LIRK01000354.1 GCF_001419765.1 Streptomyces torulosus
GCTTACCGTTTCGGATCAATAGCCGATCGGGCTCTCGCCTCATTTATTCATGAATGCATGAATGAACCGGAGTGGGTATATGGCGGTTCTTCCGCCGAGGCTAGAACTGAAGTCGAGGAGGGCCGAGGCACGACTTGCACCGACCCATGAATGGAAGGCACGTCGACCCATGCACTCGACCCGGAAACTGCTCGTTGGCGCGTGGAGGACCTATGTCCTTGCAACACAACCCACTCGTGAGCGGGCTCGTCAGGCCGGCGCACCCGTGATGGCGACTCATCGGACGACACCCGATCCACAGCGCCGAGCCGCAGAATCGGTTCAGCTCGACAGTGAGATCGACCTCGTCTTCGTCCACGGATTGGCCGGCGACGCCACGACCTGGGGCCCGGTGGCAGCAAGGTTGCCACCTACCGTGCACTGGCTCTCCGTGGATCTTCCCGGACATGGAAAGCGACGCGGCGACGACGGCCCCTTCACCGTGGCGAGATTCGCAGACGCTGTGCTTGATGACATCGAGCAGGCAGTGAACCTCGATCGAGAGAGCGAACGGCCACTTCTACTGGTCGGACATTCCCTCGGCGGGGCCGTATGCGTCGAGGTTGCAGCCGCTACCGTTGGGCGGCCTGTCCACGTCCTCGCGATTGACTCGCTCCTGAACAACGAGCTCTACGCCGCCCAAGGCGCTCTCAAGTTGATGACCTACCGATCGCTTTTGAAGGTGGCCTACAAGCCTTTCCTGGCCGCCGTGCTGCGGAAGTCCTACACGAAACACACGCCCGACTCCATCAAGCGACGCACCGCTCAGGACTTCGCCGACCTTCCCGCGACGGTCTTCATTCAAGCGTTCTTGTCCCTCGCCGAGTGGGACCGTGCCGGGCGCTTGGCTCGTTGCGGTTCCAACGTCGGCATCACCGCATTCCCTGCCACGGACAGTTCGCCGACAGCTCAGTCGATCGAAACATCTCGCGTCGCAGTCAGGCCCGTCGCGTATGGAGGCCACTTTTACGTCTTGATGCTGCCGGACGTCGTCGCCGGCTTGCTGTTGGACTTCATCGCGCAACTACCTGCCACCCCGACGAATCTCGGTTGAACCACTAGCCTCAGACCCCTGCCGTCTTGTCTTGCCCGCGAAGCGGGCAGGACAAGACCAGAAGCGGTGACTACGAGCCGGGCTCGGGCGCCGGCCGCAGCGCGACCAGCGGGGTTCTTTTGCGGCCGGGGCGGCCGCGAAGCTGGTCGTTCTCGACGGTGAGGACGTTCACCACCCGGGCGAACATCTCGATCTCGACCTGCTGCCGTTTGTTCTCCTCGACCAGCTCGGCCAGCCGTTCCTTGGTCTTCTTCAGCTCTTCCCCCAGCTTGCGTTCGCTGTCGGGGACCTGGCCCTGAGCCCGGACCCTCGCATAGAACTCGTCTTTGAGGTCGGTGTGCCGGTGGGTGAGAACGTGTCTTTTCACGTCCGCCTCAGCGGCCAGCGCGAGGACGGTCAGGGCTCCGTCGGACCGCAGCGGAATGCCGGCCAGCAGTCGGTCCATCGCAGCCCGGATGTTCTCCCTGAAGTTTCCCCGTGACCGACAACCGAAGGGGCAATGCCGCGTAGGCGCCCGTCAGCCCTGCGGGGCGACCTCCCTATCCGCCCCTGGAGGCGGCGACGGTACCCGTTCATTGATCGCCTTTCAGGATCTTGCACAGCTGACCTGCGTCGGCTGGAGCGGACGCGCTTCTGGCTCGAAGCCACGGAAGAAGCGTTCTGGCACTGGCATGCCTATGCCCACGGCCCTCTCAGACAACTTGTAGACCCACTCGCAGGTCCCGATTGCGGCATCCCTGAGTGCGGGTGTTACGGCGCCGACTTCCGCGAGCACCTCGAAGTCGTGCTTCACGCACTGCCCAGGAAGAGCGCGCGTGAGTTGCGCGCCCTCGTGTGGGCCCTCGACGGGAAGATTCTGGCAAGGGCCAAGGTCATCCCGGCTGACAGCCTGGACGTGCCATGGTGGCAAAGTCAGCTCTAGCCTCGATCTTTCGTGACGGTCCGTCGGTTTCTTGGGCGGGCCGTTTCGGTTGTTGGGGTCGGTGGTGGGCACGCTGATGGCCCGGCTGTCGCGTCGGCTGGGCGCCGGTTTCCACGGCTCCGGCGGGGGTGGTGCTGGTTGCAGGGACGGGAACGCGCTGGTCAGCCGGGGTTCGGGAGAGTTTCGAGCCGTGCCAAGGCGTAGGTGATCACGTCTGTCCAAGGCCAGTGGTGTGCGAATCTCAGGTGCCGGCGGCGGGCGGTGGTGATGATCTGGGCGGCGGCGGAGAAGAGGCGGAGCCGGAGACGACGGGGTTCCCACCTGCGGGGTTTGCCGGTCAAGGCGAGCATGGGCATCCAGGCCAGCAGGTCCAGGGCGAGCTGGACGATCTCCAGCCAGATCTGGTTCTGTGCGGTGTCGTACAGGGGCAGGTTGCGCAGGCCGGTGGCCCGCGCGGCCCGGATGCGGTCCTCGGCTCGGGCTCGCTGGCGGTGCCGCAGCTCCAGTGCCGCGATCGGCATGTCGGTGGTGTTGGTGGCGAAGCACGTCAGTCGCAGTCCGTCAGCGTCGGTGATGCGCAACTGAGCTCCGGGGTGGGGCCGTTCCTTGCGGACGATCAGCCGCATTCCCTTCGGCCAGCCCTTGAGGCAGTCGCCGGTGATCTCGGCGGCCCATGCCCCGTCCCGGATCTCGCCGCCGGGCTCGATTGCTGCCGTCCAGGCCGTAGCTGGGACCTTGAGCACGGCCTGGTGAATCTGCTCGGTGATGGTCATGCCGACCGAGTACGACAGCCACCGTCCGCGCTGGGCGAGCCAGGCTGTGAACTCATGTGTTCCGCCCCCGGAGTCGGTACGAATCAGCGTCCGACGTCCACGCCGGTACTTCTTCGGCAGTTGCGCCAGGGCGAGCTGGGCGGTGGTGATGTGGTCGGCGGCGGTGTTGCTGCCCGCGTTGCCGGGCCTGAGCAGGCCGGCCACGGGTTCCCCGCTCCCATCGCTTCCGTGATCGACGAACGCCATCAGCGGATGGTGTCCGAAGGTCTTCTTCCAGGTCGCGGTGGCGTCCTGCTTCTCGGAGTGGGCCAGCACGAGCACCCCGTCCAGGTCCACGACCACCTGCCCTGAGGCGTCCGGGGCCGCGTTCTTGGCCACGTTCCAGACGTGCTCGCGGGCTTCTGCCCGCGTGGCCCGTATCGCGTGAAGGGCCTTCGGCCCAGCCGCGGCAAGCGTGTCGATGAGGCGAGAGACGGTTGGGTCGGAGGCCACCGGCCCAAACACGGCCGACTCGGCACTGCGTGGGTGGCCCGCGTCGTGTGACGGTCGGCGCTCTCTGGTCCAGCAGTAGCGCTGGGACTGGATCCCCTCGCGGTTCCGCGACGCTCCCCACGGCGCTGGCAAGGGAGGGGCAAGATGTGATGACGAACAGGTGTTAACGTTAAGTAACAAATGGGAGTTTTTGTTCTATGCAGAGTCGAGAGCACGCCACGGGCATCATGTGAGCGGAGCGTGATCTGTGAATGCCAGGAGATGAAGTGGCAACCGAAGAGCTTCGGGGTACGCAGGTACTGAATCTGGCTCTCCGGCAAGCAACGACGTGCGTAGACGGCATGGCCGCTTTGGCGCACCGGCGTGACTCGGCTACCGGCCGGCTTCGCTTGGTGGCGGCCAGCGGGCTCGCCGCGGCAAGCGCGCAGATATGGGCTGATCTGCGCGAAGAGCAGGACGTGGCGCCGGCATGTGCCGTGCGGCGGGGGGCTTTGATATGGGTGGGCGGGGACAGTCTGGGGATCGGGGCAGTCGGCACGGCGGCGGTGCCCCTCCTCGGTGCCGATGGGCCGGTCGGTGTGCTGTCCGTATTCACGGCAGGGGTGGGCGAGCCGGACGAGGTGCAGCAGTCCTTCCTGTATGCAGTCGCGGCGTGGGTCGGCGGATGCCCGGACGGCGTGCCCGGCACGCCGCCGGGCCCTGATTCCACGGCCGGGCGCGAGCGGGCCGTCCGGATGGGTAGGCTGACCGCCGCGCTCGCCGAAGCCGCCACCACCCAGGACGTCGTGCGGGCCTTCGCAGATCACGTCATGCCTCCGTTCGCCGCGGACGGATTGGTGTTCGAGGTGGTCGAACGTGGCCGGCTATACGTGGTCGGCTCCGCCGGGTACCCGTCGGAATTCATCAGGATGATCGATGCGATGCCGATCGCCGCCAACACCACAGTCCACGATGTGATGCAGACCCGCACTCCACGGTTCGTGGAGTCCAAAGCGGAGTTCGACCGGCTCTACCCGACCATGGACCATCTGAACGAGCGGTCGCCAAAGCAGGCATGGGCGTTTCTGCCCCTGATCGCCTCAGGGCGGGCCATCGGCCTGTGCGTGGTGTCCTTCAGCCAACCGCGTACGTTCAGCGACGAGCAGCGCACCTGGCTGACGGCCCTGAGCAGTCTGGTCGGCCAGGCGCTGGAGCGGGCCCGGCTGTACGACGTGGAGCACGCCCGAGCTCAAGAGCTGCAGCGCGGGCTGCTGCCCAGAACACTTCCCCGCCTGCCCGCCGCCAGTGCCGCCGCCCGCTACCTGCCCGCGGGCAGGGGCGAAGAGGTGGGCGGCGACTGGTATGACCTGATCCCGCTGTCCGCCGACCGGGTGGCCATCGTGATCGGCGACGTCATGGGACACGGCATCACCGAAGCGGCCACCATGGGCCGACTACGTACGGCCGTACGCACGCTCGCCGACCTGGACATGCCTCCCGACGAGCTGTTCAGCCGTCTCAACGACTTGGTCAGCGACCTCGGCGAGGACTCGTACGCCACCTGCCTGTACGCCGTCTTCGATCCCGTCGCCCACACCTGCTCGTACACCCTGGCCGGTCACCCCCCTCCGGTCGTCGTCCACCCCGACGGCAGTGTCCACAGCCCCGACGTGGTTCCCGACCCACCGCTCGGCGCCGCCGTACCACCGTTCGACACTCACCAGCTGCACCTGCCCGCCGAAAGCATGCTCGTTCTGTGCACCGACGGGCTTGTCGAATCCTCTACCCGAGACGTCGACCAGGGACTGGCCGAGCTTCGGCACATCCTGGCTGATTCCCAGGACCTCACCGCCTGCCTCGAAGCCGCAGACCAGGACGAGGACGTCCGATGCCTGGAGCACTTGTGCGACACGGTCGTCTCGGCGCTGCTGCCCGACAGCGGGCAGACGAACGACGACGCAGCCTTGCTCATCGTCCACGCCCGTTCCACCCCCGTCGGCGATGTCGCATCCTGCGATCTCCCGGAGGACCCCCGGGCAGCCGGACAGGCCCGTGAATTCGTGCGCGAACAACTCGCCGTCTGGGGTCTGGACGATCTGGTGATCACCACCGAGCTGCTGGTGAGCGAGCTGGTGGGCAACGTCGTCCGGCACGCCAAGGGCCCGATCTGCCTGCGCCTGCTACGCAGCCGATCCCTGATCTGCGAGGTCTACGACGGCAGCCTCACCACTCCTCGCATCCGCCACGCCACCTACACCGACGAAGGCGGGCGCGGCTTGCAGCTCATCGCCGCTCTCTCCCGGCGCTGGGGCGCCCGCTACCTCCACGACAGCAAATGCATCTGGACCGAGCAAGACCTCCCGCACCCGGCTGCTTCCGGGGAGCCCAGCACCGATCAGCAGTAATGAAGGCACCCAGGGCAGACCCGCGCCCTGCACGCCTACCTGCGCTGGCGCAACGCCAACGCCCGCCACCCCACCGTGCTGGCCGCTCAACGCCGCGAACGCGCTTCAAGGCCGATGCCGTGGCCCTGTACGAGTCCACAGCCGGGGCGACCTACAAGAGCATCGCCGCTGACCTGGGCGTTAACCGGGCGCACTGCGGATGGCAGCCTCGACACGTGGCGGCCTGGACGGGACGGTGTTCCACTCCGACCACGGAGCCCAATACGGCTCCCGGGCCTTCACCCACCTCTGCGACCAACTCGGGGTCACACGGTCGATGGGCGCGGTCGGCACCAGCGCCGACAACGCCGCCTGCGAAAGCTTCCACGCGTCACTGAAACGCGAAACCCTCCAGGGCGCCCACGACTACGGTGACGCCGGTACCTGCCGCAGGACCGTCTTCGCCTGGCTGACCCGCTACAACACCAGCCGCCGGCACTCCGCCAACGGCCACCTCAGCCCCGACGAATACGAACACCGACACCGCACCGCTAAACTCACGCTCGCCGCGTGATCAATAACCGCGTGCCCACCTTCATGGGGGAAGGCCCCAAGGCCGGGTAGTTAGCGTTTTCGCAGGTCACGCAAGGGGTGTTGGGGTCCATGCCGTGGCGGCGTAGAGGCCGGGGCCGAGTTTGTGGATGAGGCCGGTCTCGGCCCATCTGGAGAGCTGTCGATACATGGTTTCCATGGTGATGTCGCCGAAGTGGGCGGCGATGTCTCGGGGGCGCCAGAGGCGGGTTGGGTCCTTTTCGAGCAGGGCCAGGATCCGGTGACGGCGGCGGTCGGTGGGGGCGGTGTGCCGGTCGTCGCGGGAGATGGCGGGGAGCTGAGGGGGTGATTCCGCAGGCTCGAGGACGTTGATGTCGAGACCGGTGATGGTGCGGCTGGTGTCGGGCCTGCCATCGTCGTGGCGGGTGCTGTAGCGGGACATCGGTGACTTGACCTTGCGGGTACTGACCCGCTGGCGCCGGGGCGGGAGGAGACGGGCCAGGATCCGGTGCCCGATCAGTCCGAGGCGAGCAGCGTCGGCGGGGTCGGTGATGACAGCAGCGGCCTGGACGACCTGGTCACGAGCGGTCTGAAGAGCAACGGTGAAGCAGCAGCGGTCCGGATTGGTGCCGGCCAGCGCCTCCGCGGCCTCGACCATTACAGTCCGCAGTGCCTGGTAGAGGGTGAGCAGGGCCCACATTTCCTGCTCGATGCCGGCCGGGTCGCCCGAGCGCAGGTTGCGGCCGCTCATGATCGTGTGGCGGAGCGCGTAGTACGCCGATTCGTGTTCCCACCGCTGGTGATAGAGCCTCACCAACGCGGTGGCCGGGTAACGGCGAGCGTCGGTCAAGGTGGTGACCAGTCGGTAGGACCCGGTGAAGGACGTGCCATCTGCTCAGGTCACGGCGATCTGTGCGTCGATGACCCGCACTTTCACGGTGCCGATCACCGACAGGTAGGAGCCGTCGACGAGGCGGGTGAGGACCGGCATGCGCCGGTTGCTGCGGAGCCGTCCCAGAATCTGGGCGCCGGTGTCGGTGACCGCCGCGAGGAAGACGTTGCTGTCGAATCCCTTGTCCCACAGCACCAGCATGTCCGGCCGCAGCAGATGCAGCAGCCGGCGAGCGTAGCTCGTCTCGCCCTCGGCGGTGGGCCCGAACACGGCGCCGACCAGGGCCCGGGTGCCGGTCTCGACCAGCGTCATCAACTCCAGCGTCGGATAGCCATGATGCGAAGTCCTCCCCAGCCAGGCACGGTTCCGCTCGGAATCGGGAACCCTCAGCGAACTGCAGCCGTCGAACGACACCACCCGGTATACGCTGAAACACACACCTGGCGTCGTCGGACGGGCCAGCAACCCGGCCAGCACCTCGAACAACGCCCGCACCGGCGCACTGCCGATCCGCCGGCGCAGGTCACGCAATGCCTTCGCCGACAGACAGACCACGGGCATCCCGGACAGACCCGCGGTCAGCTTGTCCCAGACGAGGCCATAACCGACCTCGGGGAACAGGCACATCGCCAGGAGGAAGTAGACACCGACCCGCGACGGCAGATCACGCAGCCGCCGCTGTACAGCTCTCGTCTCCGCAAGGACCGCGTCCACGAGCTCGAACGGCACGACCGTCGTCAGCTCTCCCAGATGTCCCGGCGCGAACCGGCCCCCGGCCACCGTAGCCGTACGGGTGATGGTCGTCAGTGCGAGCGGCAGGACACAATGCGAAGGCAACGGAGCTCCTCGGAAACAAGCTGTCTTGGTCGACTGCCTGTACCAACGAGCTCCGTTGTCTTGCGTCAGAAATCCTTCAACTGGCTTGCGTGACCTGCGAAAACGCTAACTACCCGGCCTTGGGGAAGGCCCCTCTGGTGGTCCTGGACACGCAGAGCATCCACGCCGCCGCCGGCGTCCCCGCCACGACGACCGGCAAGGATGCCGCGAAAAGGGTGCCAGGCAGGAAGAGATGCCTGGCCGCGGATGTATTGGGCCTCGTCATCGACTGCGTCGTCCTGCCCGCCTCCGCACACTAGAACACCGCCGGCATCGCCCTGCTGGACGGTGTTGTCGAGCAGGGCGACACGGTGACCAAGGCTCTGGTCGACCAGGGCTTCAAGAAGAAGGTCGTCGATCACGGCAGGAACCATGGCATCGACGTCGAGATCGTCGAGCGCAACCCGGACGACAAGGGCTTTGTCCCGCAGGCCAAGCGGTGGATCGTGGAGCAGACGAACGGGATCTTGATGTTCTACCGCCGTCTCGTGCGCGACTACGAACACCGGCCCGCCTCCTCCCGCTCCCGCGTCCTGTGGGCGATGACCTCTGTCATGAGCCGCCGTCTCACCGGAGCCACCCTCGCCTCCTGGAGGACCGCATGAGCGAGAACCCACAGGTCAAAGCCATCCTGGAACACATCGACACCCGCGAGCGCGAACTGGCCGACCAGGCCGAGCAGCTGAGAGCCAGTATCGACGAACTCACCCGTCAGCTCGGCGAGATCGATGCGGAGAGCGAGAACCTGCGCATCACCCGCAAGACGCTCCTCACTCTCTCCGTGCCCTCACCCGCTGCCGAGCCAGAGCGTCCCGACATCCCAGACCACCCCGCCTACCAGCAGATCCTCACCGCCCTGACCGACGCGGGCCGGCCGATGCGCGCTCGCGACCTCTGCCAAGCCCTCGACCTGCCTATCCTCCCGAAGAACACTGAAGGCATCCGCTCCAAACTGAAGCGCCTGGTCAGCCGAGGCATCCTCGTCGAAACCGAACCCGGCTTGTTCGCCCGCCCCAAGCCTGAGGGCCAGCCTCACTCCGTGACCAGCGCTTCTTCTCCAACCTCAACCACGAAACGGACAAGAGCTCACGTTCCGCACTCTGACGAGGGCGCCGGTCCCGACCGGGCCCTCTGGTTGTTGGTCCGGGTGTGCCGTTGACTGACGCGCCGTGGGCGCGGACCGAGCCGTTACTCCCGGACCGGATGCCGAAGCGGGGTGGCCGGTGGAGGGACCACCGCCAGGTGATCGACGCGATCGCCTTCAAGTTCCGGACCGGACCACAGGGGGTCCACCTGCCGGAGAAGTACGGCAACTGGCGTGGGAGCTACAACCGGCGGCCGAGGTGGGCCATCGACGGCACCTGGGAGCGGGTTTTCATCGCGCTGATGGCCCAGGCCGACGCCGACGAAGACCTCAACTGG
The DNA here is from genome assembly GCF_001419765.1 of Streptomyces torulosus. GTDB lineage: Bacteria > Actinomycetota > Actinomycetes > Streptomycetales > Streptomycetaceae > Streptomyces > Streptomyces torulosus. Next base: position 9,386 of record NZ_LIRK01000354.1, read on the forward strand.
ACCGTCTCGGTGCACTCCACCATCGTGCGCGCACACCAGCATGCCGTCGGGGTCCGCAAGAAGGGGCACCTGTAGGCGAGCCGGCAGACCACGCCGCCGGCCGGTCCCGCGGTGGACTGAGCAGAAAGATTCACCTCGTCGCCGACGGCAACTGCCGACCTCTGGCCTTCGTCCTCACCGCCGGACAGGCCGGCGACGCTCCCGCCTTCACCGACGTCCTGGCCCGCCTGCGCGTCCTCGTCAGGCTCGGCGGATGCCAAGTTGGCCTCCAGGCGGGCGCCGGCCTGTCCGGCGAGCGCGAGGCCGGGACGTTCCAGAGCGTGGTTGAGCCGCGTGGTGGAGCGCGCGTACGGAGTGGTCAGCCGAGCGAACGGCTCGGAACAGGTACGGCGCGGGCCGTTGCCTGCACCGCGGATGAAGCGCCGGACCGTCAGCCGGATCACGACGTTCTGCCCACCGAGCGGGACATCCTTCAGCCTGCGCTGGTAGGAGTCCTGCACTCGGCCCGAGAACCGACCGCAGTCAGGACAGGCTGCCCCGGCTGTCCTGCCTCGCGCCACCACGTCCACCGTCTCGACGTCTACGTCGTCGATCCCGCCGAACACGAGACAGTCCCAGAATGATGCGTCGGCCTGCATGATCAGTACCGTCACGGTCACAGCGGAGGCTGTCACAGACCTGACGGAGCGTCACTCCAGCCTGTCAGGCGGCAGGGCGTACGCGGTCTCACGCGAACCCGACCCTCGCGCCGTCGAACACCTCGGCGGCGGGACCCGCATGGCACCCCGGGAGACACCCACAAGCGAGATCACCATCACCCTGGTCGAAAACCTCAGTAGTCGGCCAAATATGGAGATTGAGTGCTCAATTGTGGCCCTTTAGGATCCGGAGTGGTCCAGCGCCACGCAATTGAGAGTGACGCACTGAGCCGTGACAGGAGCAGCTTGCCATGACCGCCGACGTGTTCAGTGCCGAGTTGAGTACGCAAGAGGCCGCCGCTTTGGCGGCTGTCGATGAGGAGGCCATCGCCGGGACCCTGCTGGAGTTGATCGCCATCCCGAGTGTGACGGGCAGCCCCGCGGAATCCGAGGCGCAGCACCATCTGGCGGGGCGGCTGGACCAGCTTGGGCTGGATGTCGACCTGTGGTCCATGGATCTGCCCGCACTGCTGGCGCACCCCGGCTTCCCAGGCGCGGAGGCGCCGCGGGATGAGGCGTGGGGGCTGGTGGGGTCCACGCAGGACGGCGGCGATGGGCCGACCCTGATCCTCCAGGGCCACGTCGATGTCGTACCGCCCGGTGATCTGGGGCAGTGGGGCGGGGACCCGTTCGTGCCCAGGGTAGTTGGGGACACCGTCCATGGCCGGGGCGCGTGCGACATGAAGGCCGGGCTGGTGGCCCACCTCGCCGCGCTGGCGGCGATCCGGGCGAGCGAAGTGAGGTTGCGGGGCCGGTTGGCGGTGCACTTCGTGGTCGGGGAGGAGGACGGCGGACTGGGCACCTTCGGCACGCTCCAGCGCGGCCACACGGGTGACGCTTGCATCATCACCGAGCCGACCGGTGGCGCGCTGATCACGGCCAACGCCGGTGCGCTCACCTTCCGCATCGCCGTCCCCGGTCTGGCCACTCACGGCAGTTCCCGTGACGCCGGGGTCAGCGCCATCGACGCGTACCTGCCCGTTCACCGGGCGCTGGCCCGCCTTGAGGCTGAGCGGAACGCCGACCCGGATCCACTGATGGCGGAGTACCGGATTCCGTATGCGCTGTCCGTCGGTACGGTCCGCTCGGGCGACTGGGCGAGCAGCGTGCCCGATCTGCTGGTCGCCGAAGGCCGGTTCGGTGTGCGTCTGGATGAGGATCCCGCGGCCGCCCGCGCTGCCCTTGAGCTGTGCGTAGCCGAGGCATGCGCTGCCGACCCGTGGTTGCGCGACCATCCGGCGACCGTCACCTGGTCGGGGGGTCAGTTCGCCAGCGGGCGACTGCCGTTGGGGCATCCGCTGCGGGATGTCGTACGGGACGCGGCGCACACTGTCGCGGGCGGTGGCCCCGCCCCGCGCGAACATGGCGCCCCCTACGGCAGTGACCTGCGGCTCTACGCTGCCGCCGGCATCCCGACCCTGCAGTTCGGCCCGGGCGACATCCGGCTTGCACACAGCGCCCAGGAGCAGGTCTGCGTCTCCGAGATCGTGCACGTCACCCGCGCGCTGGTCCTCAGTGTGCTCCGCACGGTCGGCACCAAGTGAGCGGACCGGCGACTCGCTCTCAGGGCACGTACGCCAACATGTACACCCCCGCCCCGCCGGCGGCGCACAGCAGCGCCGCGCCAGGGTGCCAGCACAGCCCCGTCAGATCGCTGGCCAGGCGGAGGGCGCAGTAGCATCTGCCGGTGGCCACGTGCCACAACCGTATCGTCTGATCGCGCCCCGTCGTAGCGAGCAGCGTCCCGTCCGGGGAGAAGGCGCAGCTCTCCACCCAGTTGGTGTGCCCGGTGAGCACGGCGCGCTCGGTGCGGTCGGCGACTTGCCACAGCCGTACGGTCCGGTCGTCGGCGGTGGTGGCGAGCAGAGTGCCGTCCGGGGAGAACGCGCAACTGGTCACTGCGTCGGTGTGCCCGCTCAGCACGGCTTGCTGGTGGTGGCCAGCAGGGCGCCGTCCGGGGAGAACGCGCAGCTCGTCACCCAGTCGGTGTGGCCGATTAATACGGCGAGTTCGATGCTGTCGGCGACCCGCCACAGCCGCGTGGTGTGGTCGTTACTGGCGGTGGCGAGCAGAGTACCGCCGGGGGAGAAGGCGCAGTCCCACACTCCGCCGGTATGCCCGGACAGGACGGCCTGTTCGGCGCCGTCGGTGACCCGCCACATGCGTGCGGTGTGGTCGTTGCTGGTGGTGGCCAACAGGCTGCCGTCCGGGGAGAAGGCGCAGCTCGTGACAGCGCCCTTGTGACCGGACAGGTAGGGCCGAGCCGGATCGGGCCGGTCGGGCATGGGCCATGTCGGCTCCAGCCGAGGCCGGGACAGCGTCTGCCGGTAGGCATGGAGTTCGGCTTCAAGGCCAGGCACGTCGTGCAACTGGGCGGCCAGCGTCGCGCCCAGCGCCTCGGGCGGGTCTATGGCGCCGAGCAGATGGGCTGCGTGCTGGAGGACTCCGCGCAGGATCCGGGCAGTGGGGGTGTCCGACAACTCCAGATCGGCTACGACGCCCACCACGGAACCGAGTCGACGCGTCTTGGCCTCGACCCAGCGCAGGTCGCACACGAGGGCAGCCAGCTCCTCGTGCTGAACGGCAGCGGCCAGGTGATACGGCAGGTAGCGCCACAGGTAGTTGGAGTCAGCGGGCATGGTCCACCAGGACCTCGGCACGTCGACGCGGCGGGCCAGCAGGGTCGTGCGGTAGACGTGGAAGCCGCTGGTGACCACCGTGGCACGGTGGCCGGGAGTTGTGCCGTCCACGAGGGCCGCGCTGAAGCGGAGGTTCTGCCCGGTGTTGACGGAGCGGTCTTCCCGCACGATCTGGTCGGCGGGCACTCCGCGTCCGCGCAGATAGTCGGCCATCGCGTCGGCCTCGGAGCGGACCTCGTCGTCGCCTTGGCCGCCCGAGACGACGAACACCACACGAGGTGTGTCCTGTGCGCGGGCGGCGTCGATCGCGAGGGCGCGCTCCAGCCTGCGGGTCAGCAGCGGGCCGGGCCGGTCGCCGTTGAGCCCGGCGCCCAGGACGACGACATGGGTGGTTTCCGGCAGGGGGTGCTACGGCCCCGGACGCACACGTAGCCGGCGAAGACGAGGAAGAGCAGAGTGAGGTATCCCGCGGCCGCGTTCACCGCGACCACGAGGGCACCGAACGCCTCGCCGCCGACCGTGTGGAAGACCGCGTCGAGGCCGAGCACCGCCAGCACCCCGCAGCCGGCGGCCCCGGTCGCCAGCAAGGCTGCCTGGGGTCCGTAGCGCCGGACCAGGAGGACGCCGTCGGCCAACAGCAGCAGGCCCAGCGCAAGCGCCAGGAGCAGGGCGGCAACGGCGAGGACGGTGGCGATGGTCGGGTGGGCTGCCGCACTGCGACCGGCCACGCCGAGTCCGGCAGAGGTCACCGCGAGGCAGAACAGGACGGCGGTGGAGAACCGGTGCGGTGCCAGCAGGGCGTTGACGACGCCGCCCGCGGTGAACACGACCGCCGCGAGATACTCCGGGTACTCCGGCATGTGCCGCACCGCTCCGCTCTCCCGCCCGCTGTCCGTACCCGCCCGCCTCTCGCCGCCCACAGGTCCCCGGACCCGGTACGAGCCAGCTGCCGGCCATCCTCGCAGACCTGCTGTGGTGCGCCGAACGCGGGCGGTGGTGCGTTCGGGGGGACCGGCATGCGGGATCTGGAAGCTGCCCTGTCCGGCTGACTGTCGCCTGTACCGGCCCACGGCTGAACCGCGCCTCCGACTGGTCTCCTTCTTGCGATCGGCGACGGTGCCGCTTTTGGATCCGTGCCTGCACTAGATCAACACCTGAAGCTACCGCACAAACGCGTTCCGTACGCGATTCGTACGTCATCCGTACGCTATCCGTACGTTTCATGGGTTAGGGTGTCGCCTGGGAGGTGTTCAATGTCTGGGTTGTTCGACCGGATCGATGCGCTGGTGGCGTCCCGGTCTGTGCTGCCGCCGCCGGCGGAGCGCAGGCGGCTGCGCCAGGCACACGGCCTGACGCTGGACGAAGTGGCTTCAGCCCTGGACGTTCGGCGGGCAACCGTCAGCGGCTGGGAGGCCGGTAAGACCGAGCCCAGACCGCCGGAGCGTGACGCGTATGCGCGGATGCTCAAGCAGCTCGCGGAGCTCTACCCCGCCCCCACTAACTCCGCCGCACCCGAGCAGGACACAGCGGTGCCCGAGACGTTCACCAGCGAGCCCGCCCCCGCTCCGGAAGCCCCGACTGCCGCGGCGCCGGTCTCCGAGGCTGCGGCCATGACTGCAACCGAGAACACCCAGACCTCTGCCCCTGTCGCCCCGGCTCCGGTGGCTGCGCCCCGTCCGGGGCGCACCGCGAGGCCGTCGTCGAGGTCGCGTCGGCCGGTCGCGAGGAAGGCGGCCCCGGCCGCGACCCCGGCGAGCGAAAGCGACTCGCGGTTTGAGAATGGTCCGCTTGCGGTCGTCGACGTCGACGCTGACGGGCAGGTGCTGGCGTACTGCACCGGCGGTCTGGTCCTGGACGTGCCCGCCAAGTCCAATCCCGGCCCTGGTGGACTGGACGCTGAAGGAAGCCAGGCTCGGGGCGCCGAAGCTGTCCGGTCCGGGTAAGGACGCCGACCCCCTGCTGGTGCTCACCGAGACAGCGGTGGAGCGTTACGGCCTCCCGGTCGCCCTCACCGAGGAGGAGCGGCTGGCCGGTCGGATCCCGGAGGGCCACAAGGTCATCAAGCAGCTCGCCCGCGCGGAGTGGAAGCTCACGAAGCGTGGTTTCGGGCCGTGGGCGCGGATCTACCGCCCCGCGACCGGTTCGGAGCGGGCCTGTGTGCAGTTGTGCATCCCGTCGTGGAACGCGCTGGACTCCCGGCACTGGGGCGAGGCCGGGCATCTGGCGCCGGCGGAACTCGCCCGGGTCTTGGGCGTGTACGCGTCCCGAGTGATGACGCCGCGCGGCTCCACGGCCGTGACCGGCCTGGAGCTGATGACCGCGCTGCACCCGCCGACCCGCGCCTCCGAGCCCGACGCGACGGCCGACGGCACTCCGAGCACAATCCCGGCTCGCTGGGCAAGGATCCGGTGGACTGCGCGCCGTGCGAGGCCCCCGACGGGCACCCGCTCCTGGCGGACCTGCCGCGCTTCCACGTGCGCGGTCCGGCAGAGAAGCTGTTCGAGGAGGCGTACGACTGGGCGCGGCCGATGACCGATGCCGAGTGCACCCTGCGGCACCTGGTCGGCATCGACGTGAACATGGCCTTCGCCGCCGGCGCCAACGGCCTGATCGTCGGCCTCGGTGCACCCACGCACGTCAAGGCGCCGGTCTTCGATGCGAAGCTGCCCGGCTCGTGGCTGGTCGACCTCTCCCACGTCGACCTGTCGAGGGTGAAGGTCGGCAAGGACAAGTGGGCGGAGTTGGACGCGAGTCTGCTGCCCAGCCCGTTCACGCCGAAGGGCGAGCAGCCGCAGGGCCCGGCCTGGTACGCGACGCCGACCGTGGCGTACGCGGTGGAGCTCGGCTACGAGGTCGCGCCGATCGAGGCGTACGTCCGGCACGAGAACGGCCGCTACCTGGACGGCTGGTACCAGCGGCTCCGTGACGCCTTCCTCGCCACGATGGCCGACCTCGGCGTGCACGCGGACATGGAGCCGGCCGCCTTCCTCGCCGCGATGGACGGCTACCGCCAGCGGGACCCGGAGCTGGCGATCGTCGTCTCTGCGATCAAGGCGACGGTGAAGGGTGGCCTGGGCAAACTGCGTGAGCGGCCCCGCGGTGAGGGCTGGAAGCCCGGGCAGCCGTGGCGGGCCCTGTCCCGTGCGACGTGGCGGCCGGACATCCGCGCGGCGGTCATCTCCCGCACCCGCATCAACCTCCACCGAAAGATCGTCAAGCACGCGGCGTTCACCGGGCAGTACCCGGTGGCGGTCCTGTCCGACTGCGTCGTCTACGCGGCCGATGGCACCAGTCCGTTGGACTTCCTGCCCTACCGGGACGGCAAGCCGCTGCCCGGCGGTTTCAAGCTCGGCATCAACCCGGGCCTGGTCAAGCACGAGGGCACCCAGAGCGTCCTGTGGGGCGAAGAGGTCCGCGAGCGGTTCAACGCCCCGGAGCTCAACCTCGCCCGGTACATCAAGGACGGCACCGTCACCGACGTCGACAACGGGGAGTAGGAGTAGGCGATGAGCCTGTTCGGGGACGGCCTGGAGGCCGCGGTGCAGAAGGCGTTCACCCGCCCGGCACCGAAGTCGGCCGGCGCGCAGATGCGCTACCTGGTCAAGCAGCTCAAGGGCACCAAGGCGGTCGCCCAGATGCTGCGGATCTCGCAGCGCACCGTGGAGCGGTACGTGAAAGACCAGATCAAAAAGCCCCGCCCGGACCTCGCCGCGCGCCTGGAGCGCGAGGTGAAGAAGCGGTGGCAGCCGCAGATCCGGGCCAAGGCCCGCGAGAAGGCGGCGACCACCGGCGGCATCGTCATCGATACCCGCGCCCGCCTCGGCTACACCGCGCCCATCGGGTCAACGGACCAGGACCGCATCCGCCACCTGACCGTCGCCCTGCCGCCCCGCCACGCCGCCCGCCTCTTCAACGCCCAGGAAGCCGGCGCCACCGAACAGCAGCTCCAAGAGATCGCCGCCGAAGCGCTCAAGGAGGTGTACTTCCAGGACGGCGGCCGCCGCGCCGGAAGCCTGGAGGAGGTCCGCTTCACGGACATCGAGCACCTCGAGTTCGACCTGTAGGTGCCTGACGCACCGAGAGCACGGGATCAGTCAGTTGAGCTGAAGCACGCTACTTGTCACGTAGGCAGGTTTCTTGTCACCTGCGAGGCTTGACGCCGGCAAATTGTTCTTCTCGACCGTCCTGTCGCAGCCGCCAGTAGAGTCCCGCGAGGCTACTGCTGATGGGCGTCTGGTCGCGCGCGAGTGAGTCCGCTCCACCGCTCCAGTCCGTCCGCGTGGCTGCCGACCGCTGTTGCCCGGGCGACCTCTTCGGCTTCCTTCGGTGTCAACTCACCATGGCGGAAGAGCAACGTCAGCGGCCAGGTCGGAGTGCCCGACCGCTCACCGTCGAGGGGGTGCCAGTCATCCCCAGATGAAAGGGTGAGGTTAGAGGCAGATGCCGGGAGGGGCCGCGTTCGGACCAATGTTGCCGGTCCAGGTGTTGGCCGTGCCATCGGTGCCGGTGCCGCTGGTGTTGTCGCGGCAGTCGAGCATGGCGTTGCGGCGGGCGACGTTGGACCGGATGTTGTTGCCCCCGTTGCCGCTGGCATCGATTCGGATTCCGTCGCCCGCGTTGTGGTCGGCAATGTTTCCGGAGATGACGGAGTTCGTGAGGGAGTTCGCTGCCACACTGATGCCGTGACCAACGGTACTTGATTCGGAATTTCTGATGACGTTGCTGGCGATGGTGACGTTGGTGCTGGGCGAAAGGCCGAAGGCGTTGGCCCGCACGCCTAGAAATCCCCTCTCAATATGGTTGGAGGTGATCTTCAAGTTCGTGTTGTTGTCGCCCAAGAAGATCCCGGGGGCGCCAAAGTTATCCCGGATGATGTTACTCCCTACGCTGGAGTTGCTGGACTTGAAGATGAATGCAAAGGCCCTGTCTTCCAGGGAGGTATTGCTGTTTACTTTGACATTGTCGACTTCTCCGGGTGTCAGCGCATCCAGAAGGACGCCGGAGTTTTCGTTACCAGAGAAGGTGTTTGTTTCGATGTCCGCCTTTTTCAGGCCCGCGTCTGAGTAGATTCCGCTGCCACTTGCAGAACCTGGTTGATTGTTCTGGCGGATGCAGTTCTGTTCAACCTCGGAAAGGCTTGTACCGCTGGAGTGGAAATAGACTCCGATGACATTATTCTGGATCATGTTCTGTCGGACTTGGTGGCCTGAGTGTGTCGCACTCGTGACGATGCCATAGCTGGAGGTGTTGTTCTGAACGGTGAAGCGGGAGAATCTGATGCCGTTCTCCAGCAAGCGGACACTGCCTGAACCGCCCGCCGACTGGATGATCGCCTGTCTGGATGGATCCGGAGCTCCGGCCTGGCGGCACGCTGTCCGTGTGGGGGCGGCGGCCGGTCCGATCAACTGCAAATTCGCCTTGTTCACGGTGACAACCTCGTTGTATGTTCCGGCACAGACCCTGATCACATCTCCTGGTGAGGCCGCAGTGATCGCTGCCTGGATCGTGGTGAAAGGTGCGCCCGGGCATTGCACCCCGTTGTCATCCACAACGAGTACGGACTGGGCTGCCTGGCTGGGCACTGCTGAGAATGCCGTAGCCACTGCCACGCCCGCCATGACGAGGACTGTCTTCTTCATAACCTTCTCCTTGGATTTCGGTGCAGCCCACAATCAGGTCGTGCGGCAGCATGGTCGACTAGGTGGCACATGGCTGGCAGCGAAACTAATGGAATCACCTGGAATTGCAGGGCTCCATCAGCTATGCAGACCGAACGAATAGCGGATGGTTTCCGCTGATCACGAAGCTAGGTGTGTCACGTTAGGTGTGCAAGCGGTAGCACTCCGTATGTGTCGCTGGCATGTGACGCCACTGACCCGCCGGGGAGGGCAAGCGCGTGCCTCAGCTCGGAAGGGTTGTCGAACGGCGCCGTCCATTGCCGTAGAAGATCAGCCGGTTTCCCGCCCTGGCGGACCGAGGGCGGGCTCAGGATCGCCCGCCCGTGGGCCCGCAGCCTTGCGCCTGCTGAGGACGAGATCTTCGCCGATGCTCAGGAAGGGAAGAGGGCGACGCAGTGGCCTGATCGAATGCGCTTGGTCTGCTCCCTGTTGCGTGCCTCGGCCACCGGTCAGACTCCAGTGGCAAACGGTCAACCGGACAACCAGGGGCGGATCGAAGCGGTGGACCGCCTGGACGAGCACCACGGTCGCGGGGATACCCACCAGCCAGGTATCGCCCGGCTTCAGTGCGGTCTCCGCCGGTTCCGTTCGCAAGATCTCCCATCGCGGGCCGCGGGTGTTGGAAGCGCACTCTGGCCGCCATCTGATGTTCTCGGCGCCCGCAGCCCCGGCAAGCAGCACTGGCGAAGACCCAGCGGATCAGACCTCAGCCGCCGACGCGACGCTGTCGCGTCCAGGCCCGCGAAGGCGTGCTCGCACCAGCGGGAAGCCACCGCGTAGCGCCAGCCGCAGGCGACAGCGACCTCGGCGGCCGCGGCGAACAACTCCCGGTCTACCTCCCTGATCAAAGGCTCGGGACGCACGTCGATCAGCCAGACACCGCGGCGGGTCACCGCAAGGTAGTCAGGGGTGTGGGAGCGGCGCTTCCCGCAGGTCCCGAAGGAGATCTTCAACGGCTGCGAGACGACGTCGACCACATCGCCGGCGCAGTCCAGGGCCAGCAACACCCGGCCCTCCTCCAGGCTCTCCGCGCCGTGATGGCGGCCAGTGCTGGTCAGGAACCGCAGGCCAGGACGGTGCCGTTGGTCCCGGCGCCAGGTGAAGTGAAGTGCCGCATCGGGAGAGCCACCGGCTCCCGATCTTCGTTTCTGGTGACAGAAAGAGTGCTGAATGAGCGCGTGTGACAGGTCGAATGCCTTGTCGGTGACAACCAGACTGCTCTGACGGCTCCACTTCGCCAGCTCACTCGGCTCGGCAGGTGACAACTCCTGAGCTTCGGCTCATCAGTCCGGGGCTCGTTTGCGTGTGTCTTGAGTGGGCGAGGTCGACCACCCCACGGCCGGAGGACTCCGCTTCTCAGACGATCTGGGCGGCCGACGCGGTCAGATGGAATACGCGGGGCGTGCGCCCGGCTCAACGGCAGTAGCTTTGTGCACCTGTTTGATTTCACCCAGTGACTCCCGTCACAAATCTGGTTGCAGGTAGTCGCCATGGGTTTGCGCAAACGGTGATTGACCTTTTAACGGCCGTCCGCCGGTGCAGGTTGGCGCGGACCATCCCATCTGGCGTGTGTGGTCGCTAATCGTGTTCGAATTTGCAGTAACCGGAACGCTACTCTCCGTTAAAAGTTCATGGTCGCGGCTCTGCACGCTCCGCCATTCGGAGGAGGTTTGCTGTCCGCAGGAGCAACGAGGCTCCAGGTGACGGCGCCCCGATCGGGGACGGGTGGCCCGCCGATCGCCGACCGGATGAGAAGGATCCCCACGATCGTGACCTACGACGTTGCCAGCCTCGTGCTGGCCTCGGCCGCCGCGGTGCGCGCTTTCGCGCCCGACGTGGCGGCCGAGGCCAGCACNNGGCGGCCGGGCTGCGGCGCCTGCTGGGTGCCGGAGTCCGAGTCGGAGCGGCAACATTGATCGAGCAGCAGCGCCCCACCGAACATCCCGGCACGGCGGGCCCGGACAAAGGGAGCCGCCGATGACCGGCCACCCTCCCCAGGACTCCACCGGCCGCACCACCCGCGAGCCGAGCGATTCGATGCCGCCGGCGTTCTGGGCGTTCCACGATCTGTACCACCAGCCCTACTTCGAGTATGCCCACGTCCAACTCGGCAGCGAGGAGGACGCCGACGACCTGGTCGACGCCACCTTCGTCTACCTCGCGGTCATCTGGCCCCTGGTCATCTCGCAGGAGAACATGGGCGCCTACGCGTGGGCCCTGCTCAAGGAACGTGTCGCGAGCCAGCTCGCCCTTCAGGGCCGCGAACCGGCCGCCACCGAAACCCTGGCCTTCGAACGCGCGATACGCGCGGCCACTGGTCCCCTCCTCGACGACTTCCGCGCCCAGTTCCGTCAGGAATACACCTTTGACGAGCAGATTACGGAACTGGAAGACAGCATGCGGATGTTTGCCGCAATGGCCCGCCTTCCCGAGCGGCAGTTTGATGTCATGGTCCTCCACTACGCCCTGGACTTCGACACCAAACTCACGGCTTTGGTCATGGGGGTCTGCGAGGCCACCGTCCGCTCCACCCGCCGCACGGCCAAACGCCGCCTGGCCGCCGAACTGGGGCTGGCGATCGACGACGACGCCGACGAAGAGGAGTGACATACCCATGCGCCGCCCAGCGCGCAGCATCGACCAAGCCCTCACCCGGACCCGGGTGTTCCAAGGCACCTACACCGCACAGCACAAGGAAGCCTCCCGGCGCCGCATCGCCCAGGGCCTGTCGGAACTGCGCTGGATGCAGCTGCTGAGCGAGCCCACCACCCGCCCCACCC
>NZ_LIRK01000355.1 GCF_001419765.1 Streptomyces torulosus
GGATTCCGTGGACAGGGTGGGGGCTGGAGCCGGGCACGACCCGGGGTGGCGCACATCTTCTCGTTCTGGGAGAGCCGTGCCTTCTACGACTCCTTCATGGCCCGATCCCACGACCGTCTCGCCGCCTCGCAGTCCGGCACCCACAAGGACGCGCAGGTCAAGCTGTTCGACTACCGCTTCGACGTGAAGACCGGCTTCGAGCCGCGCTTCGGGGACGCCGACCTCGTACGGGTGGCGCACTGCCGTGTCCACGAGGAGCGGGCCGAGCACTTCGCGCTGATGCAGGAGAAGGTCTGGAACCCCGCGATGGCGGGATCCCCCGGAATGCTGCGGGGCCTGTTCGGCGAGGCGCCGGGCCATGAGTTCTTGATCCTCTCCATGTGGCAGTCGGCCGCCGAGCACGGCAAATACCGTGTCGAACGCATCGAGCGCCTCGCCCTGCGGGCCCAGATCGAAGCGGATGTCGCCGCTCTCGCGGGCGACATCGTGGAGCTGGAACCGAGCTGGACGGTCTGACGCCGAGAGGGAGCCTGCCTGGCACGTCGGAGATCCGGACTCGGGTGGGTCCGGGAACCGGACTGTCAGGATCCGTGTGATCTACGCCGTAGGTGACCCGGAGAGGTGCTCGTTCCGGCCTCGTCCCCTTTAGGGTTTTGGCATGGCACGACCACGGCGCATCGTCCTTGTCCGGCACGGCGAGTCAACGGGCAATGTTGATGACACCGTGTACGAACGCGAACCCGACCATGCTCTGGCGCTCACCGAGCTGGGCTGGCAGCAGGCCGAGGAGACCGGCAAACGGCTCCGGGAGCTGTTCGGCCGGGAGCGTGTCAGCGTCTACGTCTCCCCGTACCGCCGGACGCACGAGACCTTCCAGGCCTTCCATCTGGACCCCGAGCAGGTGCGCGTACGCGAGGAGCCCCGCCTGCGGGAGCAGGACTGGGGCAACTGGCAGGACCCCGAGGAGGTACGCCTCCAGAAGGCCTACCGGGACGCGTACGGCCACTTCTTCTACCGCTTCGCGCAGGGGGAGTCCGGGGCCGACGTGTACGACCGGGTCGGCAATTTCCTGGAGAGCCTGTTCCGTAGTTTCGAGGACCCGAACCATCCGCCGAACGTCCTGATCGTGACCCATGGGCTCGCCATGCGGCTGTTCTGCATGCGCTGGTTCCACTGGACGGTCGCCGAGTTCGAGTCCCTGTCGAACCCGGGCAACGCGGAGATGCGGATGCTGGTGCTCGGGGAGAACGGCAAGTACGCCATCGACCGGCCCTTCGACCGCTGGCGTGACCCGGAATCGTACGGGGCCACCAGTTAGAGTGGCAGGGCGATGACCGCTGACTCCTCTCCCGACGGCCGCCTGGAGCGCGCCCTGGCCAGCCTGCGTGGACTCGCGGTGGGGGACGCGCTGGGCTCTCAGTACTTCGTGCCGGTGAACTATCCGCTGCTCAAGCGCCGCGAGACGCCGCCCGGCCCCTGGCAGTGGACCGACGACACCGAGATGGCCTGCTCCGTCGTGGCCGTCCTCGCCGCCCATCAGCGGATCGACCAGGACGAGCTCGCCCGTTCCTTCGCCGTCCACCATGACTTCGACCGGGGCTACGGGCCCGCGGTCAACCGTCTGCTGCGGCTGGTCCGCGAGGGCGGCGACTGGCGTGAACTGGCCTCCGCCCTCTTCAACGGCCAGGGATCATGGGGCAACGGCGCGGCCATGCGGATCGCCCCGCTGGGCGCCTGGTACGCCGACGACCCCGAGCAGGCGACGCACCAGGCGGAGATCTCCGCGTACCCCACGCACCAGCACCGGGAGGCCGTCGTCGGCGCCATGGCCGTCGCCGCGGCCGCCGCCCTGGCGGCCGACCCGGCGGGGCCGCCGACCGCCGAGGCGCTGCTCGACGGGGTCATCGCGCTCGTCCCGAAGAGCGCCGTCGGCGCGGGGCTGCGGCGTGCCCGGGACATGCTCGACTACGCCGACGCGGACACGGTCGCGGCCGTACTGGGGTGTGGCCGGCGTACGACGGCGCATGACACGGTGCCGTTCGCGCTGTGGTCGGCCGCGCGCGCCCTCGGTGACTACGAGACGGCGTTCTGGACCACCGCCCAGGCCGGCGGTGACGTCGACACGACCTGCGCGATCGTCGGGGGAGTGGTCGCTTCCGGCGGCAAGGACGGGGCACCTCCCGAGGGGTGGGTGGACCAGACGGAGGCCCTGCCGGACTGGGCGCCTGTGCAGTAGTTCCGGCTGGAGGGAGCCGATTCGGTGGGGTGGTCGCGTGGCGGCGGCCCGCTTCCCTGGGCTCGGTCGTCACAACCGCCTCAAGTGTCACAGGCGTGCCACAGAGTGCTTCTCGGTCTCTGCCATGGCCTGGCGTGCCGCATAGCCTGTCCGGCACGCCGCTGTTGATCTTGACAAGGTGCGGCGCCGAGACACCGGCCCACGAGCCTTCCGCCGCAGCGGCATGCCGCAGGCGGCGAGCGATGGGCCGGTCGGGGGAGGGGGTCCCGTGTCCGACCAACCGTCCACGCCAGCAGCGCCCGGGTCCGACGGGCGAACGTCCCGGGCGCGAGCCTCGGCCGAGCAGCGCGGCTCGGATGCGGCAGCGCCCGCGCAGGCGCCCATGGATGCCGCAGCAGATGCCGAGGCCGCAGATGCCGCGGACGCGGGGGACGCCACGGCGGAGCGTTCGGCCGCTGAGTCGGCGTCGGCGGGGTCCGTCAGCCGGTCGGAGTCGACACGGACGGTTGCCGGGGCGGAGTCGACGCGGTCGGTCGCCGGGGTCGGGACGGCGGCCGGTGGGGCGGTGCCTCCGCCGCCGCGTGCGGCTGGGGCCGGTGTGGAGGAGCCCGCGCCGATCCGTACAGCGACGCTCTGGGCCGCGCTGGCCACCGGGCTGCTCAGCATGCTGCTGCTCGGGGACGGGATGGCGGTCAACCTGCTGGTCGTCGCCGTGCCCGCGACGCTGGCCGTGTACTTCGCCGGACGACGGGCCGGCCGGCGGCCACGCTCCTGGTCGCTCGTCTGGGGTGCGGGAGGGCTCGCCCTGCTGGTCGTGCCCTCCATGCGGGCCGCCGAGTGGCCCTCGTTCCTCGCCGTCGTCACCGCGCTCGCGGCGGGCTCGCTCGCCCTGCACGGCGGGCGCACATGGCCGGCCGTCCTGCTCGGCCCCGTCGGCGTGTTCACGGCGGCCGTCACCGGCCCCGCCTGGGCCTGGCAGGGGCTGCGGGAACGTGCGGGCGGCGACCGGAGCAAGGTGGGGCCCGCGCTGCGGTCGCTCGCCGTGGCCGCGGGGCTGCTGCTGGTCTTCGGCGTGCTGTTCGCCCAGGCGGACGCCGCCTTCGCCGACCTCCTCGGCGCCCTGGTGCCGGACGTCTCCACCGAGGACGGGCCCTGGCGGGTCCTGCTCCTCATGCTGGGCCTCTTCGGGGCGCTCGCCGCGGCCCGCACGGCCGCGGCGCCGACCCGCTGGGACCGGGTCCAGGTGCCCGCCGGAGTGGCCCGTGGCCGCGTCGAGTGGGCGCTCCCGCTGATCGGGCTGATCGTCCTCTTCGCCGCCTTCAACGCCGTCCAGCTCGCCGTGCTCTTCGGAGGTTACGACGTCGTGCTGGCGCAGACGGGGCTGACCTACGCCCAGTACGCGCGGCAGGGCTTCTGGCAGCTGCTCACCGCCACCCTGCTCACCCTGGCCGTCATCGTCGTGGCGCTGCGCTGGGCGCCCCGCACCCGATCGAGTGACCGCACGCTCGTGCGGGCCGTGCTGGGAACCCTGTGCGCGCTGGCGCTCGTTGTCGTGGCATCCGCTGTGCGCCGTATGGACATGTATGTGGAGGCCTATGGGCTGACGCGTCTGAGGATCTCGGTGGTGGCCATGGAGCTGTGGCTCGGCCTGGTCATCGTGCTCATCATGGCGGCCGGGGTGTGGGGTGCCCGTCTGCTGCCGCGGGCGGTCGCGGTCAGCGCGCTCGCCGGGGTGCTCGCGTTCGGGTTCGTGTCGCCGGACGAGCTGATCGCCGAGCGCAATGTCGAGCGGTACGAGACCACGGGCCGGTTCGACCTGGAGTACGCGAGGGGACTGTCCGCCGACGCCGTACCCGTCCTCGACCGGCTGGAGGAGCCGATGCGCTCGTGCGCGCTGCGGGACATCGCCGCCGAACTGGACGAGGAGCGGGACACCCCCTGGTACGCCACGAGCTGGGGCGAGGCCGAGGCCCGGCGCATCCTTGAGGAACGGCCGGTGGCGTCCGAGGTGAGCGGGCCTGGGAGTGGGCCGACCTGCGGCGAGTCGGAGTGGGAGCCGGAGCCGTTGGTCCGCTGAGGCAGGGCGTGAGCCCTGGCCTTGTCCGGGGGCCGCCCCTGCGGTGTGCTCCTGTGACGCCGGGGCGCTGGGACGGGGCGCTCGCGCGGACCACGTCCCTTGCCTCGGGCTTGGCCAGGGACGTGGTCCGGCGTCGGTGGGTGGCGGTCAGCCTCCGGCGGGTCCCGCCGTTCCCGCGAGGGCGTCCAGGTCGCTCTTGCGGACCCTGATGACCACCGCGGCGGTGGCCAGGGCGAGGACGGCCATCGCGATGGCGGGGATGAAAGCCGTCGCGATGCCATGGGCGAGCACCTCATGGCTCCAGGGGGCCGGAAGCTGCTGCGTCCTCGCGAACTCGGCCTTCTGCTCGGGCGACGCCTCCGCCATGAACAGCTGCACCTGCTTCTCCCCCTCCTCACGGCTGGCCGTACCGAAGACCGTGGTGAGGATGGACAGACCCAGCGAACCGCCGACCTGCTGCGTGGCGTTGAGCAGCCCGGACGCCGCGCCCGCCTCGTGCGGGGCGACCCCGGAGACGGCCGTCAGGGTCAGCGTCACGAAGTTCAGCCCCATGCCGAAGCCGAACAGCAGCATCGGGCCGAGCACACCGCTGACGTAGGAGCTGTCGGGGCTGATCAGGGTCTGCCAGGCGAGACCGAGCGCGACCAGCGTCGAACCACCCAGCATGAACGGCTTCGGCCCCAGCACCGGCAGGAACCGCTGCGACAGACCCGCGCCCGTGACGATCGCGACGGTGACCGGCAGGAAGGCGAGGCCGGCCTCGATCGGTGTGTACCGCAGCACGTTCTGCACGAACAGCACGATGAAGAAGAACATGCCGAACATAGCCGCGGCCAGGCTCAGCATGATCACGTACGTGCCCGACCGGTTGCGGTCGGCGAACATCCTCAGCGGGGTGATCGGCTCCTTGGCCCGGCTCTCGATATAGCCGAACGCCAGCAGCAGAACGACCGCCGCCGCGAACGAACCGATGGTCAGTCCGTCCCGCCAGCCCTCCTCGGCCGCGCGGATGAAGCCGTACACCAGGGACGCCATACCGGCCGTCGAGGTGAGCGCGCCCGCTATGTCGAACCGCCCGGGGTGCCGCTCCGACTCGCTGATGTACATCGGCGCGAGCACGGCGATCAGCACACCGATGGGCACGTTGACGAAGAGCACCCACCGCCAGTCGAGCCATTCGGTGAGCATGCCGCCCGCCAGCAGACCGATGGCACCGCCACCCGCCGAGACCGCGGCGAACACCCCGAACGCCCGGTTGCGCTCGGGCCCTTCCGGGAACGTCGTGGTGATCAGCGCCAGCGAGGTCGGCGACGCGATCGCGCCACCCACACCCTGGAGGGCGCGCGCGGCCAGCAGCTGCCAGGGCTCCTGGGCGAGACCACCGAGGAGCGAGGCGAGCGTGAAGACGAGGATGCCGGTCATGAAGACCCGGCGTCGACCGAGGATGTCCCCGGCCCGGCCCCCCAGGAGCAGCAGGCCGCCGAACGTCAGCGTGTACGCGCTGACCACCCATGTCAGGTCGGTGGTGCTGAACTTGAGCGACTCTTGAATGTGCGGGAGGGCGATGTTCACAATCGTCGCGTCCAGCACCACCATGAGTTGGCAGGCCGCGATGACCGTGAGCGCGATGCCGGGACGCCCCTCCCGGCGGGCGACTCCCGGCTTCTGATCCTGAATCAACGGAGAGGTTGTCACTATGGGTCCCCCACAAGTGCCTTAGTGAACGCTCGCGTTCACTGTCGCGTCAACGGTAGTGAGTCCCCCTTAGTGAACGCAAGCGTTCACCGAAGTCGCCGCCGTGCACGCCCCGACCGCCCGCTCGCACCCGCCGAGATCCCCACCCCAAGGCTCAACGGAGAAACACAGATGGTCACTTCGCGCTGGACGGCCGCTCCCGCTCAGACGGCCTCCCCGCGCCGGCGCGGCGCCGTACTCGAACGCGCGATCCTCGACGCCGCGCTGGATCAGCTCAGCACGGTCGGCTGGAACGGCCTCACCATGGAGGGCGTCGCCGCGGGCGCCCAGACGGGCAAGGCCGCGGTCTACCGGCGCTGGCCGTCCAAGGAGGACCTCGTCGCCGACGCGCTCCAGGCCGGGCTGCCCCGCTTCGACGAGGCGCCCGATCGCGGAAACGTGCGCGACGACCTCCTGGAACTGTGCCGCCAGGCCCGCGAGGCGATGTTCTCGCGCCCCGGGTTCGCCCTGCGCTCGGTGATTCACGAATGCGACACCCTCCAGGCGGAGCGCTTCCACACCGTGATCATCGAGGGAGTCGTCGAGCCCACGGTGAAGCTGCTGCGGGAGGTCCTGGAGCGCGGAATCCGGCGCGGCGAGGTCCGTCCCGACGCGGCCAACGGCTATGTCCTCGACGCGATTCCCGCCATGATGATGTACCGCTCGAAGGTGTGCGGCAGCGAATGGAGCGAGCGGGAGATCGCGGAGATGATCGACCAGTTGATGGTGCCGCTGCTGCGCTCGCCGGGCACCTGACCCGGCCCCGTCGCGAGGCCGCGGCCGCCCCGGGAACCTGGGTGTCGCACCACCTCAAAGGCGGCGTAGGCTAAGGGCGCCATGCCGTACGAACCACCTACTCACACCGTCGAGCGCTCCCTGCGCGCCACGACCGGAGCGAAGGTCATTGCCGGTGTCGACGAGGTGGGGCGAGGTGCGTGGGCCGGCCCCGTCACCGTCTGCGCGGCGATCACCGGACTGCGCCGACCGCCCGAGGGCCTCACCGACTCCAAGCTCCTGACGATCAAGCGCCGCGAGGCGCTCGCCGAGGAACTGCTGAAGTGGGTGACCTCGTACGCACTCGGTCACGCCTCCCCGGAGGAGATCGACGACCTGGGGATGACGGCCGCACTGCGGCTCGCCGCCGTACGGGCCCTGGACGCGCTCCCGGTGCGTCCCGACGCGGTCATACTCGACGGCAAGCACGACTACCTCGGTTCGCCCTGGCGCGTCCGTACGGTGATCAAGGGCGACCAGTCCTGCGTCGCCGTCGCGGCGGCCTCGGTGATCGCCAAGGTTCGGCGCGACAAAATGATGGCCGAACTGGGTGTCGAGCATGCAGACTTCGGTTTTGCGGCCAACGCCGGCTATCCGTCGCCCGTGCACAAGGCCGCTCTGGCGGAGCGGGGGCCCACCCCGCACCACCGGTTGTCGTGGGCGTATCTTGATGCGCTGCCCCAGTGGCGGCACCTCAAGAAGGCCCGCAACTGGGCGGACGGAAGCGTTCCGGAGATCGAGGGCCAGCTCGGCTTCGATTTCTGACGGATTCGTTCGCACTCATGTGCCACCCGCTGACGCGAGTCGTAGCGGCGTTTGATAAACATCAGCTCATGCCTCTCATTCCCGAGGAGCCTCAGATTCACGAGAGTGCCCAGGGTCCGCGCGCCACTCCGGCCAGCGGCCGCGTAGCGCCGACCCCTCGTCCCGTACCCGGACCCCGTCCCGCGGCCCCGCCGCGTCCCGGCCGCCCGGGTCCTGCCCGGCCGGTGCCGGCCCAGCGCGCGTCGCACACCGCGGCCAAGCCCGGGCCGTCCGCTCCGGCCGCCACCCCCCAGATCCAGCTGCTCCCGGCCTCGGCCGAGGGCGCGTTGGACGCCGCGGAGGAAGCCGTCGACCTGCTGCTGGAGTCGGGGCGCGCCCCCGGCGACGTACTGGTGATCACCACCGGTGAGCAGCACCCGTGGGCCGCCCACGAGCTGTCCTTCGGGGAGAGCGCGTACTGGGCCCAGCACGACGCGGGCGACGACGTGTTCTACGCCGACGCCTCCGCCGTCGGGCGGGCCGCGCCGCGTCCCGTGGTCGTGGTCGCCGTCAACGGCGGCACCGAGGCCCTCGCCGCGCAGACACTGCCCCAGGCTCTCGGCCGGGCGCGTGCGCTGCTGATCGTCTGCGGCGACCCGCAGAAGATCAACGCGGTGCTGGGCGCCGGAGTCTGAACGACCGCGAACCCTCCCGGTAGGCCCGCCAGGGCACGCCGGGGAGCGACGCGTGCCCGTCACGTCCCTCGGGGCGCCGTGACGGCCACACCCCGCGACGGGGCGCTTCGGCGTGCCGGCGGGGTGTTTCGCGTGCCCGCGCGCGGCGGGACGGCGAGCGAGGGCCGGGCAAGCTCGGCTGCTGGTGCTGGTGCTGGTGCTGGTGCTGGTGCTGGTGCTGGTGCTGGTGCGAGGCCGGGGGAGGTGCGGGGCCGGAAGGGTGGACGCGCGCCCTACGCGTGCGTGTACGCGGGTGCCCGTACCCGTAGGCGTGCGCACACGCGAGCGCCCTGTGGGATGTGTGCAGGCGCGTGCGTGGCCTGAAGTGCCGGCGCCGCCGGGCCCGGCGTGCCCTGGAGGGCCCGAAGGCCCCGGTCAGCGGGCCGCCGCTCGGCGCAGTACCTCGGAGGCCACCCCGCCGGTGCGCGGTATCGGCGGCGGTGCCATGGCCGTGGCGAACGGCTCGGCCGGTGAGTCCGCGTGGGGGCGGCGGCCACCGCGGCCCTCGCCGAGGACCTGCCAGCCGTCACGCGTCAGCGTGATGTACGCCCCGCAGCGCAGTCCGTGCAGGGTGCAGGCGTCCCGCAGTCCCCACATCCACGCCCCGTCCTCCTCCGTCCAACGCGCGTCCCCGTCACGGCAGTACAGCAGGACGGCCGTCCGGACCGGCGCACGCCGGCGCAGGTCGTGCGGGATGACCCGGCGCAGCTGCGCGAGGAGCGCGTTACGGAACATCCAGCCGTCCGCCGGGGCCGGTCGCCTGATGAACGAGGCGCTCGCCCGCAGCCGTTCGTCGGGGTCCAGGACGGCGATGACCGCCGTCGCGGGCCGCGGCTGATGGCGCGCGTGCAGTCCGCTGACGACCTCCCGGGGATTACGCAGCAGCGGAATCCCGGCGGCGGCCCATTCCGCGGGCTCGAGCAACCGGTTGGCGGAAGCGGCGGACAGGTCGGCAGACGTCGACATGGAGGCCGCCGAGGACGGAGCGAATCCGAAGGTCACGATCCTCCCTTCGGCTACGCGCCCACACTGCGGGCGGGGTCGGACTGGGGGAGCGCACGCCGCAGCAGAAGCCCTACCGGTTCACCGGTGGGCCGTGCGGGGAGCGGACCTCAATTCTTCCTGCCGAACTTGGTTGCGGCAACGAGCAATTGGGGCCACTGGCGGTTTTGTGGTGATCCACCGTTTATATCCCCGCCCCGTGGGAGTCGTCGGCAACGCCCCGGGTGGCGGGTGGCAACGCGCTGTTGACGTGTCGATCGGGGGCGGGACACCGGCCGTGGCTGCTTGTGAGGGAGGGGTCGCGGGGGGTGAGGTGGCTGACTGTCCGAGGTATCGGGTTGCATGGGGGCATGGACACCGTGAAGCTCCGTGCCGAAGCCGACGCCATCCTCGCCGAGCTCGTCGGCGACCCCACGGGGTCGGCGAGGCTCCGGGAGGACCAGTGGCAGGCGGTGGCGGCCCTCGTGGAGGAGCGCCGGCGCGCCCTGGTGGTGCAGCGCACCGGCTGGGGCAAGTCGGCGGTGTACTTCGTCGCCACCGCCCTGCTGCGCCGCCGCGGGTCCGGTCCGACGGTGATCGTCTCGCCCCTGCTGGCGCTGATGCGCAACCAGGTCGAGTCGGCGGCGCGCGCCGGCATCCAGGCGCGCACCATCAACTCGGCCAACCCGGAGGAGTGGGAGACCGTCTACGGGGAGGTCGAGCGCGGTGAAGCGGACGTCCTCCTCGTCAGCCCGGAGCGCCTCAACTCCGTGGACTTCCGCGAGCATGTGCTGCCCCGGCTCGCGGCCACCACCGGTCTGCTGGTGGTCGACGAGGCGCACTGCATCTCCGACTGGGGGCACGACTTCCGGCCCGACTACCGCCGGTTGAGGGCGATGCTGGCCGAACTCCGCCCCGGCGTACCGGTGCTCGCCACCACGGCCACCGCGAACGCGCGCGTGACGGCCGACGTGGCCGAGCAGCTCGGCACCGGCGGCGGCGAGGCCCTGGTGCTGCGCGGCCCGCTGGAGCGGGAGAGCCTCCGCCTCGGGGTCGTACGCCTGCCCGACGCGGCCCACCGGCTGGCCTGGCTGGCGGAGCACCTCCAGGAGCTGCCGGGCTCCGGGATCATCTACGCCCTCACGGTCGCCGCCGCCGAGGAGGCCACCGCCTTCCTGCGGCAGCGCGGCTTCGAGGTGGCGTCCTACACGGGGCGCACGGAGAACGCCGACCGGCTCCAGGCCGAGACCGACCTCCAGGAGAACCGGGTGAAGGCGCTGGTCGCGACCTCGGCCCTCGGCATGGGCTTCGACAAGCCGGACCTGGGGTTCGTGGTCCATCTCGGTTCGCCGTCCTCGCCGATCGCCTACTACCAGCAGGTGGGGCGCGCGGGGCGCGGTGTGGCGCATGCCGATGTGCTGCTGCTGCCGGGCAAGGAGGACGAGGCCATCTGGCGCTACTTCGCCGACACCGCCTTCCCGCCCGAGGCTCAGGTCCGGCAGACCCTCACGGCCCTCGCCGAAGCGGGACGGCCGCTGTCGGTGCCGGCCCTGGAGACGTCCGTGGACCTCCGGCGCACCCGGCTGGAGACCATGCTGAAGGTGCTCGATGTGGACGGGGCGGTCAAGCGGGTCAAGGGTGGCTGGATCTCCACCGGCGAGCCCTGGTACTACGACGCCGAGCGGTACGCGTGGGTCGCCAAGCAGCGGGCGGCCGAGCAGCAGGCCATGCGCGACTACGTGAGCACGTCCGGGTGCCGGATGGAGTTCCTGCGCCACCAGCTCGACGACGAGGGGGCCGCCCCCTGCGGCCGGTGCGACAACTGCGCGGGAGCCTGGGCCGACTCCTCCGTCTCGACGGACACGCTGACCAGCGCGACACAGGAACTGGCCCGTCCCGGGGTCGAGGTCGAGCCGCGCAAGATGTGGCCGACGGGGATGCCCGCCCTGGGCGTCGACCTCAAGGGCCGTATCCCCGCCGCCGAGCAGTGCTCCACCGGGCGAGCCCTGGGGCGGCTCTCGGACATCGGGTGGGGCAACCGGCTGCGCCCGCTGCTGGCCGAGAACGCGCCCGACGGACCCGTCCCCGACGATGTCCTCAAGGCCGTGGTGACGGTCCTCGCCGACTGGGCCCGCTCCCCGGAAGGCTGGGCGTCCGACGGTCCCGGCTCCACTGCCCGCCCCGTCGGCGTCGTCGCCATGCCCTCCCTGCGGCGCCCCCGGCTCGTCGCCTCGCTCGCCGAACGCGTCGCCGCCATCGGGCGTCTGCCCTTCCTCGGCAGCCTCGCGTACACCGCGCAGGGCGGCGAGCACACGGCCCGCCGCAGCAACTCCGCACGGCACCTCCAGGCCCTGTCCGCCGCCCTCACCGTGCCCGACGAACTGGCCGGGGCTCTCGGCGCGGCCTCGGGCCCCGTGCTGCTGGTGGACGACTTCGTCGACTCCGGCTGGACCCTCGCCGTCTCCGCCCGCCTGCTGCGCCGGGCGGGCGCCGGCCCGGTCCTGCCCCTGGTGCTCGCCACGGCGGGCTGAGCATTCCCCTCACCTGCGGACACAGGCGGAAGTACTAGAGGCGGAAAAAGCGCAGGGACCATCGTCCTATGGCGGAAGAACTCCGCGGCACGCCAGAGTAATGACCACGGCGAGGAAATACGCAGAGGTCATGACGGGAGTGATCGTGTCCGCGCAGATATCCATTGATCCCGGCCGCTTCAGCCAGTTCGGTGAAGCCACCGGAAGCACTTTCTGTCTGATCACGAATTCCGAGCTGGTCGATCGGATCGAAGTCAAAGAAACGGCACAGTACCGGCAGTACCTGACCATCACACTGGACGCGGGAGACAATTTCGAGGAAATCCTCGAGAAGAAGATCCCGGAACCCGCCCACGTGCTGGTGATCTCCCCGCACAGGTTCTTCGAGTCACCGGACCCCGACCTGGTGGGGCAGCGGAAGATCATGGGCATGGCGTGCAACTCCACGCCCACCGGGCTCGACGAGATCCGGCATTTCCTCGGTGTGATGGAGCGGACGTCGGCCGCCGACCAGGCGGCGTTCTGCGACACGTTCTTCGAGCTCGCCGAGGACGCGGACCACCTCGTGTACGCCGACCCCGTGCACGGCACCCGGGCCACCCTCGACCACCTGCGCGAGGGGCTGGTGTGGAACCAGCAGGCCGGGCCGCTGGACTGGGGCGACCAGCAGATCGTCCCGTCCGGCGAGATCAGCGTCCTGCCGGTCGAGATCAGGGAATTCGACGAGGCCCTGAAGCTGCCGCTGGAGGGCGAGATCACGCTGCGCGGTTACCCGATCCTGCACAACGGCACCCCCTCCTTCTCCCGGCGCGACCAGGCCCGCATCCACTCCCAGCTCTGGGCGATGCGCGACAACGCGATCAAGGCCGTCGTCGAGGACGGCAGGATCCGGAACCTGGAGGCGCTGGACGCCGGGGCGGCGCCGGCCGTGGCGATGCTGGAGCAGATGTTCGCGGTGGACTCCCGCTACCGGATCGTGTGGGAGATCGGCCACGCCCTCAACGTCTCGCACGACATCCTGCCCGGCAACCACGCCATGAACGAGGTGTACGGAGGCACGGAGGGCTGCCTGCACTTCGGGCTCGGCCTCACCCCGTACACCCAGTACCACCTGGACATCATCTCGCCCGACACCCGCGTGCTGACCAGTAACGGCGTCGCGGTGATCGGCCACCCGGACCACCCCACCGTCGAGCGGGTCGTGTCCGCCGCATAGCGGACCACCACCGTTCGACCCGGCGGGGTGTACGCAAGGAAATACAACCAACAGGAGGTGACTCGCCATGAAGAAGATCAAGGTGCAGAAGAACCGCAACTACCTGGGCACGCTCCTGGGCTGAGTACCGACCCGTGGCGGGGCAGGCACAATGCCCCGCCGCGGGGTTCACCTTGTCTTTTCCGAGACCGCTGCCTTTTCCGGGAACTCTGTACTGCCCGAGAGTCCTGAACTTCTCGGGTGTCCTGCCCTTTCCGGGAATTCTGTCTTCTCTAGGAGTGCGCCCGTGCCGCCGCTGGAACTCACGACAAGCGATTTCGGTCAGTTCGGTGGGCCGACCGAGACTTTCTGCCTGATCACGAGTGAGCAGTGCGGCGAGTCGATCTCCCTGAACCCGGGTGACGGGTGCTCCCGCGTCCTGCGCCTGACGCTTCCGCCCGGCACCCGCCTCGGCGAGCTGATCGCGACGAGCGTTCCCGAGGACGCGCATGTGCTGGCGGTCTGCCCCGGGCGGTTCCTCGACTCGCCGACCCCCGACGAGCTCGGCGGACGCAGGCTGGCCGTGCTGCCGGCCGGGTCCACGCCTCTCACCGAGGAACACGTCCGCTACCTCCTGCGCACGGCCGCCCGCACCGACGTGCCCCGGCAGACCCGTGTCGCCGAGGAGTTCTTCGACCTGGTGGGCGACAGCGACCGGCTGACGATCGTCGACGACGTCTCCGGCACCGAGGCCGAGTTCGACCACACGGCCGGCGCCTGTGTCTGGAACCAGCAGGCCGGCGTCCTGGAACCGGGCGATCAGCAGATCTTCCCCCCGGGGAAGCTGAGCGTCACCGCCGCGGAGATCACCACGTTCGAACCGGACGCCCGGCTGCTCGGACTCAACGGGGACCTGACCCTGCGCGGATGGCCGATCGTCCACCGCCACGAGGACCCGGCCGACGGCGCCGACCAGCGACGTCTCTTCGAAGCCCTCTCCCCGCTCGTCGCCCAGGCCGTGACGCTGCACATCGCCGCCGGAACCATCGAGAGCGTCACACCGCAGACGCCGGGCGCGACCTCGGCCGCGGTCGAGCTGGAGAAGCTCCTCACCGACGATCCGCGCTGTCGCGTCATCTGGGAGCTCGGCTTCGGGATCAACACCACCACGGAGATCATCCCGGCGAACTGCGGCCCCAACGAGGTGTACGGCGCCACCGGCGGCGTCGTGAACCTCGGGCTGGGGATCACGCCGGCCACGCGCTTCGCCCTGGCCTTCCTGTGCCCCCGCAGCTCGCTGGTGACAGCGGACGGAACAGCCGTCCTCGGCGCCCGCAAGGCGGTACGCCGCGGCCGGATGCAGCGCGTCTCCAGCGCGAGCTGCGGCTGCCACTGACCCCAAGGAGGGATGCACGCCATGACGATCAACCCCGAACTGCGCAAGAAGGTCGACGCGATCCTCGACACCTTCATCAAGGACTTCTACGAGACGGTCCCGTACGCCCAGCACCAGAAGAACTCCTCCGAGCTGAACCTCGACTACTACAAGCGCCACAACATCGAGACGATTCTGCGGCTGCGCCGCAAGCGGACCGTGGACGCGCTGGCCATCAAGTACTTCACCAAGGTGGACCCGGTGCAGGCCAAGGCGTGGGCGCACTACACCGACGACGAGATGCTGCACGACCGGCTGTTCGCCGCCGACCTCGCCAAGGTCGGCGTCACCAAGGACCAGATCTACTCCACGGAACCGCTGCTCTCCACCAAACTGCTGACCGGTTACCTCCAGTACGGCATGGAGTTCGAGGACAGCCCGCTGGCGCTGATCACCAGCGTGTACTTCGTGGAGTACGTCACCACGCGCACCCAGCCCGAGTGGCTGGACAACCTGGGCAACGTCCTCGGCGAGGACAACGTCAAGGGGGCCCGCGCCCACGTCAACACCGACCTCGACGACGACCACGACGACTTCGTGTGGCGGGTGCTGTCCACGCTGATCACGTCGGACGCCGAGGAGCAGAAGGTCGTCGAGCACCTCAACCACATCTACTGGCTCTGGAAGCTGTACTTCGTGGAGCTGCACCAGCTCACCGTGATCGGCAGGAGCGACGCGCAGATACCGCTGCCCACCGCGGCCGAGGCCTGAGCGGGACCGCGGTGGCCGACGACGACCGCGGCAAGCGGCCCGACGGGCGGCGGAGGGTCGAGGTGCTGGCCCTGCCGCCCGGCCGGGAGCTGCCGACCGAGACCGAGAAGTGGATCGTGGACGGCCTGGTCCTCGCCATGCCGGGCCTGCACACCCGTCAGCTGTTCACCCTCCGGCGGGACATGCTGACCGAGGCCGACCATGTGATCGTCGGGGTGGACCGGGAGCGGGATCGCGTCGTCGCACTGCTCACCTCGCGGTGGGCGGAGATCCCCTCGGGGCGGCCCTGCCTGCACATCATGATCCAGTTCGTGGGGGACGCGTACCGCAACGGCCCGGTCTTCAAGGAGAGCTGGGCCCTGCACTTCGACCGGCTGCTGGCCGAGGGCCGCCCGTTCCCCGAGGTGATCGCGCTCAAGACGTACAACCCCGTGGTGCACTGCGCGATGACGGCGTTCAGCGGTCACCCGGACATCACCATGTACCCGGATCTCGCGGGCAAGGACGACAGCGGGGCGGCCCTGGCGGCGGAGGTGGTCGAGGCGCTCGCCCCCGGAGCCCCCTTCGACCCCGCCCGGGGAGTGGTCCCCGGCATCGGCCGTCCGGTCGACCTCTACCGGGAGCGGCCCCTGAGCCACGCGCCCGACGCCAACCGGTACTTCGCCGAGCACACGCGACCGGGGGACCGGGTGCTGTGCCTGCTGCACGTGCCGACACAGGCGGGGGCGCACTCGATCCTCACCGCCCTGGGGCTGCCTGCGCCCTCCGCACGCCGCTGACACCTCCCGGCCCACCGGGCCCGGCGCCCTGACAAGGCTCCGGGCCCGCCGCCTGTTCGGGCGGCCGGCGTCGGACACCCGTCCATGCGGTCGGCGTCGGGCACCTGTTCGCGCGGCTGTGCGGCCGCCGCGTATGGGTAGCGGCCCTGGGCGGCCGTACGTCACCCGTGCGTCGGCCGTACGTCATCCCACCCGGCACTCCAGCGATCGCGAGGCACCATGTCGGACGCATTTCCGCACGACTACTCCCGGGCACGCGCGGACTTCCTGGGCGCCGCGGAGGCGGCGGGCGCACGGCTGAGGACCTTCGTCCTGCCCGGGCACCGGGGGCCCGACGGCGGCGAACTCGCTGTCGACACCGCCTACCTGGGGCCGCCCGATCCGGTGAAGCTCCTGGTGACGGTGTCCGGGACCCACGGCATCGAGGGCTTCTGCGGTTCGGCCTGCCAGACCGGGATCCTGCTCCGCGAAGGCCTCGCCGAGGCCGCCGCCGGACCCACCACCGGCGTCCTGCTCGTCCACGCCCTCAACCCGTACGGCTTCGCCTATCTACGGCGGGTCAACGAGGACAACGTCGACCTCAACCGGAACTTCGTCGACCACGACGCCCCGCCGCACAACGACGCCTACGACGCCGTGCACCGCACGCTGGTCCCGCCGGACGCCGCCGCGTTCGACCCCGGCGAGCTGGTCGCGAACCTCACCGCGCTGCGTGACGAACTCGGCCCGCAACGCCTCCAGGAGGCCGTGACCCGGGGCCAGTACCGCCACCCCGACGGCCTCTTCCACGGCGGGCGCGCCCCGACCTGGTCCCGGCGGGTGTTCGAGACGGTGGTGGCCGAGCAGATCGCCGGCGCCGCCCACATCGGCTACATCGATCTGCACACCGGGCTCGGCGAACGCGGCGTCGGCGAACCCATCTTCCGCGGCGGCCGTGACGCCGACGCCCACCAGCGGGCCCGCCGCTGGTACGGCGACGCGCTGACCGCCTCGGAGCACGGCACCTCGTCCTCCACACCCATCGTCGGCAACACGGCGACCGCGGTGGCCGACGGCATCGGCGCCGACAGCCGGCTGACCGCGATCACCCTGGAGTTCGGCACCCAGCCCGGCCCCGAGGTGTTGCTGGCCCTGTGCGCCGACACATGGCTGCACCGGCACCACGCGCCGGCCGACGCCGTGCGCTCCGGCCTCAAGCGGCTGATCCGGGACGCCTTCTGCCCCGCCGACGACGCCCGCTGGCGCGAACAGGTCCTCCGACGGGCGCGGGAGGTGTTCGACCAGGCCCTCACCGGCCTCGCCGACGCCAAACCCGGCGAGCACGGCTGACGCGTCGAGCACAGCGGCGAAGCCGAACCTACCGCAGTCG
The DNA here is from genome assembly GCF_001419765.1 of Streptomyces torulosus. Classification (GTDB taxonomy): domain Bacteria; phylum Actinomycetota; class Actinomycetes; order Streptomycetales; family Streptomycetaceae; genus Streptomyces; species Streptomyces torulosus. The sequence goes on from NZ_LIRK01000355.1 coordinate 17,301, forward strand.
AAGCCGAACCTCCCGCAGTCCGCCGACGACTGCGGGAGGTTCGGCGTATCGGTGGCGCCTACGGGTCGAGCGGCTCGATCTCCACCTTGGCCTCGATCTCGCGTACCCGCTTGGTGTCCTCCTCGAGGACGTCCTGGTCTGGGGTGGAGAGCAGGACCCAACCGAGCGTGGTGAAGAGGTCCTCCGTCTTCGGGACCCGGGAGCCGTTCGGGTAGCGGCAGCCCAGCTTCTGGAACGAGGCAAGGTCCCGCATCGAGTCCAGCACCTCCGCGTTGCGCATGATCCCGCTGTTCGCCGCGGAGAGCCAGGCCACCCGGGTGGGCTGCACGATCTCGTAGCCGGGGCTGAACGCCGAGTCCAGATGGTGCCGCACGGTGCGGTCGATCTGGGAGTCCCCCGTCGCGAGCCGCGCGGCCTGCTGCGCACAGCCGCCGTCGAGCCGCGCCGCGATCTCGATCAGGCGGGGCCCCTCGTCCGTCAGCATGATCTCGGTGTGGGTGCACCCCGTACGAATGCCGACGGCCTCGGCGACCTGGCGCGTGTACGCCTCCAGCACCTTGACCAGCGGGTCCTCGGGAAGGAGGTAGTCCTCGGCGTCATAGACCCCGATGCGGGCGCCGCGGGCCGACTTGCTGTACCGGACCACCGCCACCAGCCCCAGTTCCCCGTCGACGGAGTAGGTGTCGACGACGAACTCGGTTCCCGACGCGAATTCCTGGACGAGGATGCTGTCGTTGGTCAGGTCGAACATATTGACCGAGCCCAGCAGCCGCCTGAACGGAAGCCGCCAGTCCTCGCCCGCCTCCACCTTGTGCACGCCGTCCGTGCCGCCGCTGCACCGGGGCTTCAGCACCAGCGCACGCCCCTCCAGGCCGGTCTCCCGCAGCCAGTCGGCCGCCTCCTCCTCGGTCGCGGCGGCGAACGTCCGCAGATGGGGGATGCCCGCGCTCGCCACGGCCTGGGCCATGGGCCACTTGTCGCGGCGGGCGGCGGAGAGTTCGGGCACGTTGCCCGTGCCGGGGAACAGCTCCTCGACGAGGGCGTCCACGAGCCTGACCGCGTGCTCGTTGCCGGGGATGACGGCCACGGGGTCATAGCCGCGCACGGTTTCCACCAGCTTCGCGAAGTCGCCGTCATGGAAATGGGTCGCGCTGAAGGACTCCGGCTTCCAGCCGTGCAAGTAGGACTTGAGCGGTGCCGGTGTGCTCAGGACGGCCACCGACGCGACCCCCCGCGCCCGGAAGGCGTTGGCGAACTCGGCGGCCTCGGAATAGGGATCGACCAGGATTACATGGCGTTGCATCTAATTGCTTCCCCTTCTGCGAATGTCCCGACGCTTGCGCGATCGCCGTCCCGCTCCTGCGGAGCCTTCTCAGGTTCCCGTCCGGATCTCCGCGTCGGCTGTTCCGGAATCGCCGATCCCTTTCCCCTCGTTCTCGGTGCGGTCCTCGTTCTTTTCCGTGGCTCGGGGCGGGCGCACACCGCCCCAAGCGGCCGCCGCGGCGAGCAGACCCACCACACCGCAGCCGAGCCACAGGCCTTCCTCGTAGCGATTCCAGATCATCACTCCGATGAACGGGCCGACGGCGCTGCCGAGTCCGTACAGCGCGTTCGACGCGCCGAGATAACGTCCCCGCAGTGCGGGCGGGCCGGCTTGTGCGGGATAGGCGAAGAACAGCGACGGATATCCGATGATTTCGCCGAGGGACCAGACGAGGGTGGCGATCACCAGTGCGGCCAGCCCCAGCGGCAGGGCGTAAAGGCTCATGCCGACGCCGGTCAGCAGCACCCCGATGATCACGGCCGTCCGGATCTGCCAGCGCTGCACCACCTTGGCGACGAGGAGTTCGCAGGTGATCACGAGAAGGCCGTTCAGCGCGATCATCGCCGCGTAGACCTCGATTCCCATGCCGAGGTGTTTCACGGCCAGCGGCAGGGCCGAGATGTGCTGGATGTAGATCACCGAGCTCACGAACATCGCCAGCAGGAACATCAGATACCGGCGGTCGGTCAGTACCGCCAGATACGAGGCCTTCGGCGCCGCCGCCTCCCCGTCGGCGCCCGTGGCGCCGGCCGCCGCTCCGCCGTCCTCCGTCCCGCCGTCCGCGGGTTTCGTCGTGCCCGTCGTGTACGTCGTCATGCGGTGCGGCAGGGTGGTCGCGGCGACGGCGGAGAAGACCACCACGGCCAGCGCCTCGCCCCAGAACAGGAAGTCCCAGGACACCTTCACGAGCGCCGCGCCCAGCAGGGGCGCGGCCGTGGTGCCGAGATTGATCGCCAACCGCCCCATGGCGAAGATCATCACGTGGCGTTCGACCGGCGTGAGAAGGCTGATCATGCTGGTCGACGCGGGCTGGTAGGCCAGGCTGGCCGCGCCGCTGATGGCGATGACCACGAGGATGGCCCAGTAATTGTCCAGGTAGAGGACGCAGGGGAGCAGCGCCGCCGAGCCCAGCAGGGTGGTCACGATCGTCAGCCGCGGGCCGAGCCGGTCGGACATCCAGCCCCCGACGAGCGTCCCCAGGACTGCTCCCGCTCCGTACACGCCGAGCGCCGCGCCCGCCTGGCCGTCGGAGAACCCGCGTTCGGTCAGATAGAGCACCATGAAGACCTGCACGAAGCCGCCCAGGCGAATGATCATGGTGCCGGCCAGCAGGGACTTCACCGCCGTGGGGGACTCGCGCCAGACCTGCCGTACCCCCGCGTGCTGCTTGACCGCCCCGTCCGACGCTCTCGTCGCGTTGTCCTGTGCCATGCGTCTCACTGTGCGGAACCGGTCGGCACGGCAACAGGGCCCGCACTGACGATCACCATCGAATTACTGCCATCGCCGCCGCCTCGTTCCTGATCGGCGAGGGCGGCGAAAACAGGGTGCGCGACCGGTTGTTGTCCTGCCGGAGCAGGAAATTCACCAGTACTGGCTCAAAGCTGCTGACCGATCCGGCCATAGGACTTCGGACCTATGGCGGGGCCGAAACCTACTGGCTAGTGTGGCCACCGCTCGACAGGGACATGGGACCCTGGTCCTATGGCGGCAGTGAAATCGACTGACTAGTGTGGCCCTCACCCGGTCGAAATTCCGCGTGAACGGCGACATCACCGTGCCGAGCGGCCACATCATCTGACCATGCGTCATCCTTCGCGGCAACTGTTTCGCGAGCGAAGTCACCGAGTTCGATCTGAAGACGGGGGTGGACTGTGGAGTCGTATGCGTATGGCGGAAATGGTCCAGAGCGGGAACGAATAATCAGCTGGCAGGCACCACCGATGAAATTCGGTGTCGGTGCCACCCGGGAGATCGGCCATGAACTACGGAAAGCCGGTATCTCATCCGTGCTGCTGGTGACCGATCCCCTTCTGGCCGAACTCGGTCTGCCCGCCCGTGTCGCCAAACAGATCGAACAGGAGGGGATCTCGGTCGCGGTGTTCGACCGGGCCCGGGTGGAACCCACCGACGAGAGCTGCGCCGAAGCGGCCCGTGAACTGCGCTCCCTCCAGGTGGACGGTTACGTCGGTCTCGGCGGCGGCAGCTCCATCGACACCGCCAAGATGCTGAACCTGCTGCTCACCCATCCCGGCCGCCCCGTCCGCGACTACCTGAACGCACCCATCGGCGCCGGATCCCCGATCCCCGGCCCACTCAAGCCGCTGGTGGCGGTCCCCACCACAGCCGGCAGCGGCAGCGAGTGCACCGCCATGGTCGCCCTCGGCGTCACGGGCCTGAACGTGAAGACCGGGATCAGCGACCTGCGGCTGCTGCCCTCCCTCGCACTGGTCGACCCGGTCAACACGCTGACCCTGCCCCCGGCGGTCACCGCGTCCTCGGGCTACGACGTCCTGACCCACGCCTGCGAGTCGTACACGGCCCGCGCCTACGACCGGCGCCCGCCCTACCCCACCCCCGGGGACCGGCCGCTGTACATCGGCGCCAATCCGATCAGCGACGTCTGGGCGGAGCAGGCCCTGGAACTGGTCGGCCGCTACCTGAGGCGCGCCGTCCTCAACCCGGACGACCTGGAGGCCCGGACGGGGATGAGCCGGGCGGCGAGCTTCGCGGGGATGGGGTTCGGCAACGCCGGAACCCACATCCCGCATGCCTGCGCGTACCCCATAGCCGGGCTGGTCCGCGACTACCGGCCGGACGGATACCAGGTCGACCACGCCATGGTGCCCCACGGAGCGGCGGTCGTCTCCACCGCAGCGGCGGCCTTCGAGTTCACGTACCCGACCTCCCCCGAACGCCATCTGCGGGCCGCCGAACTGCTCGGGGCCAACCTCGACGGAGTGACCGAGGCCAACGGCGCGGACGTGCTGCCGGCGACCTTGCTCAGCATCGTCGCGGACACCGGCGGACCCGCCGGACTGGCGGACTTCGGCTACTCCACGAAGGACCTTCCCGACCTTGTCGAGGGCGCGCTCAAACAGCAGCGGCTGCTGGTCTGCTGCCCGCGTGACGTCGCCCCGCACGATCTCCAGAGGATCATCGCCGGTTCGATGGCCGCGTGACCTTCCGGCTGTCCGGCTGTCCGGCTGTCCGGCCGTCCGACCGGCTCGACCGTTTGACCGCGCGACCGTTTTACCGCCCGACTGTTCGACAGTCCGACTGTTTGACCGTCCGACCATGAAGCAGTGCGGCCCTCCCCCCAGGCCAAGGAGCTGGATGCACCCGTGAGTGAAGCAGTAATACCGGAATACACGGCTGTCATCGCGGGAAAGCAGGTTCCCACCACGCGGTGGATCGACGTCCTCGATCCGTCGAACGCCCGCCCCTTCGCACGTGTCGCCCGCTGTGGCGCGGCCGAGGTCCAGTCGGCCGTGCAGGCGGCCCGGCACACGTACGAGACGGTCTGGCGCTTCACGACGCCGGTCGAGCGCTCGCGGATCTGCCACCGCATCGCCGACGGGCTGCGCGCCGAACGCGAGGAACTGGCCAGGCTGGAGACCCTCGACACCGGCAAGCCACTCGCCCAGGCCCGCGTGGACGCCGACATCGCCGCCCGCTACTTCGACTTCTACGCCAACGCCGTCGAAGCCCTGGGCGGTGACACGATCCAGCAGCAGCCGGGCCGACTGGCCTTCACGCTGCGCGAACCCTACGGCGTGTGCGGCCACATCATCCCGTGGAACTACCCGCTGCAGATCGCCGCCAGAACCGTGGCCCCCGCCCTCGCCGCCGGGAACTGCAGCGTCCTCAAACCGGCCGAGGACGCGCCGCTGACCTCGCTGCGCCTCGCCGACATCGTCGAACAGGCGGGACTTCCGCCCGGAGCCCTCAACGTCGTACCCGGCCTCGGGGAGGAAGCGGGCGCCGCGCTCGCCGCCCACCCCGACGTGGACCGCCTCGCCTTCACCGGCTCGCGGGAGGTCGGCGAGGCCGTGATGGCCGCGGCGGCGCGGAACATCGTGCCGGTCACCCTGGAACTCGGCGGCAAGTCGCCGCACCTGGTCCTGCCCGACTACGACGCCGCACGCGCGGTGCCGCAGATCGTGGAGTCGATCACCGAGCACGCCGGACAGAACTGCTCGGCCGGCAGCAGGCTGCTCGTCCACCGCTCCGCGCACGACGAGCTGGTCGCCGCCCTCGCCGAGGAGTTCCGCTCCCTGCGCATCGGGCCGGGGATCGACGATCCCGACCTGGGCCCGCTCATCTCCGCCCGCCAGCGCGACAGAGTGCTCGGACATCTCGCCGACGGCCGGCGCACCACGGAGATCGTCGTCGGCGGGGGAGTACCGCGCGGGGACGCGTACGCCGAGGGCTTCTACGTGGAGCCCACCATCCTCGACCGGGTGACCCCGGAACACCGGGTCTTCAACGAGGAGATATTCGGACCCGTCCTGTGCGTCTCGGTCTTCGACACGCTGGACGAGGCGGTCGCCCTCGCGGAACACACCACCTACGGACTGGCCGCCGGAATCTGGACGTCGGACGTGACGACGGCCCACTGGCTCGCCCAGCGACTGCGGGCGGGACAGGTGTTCGTCAACAACTACAGCGCGGCCGGTGGAGTCGAGTTGCCGTTCGGCGGCTACCGGCGATCGGGAATCGGAGTGGAGAAAGGCCTGGAGGCACTCCGCGAATACACGCGGTGCAAGACGGTGGCGATCCACGCACAGCTTTCTTCCTGACCCGCTTCTCGCCCCCGCAGCCCCCGAATCCTATGGAGAAGCGCGTTTCATCTCATTCATATCGATGGAGGGAGTTCATGAATGTCACGTGTTGTGCGAGAGCCCGCCACCGAGTCGAGAGCCCGACGGTGCTGCGCGTTGTGCGGGGCGCCGGCGCAGCCCGTGGCGGCACTGGCCGAGGTCGTCGCCAACGTGCACAAGGCGCTGGACGAGGCGCAAGGTGCTCTGGAAGCCCAGGAGCAGGTGATCGAGGACTTACGGGCCGACGCCGACGCCGACGGCGGCTGGCAGGCCGGCGTCGAACCGTCGCGTTCCGAGGAGGTCCTCGCGGCCCGGACCTCGCTCGACCTGCTGACGGCCCGTGAGCGCGAGATCCTGGTGCTCATCTCCCGGGGAAATTCGAATCGTCGCGTGGCCAAAGCGCTCGGAATATCGGAGAAGACGGTGAAGAACCACTTGTCCGCCGTCTTCACGAAGGTCGGCGCATCCGATCGCACACAGGCCGTGGTAATGGGAATCCGCAGTGGGATCGTCTCCATTGGTGAGCCCTTCGACGATGCGCCTCCGCCCATGAACGCGAGTGAGTGACTCCCATCGCTTCAGGGCCCATGCCGAGAGTATGCGGGCCGATCCGGCCAGGCGACAGCGCAGGGACTGTCAGAAGACCACGCATTACTGCCACATTGGTTCCCATGCTGAAGAACGTAGCCGCGGTCCTGCTCGACAACGTCCATCCATTCGAACTCGGTGTCGTGTGCGAAGTATTCGGGATCGACCGCAGCGAGGAGGGGCTGCCCGCGTACGACTTCGCTCTCGTCGCCGCGGAGGCCTCGTCGGTGCGGGCGGTGCCCGGGTTCACCATCAGCACGCCCTACGGGCTCGACCGGCTGGAGGAAGCCGATCTCATCGCCATCCCGGTGGGGGACGACTTCCACACCAGGGACTTCCCGCCCGCTCTGCTGGAGGCGCTGCGGCAGGCGGTGGCCCGCGGCGCCCGGGTCGTGAGCGTCTGTGTGGGCGCTTTCGTCCTGGGCGCCGCGGGACTGCTCGACGGACGGCGCTGCACGACCCATTGGCGGTACGCCGCCGCGCTCACCGAGCGCTACCCCAAGGCCCAGGTCGAACCGGGCGTCCTCTATGTCGACGAGGACCCGATCCTCACCTCCGCCGGCACATCCGCGGGCATCGACGCCTGCCTCCACCTGGTGCGCAAGATCCAGGGCAGCGACGTCGCCAACGCCATCGCCCGGCGCATGGTGGTGCCCCCGCACCGGGAAGGCGGGCAGGCCCAGTACATCGAACGGCCGGTGGCGCACGTCGGGGAGGACGGTGTGCGTGAGGTCCTGGCCTGGGCCGAACGGCACCTGGACCAGGAGATCAGCGTCGAGCAGTTGTCGGCACGGGCCTGCATGTCGCCCCGCACCTTCGCCCGCCGCTTCCGGATGGAGACGGGCACCACCCCCTACCGCTGGCTGCTGGCCCAGCGGGTGCTGAGCGCCCAGCGGCTGCTGGAGAACACCGACGACACGATGGAGATGGTCGCGGCCCGGACCGGCTTCGCCAACGCGGCGGCCCTCCGCTACCAGTTCGTGCGCTCCCTCAACACCACCCCCAATGCCTATCGGCGTGCCTTCCGGGGCCGCTTACCCGACACGACCACGCACTGAGCCCCACACGGGGGGCCGACAGGAGGAACCGAATGCTGCGCATCGCGGTAGTGGGCGCCACCGGAGCGGTGGGCCGGGAGTGCCTGGCCCTGCTCGACGGCGGGATCGTGCCCGTGGAGCAGGTGACACCCGTCGGCTCGGCGCGCAGCGTCGGCCGTGACCTGGCCGCCGAACTGGCGCTGTCCCTGCCCATGACGGACGTGGTCACCCTCGACGATCTGGACCCGAGGGGTCTGGATGTCGCCATTTTCTCCGCGGGCGCGGAGGTGAGCGCCCGAGAGGCGGAGCGGCTCGCCTCGGCCGGGGTGCTGGTCGTCGACAACAGTTCCGCCTTCCGGATGCGCCCCGACGTCCCCCTCGTGGTGCCGCAGGTCAACCCCGGCGCCCTCGACGACCGCCCGGTCAGCGGCCTCGTGGCCAACCCCAACTGCTCGACCATCCAACTGGTGCGCGCCCTGCACCCGTTGCACGAACTGGCGGGCCTGGAGAGCGTCGTGGTGGCGACCTACCAGGCGGCGTCCGGCGGCGGAGTCCGTGGTCTGCGGGAGCTGGCGGAGGGGTCCAGGACCATTCTGGACGAGCCCCGCGCACAGGGTGCTCCCGGCGGGCGCTTCGGGCAGCCGCTGTCCTTCAACCTCGTCCCCGAGATAGGGCTGCGGGACGACACCGGGCTCACGCACGAGGAACGCAAACTCGTCCGTGAACCGCGCAAGATCCTCGGCCTGCCGGAGCTGCGGGTGAGCGCCACCGCGGTACGGGTCCCGGTCTTCGACTGCCACTCCGAGGCCGTGCACCTCCGGCTGCGCGAGCCGGTCACCACCGCGTCCGTCGAGGAGACCCTGGCCGCCACGCCCGGCCTGCGGGCCTACCGCCGGTCGGACAACCCCTCCTACCCCATGCCCCGCACCGTCTTCGCCCGCCCCGAGGACCGGGCCCTGGTCCATGTCGGCCGTATACGCGTCGAGCCCGAGGACGACCGGGCGGTGGCTCTGTGGGTGGTCGCCGACAACCTGTGGGTGGGAGCGGCGCTGAACGCCCTCCAGATCGTGGAACTCGCCACCAAGAACGGGTGGCTCGGATGACCCCCCGCCCCACCCCCGGCAGCCGTCCGCTGGTGCTGAAGTTCGGCGGCTCCGCCTTCGCCGACCTGGACGGCTACCACCGCGTCGCCCGGTACGCGGTGCGCCGCAGCGCCGAGGAGGAGCGCCCGCTGGTCGTCGTGGTGAGCGCGATGTCCGGGACGACCGGCAGGCTCCAGCAGACCCTGGACGCCCTCGCCCCCGACCCGCCGGCCTCGGCCGCCGCGATGCTCCTGACCACCGGTGAGACCGTCAGCGTCGCCCTGCTCACGGCCGCGCTCGACGCGCAGGGCGTGGCCGCGCATCCGGTTCCCGCGGCGGGCACCGGTCTCCTCGCCGAGGGCCCACCCGACCGGGCGACGGTGACCTCGGCCGACGCCACGGCGCTGTCCCGCGCGCTGGCCGACGGCCGGATCGCCGTCGTCCCCGGCGGCCAGGCGGTCGACACGCACGGGCGGACCGTCATGCTCGGCCGCAACAGCTCGGACCTCTCCGCGGTGGCGACGGCGGCGATGCTGGGCGCCGACACCTGCGAACTCTTCTCCGACGTGCCCGGTGTCTGTACCGCCGATCCCTATCTCGTCCCGGAGGCCCGCACCCTCTCCCGGATCAGCTACGAGGGGGTGCGCCGGATGTCCCGCCACGGGGCCAAGGTCATCCACGAGGGGGCGGTGCAGTGGGCGGAGCGCGCGGGGGTGAGGGTGTGGTGCCGCCCCTTTCCCTGGGG
>NZ_LIRK01000356.1 GCF_001419765.1 Streptomyces torulosus
TCGGGACGACGATCTTCGCGGAGATGTCCGCGCTCGCCCTGCGGACGGGCTCGATCAACCTGGGACAGGGTTTCCCCGACACGGACGGCCCCGAGGAGATCCGCGAGGCCGCCGTACGGGCGCTGCGGGACGGGCGCGGCAACCAGTACCCGCCGGGTCCCGGCGTTCCGGAGCTGCGCGCCGCGGTCACCGCGCACCAGCTGCGGCGATACGGGCTGACGTTCGATCCGGACACGGAGGTGCTGGTCACGGCCGGCGCCACGGAGGCGATCGCGGCGGCCCTGCTGGGGCTGCTGGAGCCGGGGGACGAGGTGGTCGCCCTGGAGCCGTACTACGACTCGTACGCGGCCTGTATCGCGATGGCGGGTGGGCGGCGGGTCCCCGTGACGCTGCGGCCGCACGAGGGGCGTTTCCGGCTGGACCTCGACGAGCTGCGGGCCGCCGTCACCGACCGGACCCGGCTGCTGCTGATCAACACCCCGCACAACCCGACCGGCACGGTCCTCACCCGTGCGGAGCTGACGGCGATCGCGGAGCTGGCCGTCGAGCGGGATCTGCTGGTGGTGACGGACGAGGTGTACGAGCACCTCGTCTTCGACGACGCCGAGCATCTGCCGCTGGCGTCCTTCCCGGGGATGCGGGACCGCACGGTGACCATCGGGTCGGCCGGCAAGACGTTCTCGTTCACCGGGTGGAAGGTGGGCTGGGTGACGGCGGCGCCCGCGCTGGTGTCGGCCGTGCGCGCGGCGAAGCAGTACCTGACGTATGTGGCGTCCGGGCCGTTCCAGTACGCCGTCGCCGAGGCCCTCGCGCTGCCCGACAGCTACTTCGAGGCGTTCCGCGCGGACATGCGGGCCAAGCGCGACCTGCTGGCGACGGGGCTCGCGGACGCCGGATTCGAGGTGTACCGGACGGCGGGCACGTACTTCATCACCACCGACATCCGCCCCCTCGGCGCGACCCTGTCCAAGGAGGGCGACGGCTTCGCCTTCTGCCGCGCGCTGCCGGAACGGGCGGGGGTCGTCGCCATCCCGAACGCGGTCTTCTACGACCACAAGGAGACGGGCGCACCCTACGTCCGCTTCGCCTTCTGCAAGCGCACGGAGGTCCTGGCCGACGCGGCGGAACGGCTCCGCAAGGCATTCGCGCACTGACCCCGCCCGCTCACCGCCGCCCCACGTTTTGCCGGTTCTTGCCGCATCCCCACCGCCAGCAGGGGCTTTCCCCTGCGTCGCGCGTGCGGCGCGGTACACACACCCCATCCCTACCTTTGACATGTCCACTCCGGAGCTAGCGCAGGGACGGACACACACCGGGCAGGGAAGCCTGTCCGGGTCCTCAGCCCTGGACAACAGGTAGGGAGTTTCTTCACATGTCTTCGTCAACTCGCGTTTCTCAGAGCCGAGGCCGCCTCGGGGCCCGCCTCGCCGCAGCGGCCGGCATCGCCGCGCTCTGCATCACCGCTGTGCCTGCGACGTCGGCCTCGGCCGCCGCCTCCGTCCGCGGGGCGGTGATGCTGCAGAACGGCAGGTTCAAGGACGCCGTGCTGTGCGCCTCGGCCGACAACAATGGGGTCTGGATGATGTCCTTGAACGCCGCCAAGGGCAACGACTACTGCCACTGGAAGCAGTTCGGCCCCGACGGGCACTTCACGCTGTACAACCTGGGCAAGGACGAGGTGATGGCCTACCACGGTGGCAACGAGAGCCCTGTGGTGATGGAGCCCGCGGGGAGCAGCGGCGGGAACGCCGAATCCTGGTCCTGGGGAGGCTGGGAGGGTGGCGACTGGCAGGCCGCGGCGCTGCAGTCCTTCCTGGACAGCGGGCAGAACGTCGACGCGAGGTCCCCCTATCTCGACGAGCGCCACAAGCCCCGCACCGACAGGGTCCGCACCCGCGGCTGGCGCCACGGCGACCAGCGTGAACTGACCTGGAGCAAGATCGAAGCGAGCTGACCTCAACCAGGTCCACGACCGGGACGCGTTCGGCCGCCACACGTCGTCCGGTACGTCGTCCTGCGGCAAGGGCGTCCGACCACTGCAACCAGCCCCGGCCCGGCCCTCCGCCCAGAGGGTCGGGCCGGGGCTCTGGCGTGCCGGGGCTCCCCGCTCTCGTCCGAGGCGGCAGTGCCCGCTGCCGCCTCGGCCCGGCACCCTTCGGCGGCAGGACCTGCTCGCCGCCGTCCCGCGTGCGCGACTCCGCCTGAGCACATCGACTCACAGCGTGGTCCGGGCGGCACAGGGTCATGGCGCCGGTGCGGGCGAGGTGCCCGGCCCGGGTGCCGCCGAATCGGCAGACGTGTCCAGGGCGTCCCGGTGCGGGCGGTACACGCCCCTTTCCGCGATGACGAGCCGCTGTCGTGTCGCTGCGGCGCGGCTGTCGCCGAGCGTGTCGAAGATGTCCAGGGCCTCTCGCCAGTACGGCGCAGGGTCCTCTTCGCCCATCGCGTCGACGGCCTGACCGAGAAGGTCCAGCGCCTGGGCCTGGCCCTTGCGGTGGCCGGAGCGGCGGTGCATGGCCAGGGCCTGGTGGGCGTAGTCGGCTGCGACGGCGGGTTCGCCGTGTTCCAGGCCGCCGCGGGCCAGGACGGTCAGTGCCTCGCCTTGCACCAGGACGTACTCCGTGCGGCGGGCGATGCCCAGCGCCGTGGCCGCCTGTTCGCGGTCCAGGGGACGCCGACCGGACGCCAGCCCGATCAGTGAGCGCGCCTCCAGATCATGCGCGCCGCGCTCACGGGCCAGCTTCAGCGCCTCCCGCCATGCGTCGGAGGCTTCGCCGTGGCGGCCGAGGGCGACCAGCACACTGCCGAGGGTGAGGCGGGCGGCGGCCCGGAAATAGTCGTCGACGTCCTGGTCGCTGAGGGCGGCGGCGGTCCGTGCCAGTTCCAGGGCTCGGACGAGGTCGCCCGCGTCCCTGCTGGCGGAGGCCGTCAGCCGCAGCGCGTACGCCTCGCCTCCCAGGTCGCCGCACTCCCTGGCCATCGCCAGGGCCGCCTGAAGGTGGCGCGCCGCCTTCACCGTGTCGCCGAGCAGGTGCCGGGTACGGCCGAGGTCCGCCTGCCTGCGTATCTGGTTGTGCTGGTTGTCCAGGGCCGCCGGAAGGCGCTCCGCCCGAACGAGGCAGTCGAGTGACTCGGACAGGCGGCCCAGGTCACGCAGGACGTGGGCAAGGTTGCCGAGGACGACGGGGTGCCCGTCCGACAGGCCGCCCTGCCGGTCGAGTTCCATGGCCCGCTCCAGGTGCTCCGCGCTGCGCCGCAGCCGGCCGCTGAGCCGGCTGACCATGCTGAGGTTGGTGTGCGCGATGGCGGCGCCCTCCCGCCAGTCGGCGGCCTCGGCGAGGGCGAGCAACTGCTCGAAATGGGTGATCGCGGTGTCGACGCGGCTCTGCCGCACGTGCGCGTGGCCGAGTAGATGGTGCATGGCGGCCTCGGCGAAAGGCTCTCCGGCGGCACGGGCAGCGGCCAGAGCGGCCTGGCCGAGGGCCGTCCAGTCCACCGTGTGCTTGCGGATCCAGGCGTAGCCGCGCAGGGCGTTGGCGAGCAGCCAGGCCGCCTGATGGCCCTCGGCGGCGGCCTGGTGAACGGCCGCCGCCAGGTTGGGCAGTTCGGCGTCCAGCCAGCGCATCGCCGCCGCGGCGTCGGTGATCTCCGGCGGCGCCGCATCGCTCCGGGCAGCGTCTTCGTCCCCGGGCAGGCGCTGTTTCATCCCGGGGTAGAGCAGTGACGCGCAGCGATCCACTGCGGCCAGCAGCCAGTCGTAGAGGGCGTCGGAGGCAGCTCGGCGGGAGGTGTCGGTCTCCTCCAGGCGAAGCCGTTCGGCGGCGTACAGTGCGACGAGGTCGTGGAAGCGGTAGCGTCCGGGCCGGTGCTCGCGGAGCAGGTGGGCGGCGGTGAGCCGCTCCACCAGCCGGGCGGCGTCCTCGATGGTGGTGCCGGTGACGACGGCGGCGGCCCGCAGGCCGGTTTCCGGGCCGGGCAGCAGGGCCAGCAAGCGGAACATTCGTCGAACCGGGGCATCAAGGGCGTGGTAGGAGAGACTGAAGGCAGTCCGTACGGCGGTGGTCTGGTCGCCGGTGACGGACAGGGCGGTCAGCCGGTCGCCCTCGCGGAGTTCGTCGGCCTGGTCGCGCAGGGTACGCCAGGGGGTGTGGTCGACGTTGGCGGCCGAGATCCGCAGGGCCAGCGGAAGGTGGCCGCAGGCGTGAGCGAGGTCCGCCGCGGCCTGCGGGTCCGCGTCGACCCGGCTCTCGCCGAGCATACGGCGTAGCAGCAGCCGGGACTCCTCGGGAGCGAGCACGTCCACCCCGATACGGCGGGCCCCGTCACGGGCTGTCAACCCGGCCAGCCGGTCACGGCTGGTGACCAGCACCACGCAGCCGAGCCCGCCGGGCAGCAACGGCCGGACCTGCTCCGGGTCCACGGCGTTGTCCAGCACGACAAGCATCCGCCGCCCGGCGGACAGTGTGCGGTACAGGTCGGCGGCGGCCTCGGGCGTCCCGGGAATCCGCTCCGCTGCCACGCCCAGCGCCAGCAGGAACCGGGCCAGCGCCTCGACCGGACGCACCGGAGCCTGTGCCGAGTGACCTCGCAGGTCCACGAACAGCTCGCCGTCCGGGAAGCGATCGCGTACCCCATGCGCCCAGTGCACCGCCAGGGCGGTCTTGCCCACGCCACCGGTACCGGTGATCGCCGCGAGCACCGTCCCCGTCTGGTGAGGGCCGTCCCCCGTCGCCGGGGCGGGAAGCAGGGAGTCCAGCTGCCGTAACTGCTCTGCCCGGCCGGTGAAGCCGAGCGTCAGCCCGGGAAGCTGCGCCGGGACCGGCCTGTCGGCAGCGTGAGGTGATACCGGCGCGGGTAAGGCAGGTAAGGCGGGTGGCTTCGGGGGTAAGTCTGCGCGGAGTACCCGCAGATGCGCGGCGCGCAGTGCCGCGGAGGGCTGAAGACCCAAGTCGCCGTCGAGCCGGCTGCTGATCCGCGTGAAGACGTCGAGCGCTGCCGCCTGCTGCCCGCACGAGGCCAGGGCCAGCATCAGCCGGCCGGCGAGCTCTTCGTGCAACGGCTCGCGCGCACTGAGCTCACGCAGGTCGGCGACCACTTCCTCCGCGCTGCCGAGCGCGAGCGCCAGGTCCGCCCGGGCCACGGCCGCCGTGATCTGACGACCAACGATCGCGACCGCCGTCGGATGTACCCGGATCCGCTCGCCGCCATCGGCCAGCACCGGTCCTCGCCAGCACCGCAGCGCTCGGCCGTATGCCTCCAGCGCGGCAGCACGGTCGCCACCGGTCTCGGCACGCCGGGCCAGACCGAGCAACTCGTCGAAGGTGGCCACATCGGACTCTTCGGCCGACAGATCGGCCCGGTACCCGCCTTTGGTCGCCCGCAGCACGCGCCCCGCGTCGGGCCCGGGCCGGTCGGGGTCGATCAGATCACGCAGGTGTCTGACGTAGGTCTGCACCAACTGCCGACAGGTACGTGGCGGCTGCTCCCCCCACAGCACGTCGACGATCTCGTCGGTACCGACCACCACGCCCGGCTGCATGGCCAGCAGTCCCAGCAGGCTGCGCTGTAGCACCGATGGGACCTCGACGGGGCTGCCGTCGAGGTGCAGCGCCAAAGGACCGAGGACCGACACGCGCAGTCCTGCCGTGCGCGGCGAGGACGCCGCGGCTTCGCCGGCCTCCCGCAGCCGGGTGCGCGCGGCCTCGGACAGGTTCAGCGCCGCCACGAGGCGCTGGATCGAGTCGGCGTGCGGCCGGCGGATCTGGCCCTGCTCCAGGTAACGCAGCGTCCGGACGCTGATCCCCGCCCGCTCGGCCAGCGCCCGCTGGCCGAGCCCGGCCGCGAACCGGTACCCGCGCAGCAGTTCCCCCAGTGTGCCGGGCCCTGGACGCCGACTCATCGTTGCCTGCCTCCTCCTGTGCCTGTCCCCGCGGCGGAGGATAATGTCATGGACCGATCAGGCAGGCATGGTGTGAGTTCTCGGCGTGGCGAGCGCACAGCACGAAGAGATGCGGCGTGTCGGAGACGCGAATGAGTGCGTGAACGCGGCGTGGGCTGGGTGAGGGCGGCGCCCGCGCTGGTGTCGGCCGTGCGCGCGGCGAAGCAGTACCTGACGTACGTGGCGTCGGGGCCGTTCCAGTACGCCGGCTTCGAGGTGTTCCGGAGGGCGGGCATGTACTTCATCACCACCGGCATCCGCCCCCTCGGCGAGACCGACGGCTTCGCCTTCTGCCGGACCCTGCCCTAGCGGGAGGGAGTCGTCGCCATCCCCAACCGAACGGGCTGGCGGTGGCCGCCGCGGTGGTCGTGGCGGCGGCGTACGAGATGACGCGCGGGCGGGGGCCGGCACTTTCCCCCGGGCTGGGGACCAGTGGCGGTGGAGCTCGCGCTTCGACTTCGGGCAGGGCGCCCTGCGGTTCGTCCGGCATCTGCTGCTGGGCCACGACCGCTTCGTGTTCGCGATGACGACGGTGATCGCGGCGGTGGCGCTGCTGGTGTACACCAGCGTCCTGCTGGTGATCGCGCTCGGCGGCGACGGCTTCTTCGCGTCGAAGCCGCGCTTCCTGCTGCCGGCGTTCCCGCTGCTGCTCCCCCTGGCGCTCGCGCTCGCCCGTACGGCGAGAGCCCGGCCCTGGCACGCCACCGTGGCGGTCACCGCCCTGGCCGGGCTCTCCTACGTGTATGGGGCGTACCTGGTGGTCGTGAACCGGGTACCGCTCTAGGGGATGGCCGAGGACTACTCGTCGTCGCTCTCGGGCTTGTCGGACTCGTCGATGTCCTCGGCGAGGCCGAGCTGCTCGACGAGCCACTTGTCGAACTCGATGGCGGCGCGGACCCAGCTGACGGTCGAGGAGACGAAGTGCTCCAGGCTGACGCCGGTGCCGATCAGGAGCTGGGCCTCACCGATGAGACGGACCGTGCCGTCGTCGTGGGTGTGGCTGTAGACCTTGGGCCACAGGGTGCGGCGGTTCCAGTCGTCGATGGTCTCCAGCAGGGCCTGCTTCTCGGTGATCTGGTGCGGACGGTCGTAGAACGTGCGCACCGAGAAGACCTGCTGGTCGCCCTCGCCCCGGAACATGAAGTAGGTGCGGAACTCCTCCCACGGCGCCGCGAGGTCACCCTCGTCGTCGACGACGTACTTGAGCTCCATCTGGTCGAGGAGCTGCTTCACGAGGTCCTGATCCGGCACCACGGGGCCCGGCGGGGGGCCGGGCTGCGGCTCGGGCTGGCCCCCGAAGTTCGGAATCGAGGACGGGTCGATGGACATACTTGGACACTCCAACTGTCGTCTGGCTCGTCCGGTCGTCGCTGAGACCAGACGTCACGACCCACCCTCTCTCCCTTGCCCCCCACCCGGCAACCTGCCTCATCGGGCAGTCGTGAACTACAGGGTCTTTCCGGTCGCCGGACCCACGATCAGCCCATCGCCGAAGGCGTCGACGCGGACCGTGTCGCCGTCCTTGACCTCGCCGGCCAGGATCTCCTTGGCGAGACGGTCACCGATCGCGGTCTGCACGAGACGGCGCAGCGGGCGGGCGCCGTACGCCGGGTCGTTGCCCTCGTCGGCGAGCCACGCGAGGGCCGCCGGGGTGACCTCCAGGGTGAGGCGGCGCTCGGCGAGCCGCTTGGCGAGGCGGTCGATCTGGAGGCCCGCGATCCGCTCCAGCTCGGCCTTGTTCAGGGCGGAGAAGACCACGAGGTCGTCGAGGCGGTTGAGGAACTCCGGCTTGAAGGAGGCCCGGACCACCTCCAGGACCTGCTCCTTCTTCTCCGTCTCGGTGGTGACCGGGTCCACCAGGAACTGGCTGCCCAGGTTGGAGGTGAGGATCAGGATGGTGTTGCGGAAGTCCACCGTCCGGCCCTGTCCGTCGGTGAGGCGGCCGTCGTCCAGCACCTGGAGCAGGATGTCGAAGACCTCCGGGTGGGCCTTCTCCACCTCGTCCAGCAGCACCACGCTGTACGGGCGGCGGCGGACGGCCTCGGTGAGCTGGCCGCCCTCCTCGTAGCCGATGTAGCCGGGCGGGGCGCCGACCAGGCGGGCCACGCTGTGCTTCTCGCTGTACTCCGACATGTCGATGCGGACCATGGCCCGCTCGTCGTCGAAGAGGAAGTCGGCGAGAGCCTTCGCCAGCTCGGTCTTGCCGACGCCGGTCGGGCCGAGGAAGAGGAACGAGCCGGTCGGGCGGTCCGGGTCGGCGATGCCCGCGCGGGAGCGCCGTACCGCGTCGGACACGGCGCGGACGGCCTCGGTCTGGCCGATGAGGCGGCGGCCCAGCTCGTCCTCCATACGGAGCAGCTTCTGGGTCTCGCCCTCCAGGAGGCGCCCGGCGGGGATGCCGGTCCAGGAGGCGACGACGTCGGCGATGTCGTCGGCGCCGACCTCGTCCTTGACCATGGTGTCCTTGGCGCCCCCGCCGGAGGCGGAAGATGTCAACGCCTCCTCCGCCTCGGAGGCGGCCTCCAGGGCCTTCTCCAGGGTGGGGATCTCGCCGTAGAGGAGCTTGGAGGCGGTGTCGAAGTCGCCGTCGCGCTGGGCCCGCTCCGCCTGGCCGCGCAGGTCGTCGAGCTTCTCCTTCAGCTCGCCGACGCGGTTGAGGGACTGCTTCTCCTTCTCCCAGCGGGCGTTCAGGCCGCGCAGCTCCTCCTCCTTGTCGGCGAGGTCGCGGCGGAGCCGTTCGAGGCGCTCGCGGGAGGCGGCGTCGGTCTCCTTGTCGAGGGCCAGCTCCTCCATCTTCAACCGGTCGACGGCGCGCTGGAGCTCGTCGATCTCGACGGGCGAGGAGTCGATCTCCATGCGCAGGCGCGAGGCGGACTCGTCGACGAGGTCGATGGCCTTGTCGGGCAGGAAGCGGGAGGTGATGTACCGGTCGGAGAGGGTGGCGGCGGCGACCAGGGCCGCGTCGGCGATCTGGACCTTGTGGTGGGCCTCGTAGCGGCCCTTGAGTCCGCGCAGGATCGCGATGGTGTCCTCGACGGTGGGCTCGGAGACGAGGACCTGCTGGAAGCGGCGCTCCAGCGCCGGGTCCTTCTCGATGCGCTCGCGGTACTCGTCGAGGGTGGTGGCGCCGACCATGCGCAGCTCGCCGCGGGCCAGCATCGGCTTCAGCATGTTGCCGGCGTCCATCGCGGAGTCGCCGCCGGCGCCCGCGCCGACGACGGTGTGCAGCTCGTCGATGAAGGTGATGATCTGCCCGTCGGAGTCCTTGATCTCGGCGAGGACCGTCTTCAGGCGCTCCTCGAACTCACCGCGGTACTTCGCCCCGGCGACCATCGCGCCGAGGTCGAGCGCGACGAGCCGCTTGTCCTTCAGCGACTCGGGCACGTCGCCCTTGACGATCCGCTGGGCGAGGCCCTCGACGACGGCGGTCTTGCCGACGCCGGGCTCACCGATGAGGACCGGGTTGTTCTTGGTGCGGCGGGACAGGACCTGGACGACCCGGCGGATCTCCTGGTCCCGGCCGATGACGGGGTCGAGCTTGCCCTCCCGCGCGGCGGCGGTGAAGTCCGTACCGAACTTCTCCAGGGCCTTGTACTGCCCCTCCGGATCGGCTGTGGTCACCCGGCGTCCTCCCCTGGCCTTCTGGAACGCCTCCAGAAGCTTCTCGGCGTTCGCACCCTGTCGGGAGAGTACGTCCCCGGCCTGGCCGCCCTTCGCGGCGATCCCGATCAGGAGGTGCTCGGTGGAGACGTACTCGTCGCCCAGGTCCTTGGCCCGGGACTGGGCGTCGGCGACCACGGCGAGCAGCTCGCGGTTGGGCTGGGGCGGCGACACGGTGGACCCGGTCACGCTGGGCAGGCCCGCGAGGGCCTTCTCCGCGCCGGCGCGGACGGCCGCCTGGTCCGCGTCGACGGCGGCGAGCAGGTCGGTGATGTTCTCGTTGTCCTGGCCCTGGAGCAGAGCCAGCAGCAGGTGGGCGGGGGTGAAGTCGGGGTGCCCCTCGGACACGGCCCGGTTGCTGGCCGCGTTGATCGCGTCCCGGCTCCTGTTGGTCAGCTCGGCGTCCACGTTCGCGTTCTCCTCCTTGTGTCAGCCCTCATCCACGCTGACTTGAGCAACGTACACAAAGTTGAGTCTATTCCACTCAAGGCGGTGGGTGGGAGGCGAACCGATAGGTTGCGGTTCATGGCCTCCTACTCCGTGGACCCGGGTGCCCCCGACGAGACGTACCTCGCCTTCTGGCGGGAGCGGCACCTGTGCACCCTGACGACCCTCCGGCCGGACGGCACCCCCCATGTGGTGCCCGTCGGGGTGACATACGACCCGGAGGCGGGTCTGGCTCGGGTGATCACCAACAAGTCGAGCAGGAAGGTGCGGCACGTCCTGGCGGCGGGCCCGGACGGGGCCACGGTCGCGGTGTGCCAGGTGGACGGCGGGCGCTGGGCCACGCTGGAGGGGCGCGCGCGGGTGTCCACGGAGCCGGAGCGGATCGCGGACGCGGTGCGGCGGTACGCGGAGCGGTACGGCAGGATGCCCGGGCCGAACCCGGACCGGGTCGTCATCGAGATCGAGCTGACGGCGGCGCTCGGACGGGGCTGATCATTTTCAGCCACGACGGCCCACGGGCGATAGCGGTGGGGATCCCGAAATATCCCCGGAAACCTGCAGCGGCGTCACCGTGTTCAGGTCACGGTGACGCCGCTGCTGGGGGGAAGCGCCTGAGCGATTTGAAACGACGGGGGAATCGCTTCAGGCACTGCGGGGGGTGGCTGATACGGCTGTGGAGGTCTGGGGCTCCGGTTCGGTGAGCTGGTGGTCGCGCTGGTCGAGATTGACGAAGATCATCCCGTATCGGACGGCACACCGTACGGGCTGCGGCGCGCCGCGCGGTCGCCGCAGACATCGGTACGCCCGGATGTCCTCGTCCTCGTCCCGGGTCACCACCACCGGCTCACCGAACACGGTCACCATCAACGAGTCACCGCTGTGGGGGATGGCGGTGGCCAGGTCGATGAAGTGCCAACCGGATCGGTAGGCGGTAGCCATTTCTCGGCGGAAGGATCGGTCGTCGGGTGGAGTCGTCATGTCAGGCCCTCGCACCGCCACCGGCCGGAGGCACCGGCCAACTGGTGTCCAAGGCTCGCGCCAGCGTCGTCGACTCCGCCACCGCCGGCCAACTGGTGTCCGCGCGAGTGTCACGCTTCGTCTCGGAGAGGCCACCCAGCGCTCCGAAGGCGATAACGGTGGAGAAGGCGGCGACAAGCACCGAGCGAAGCATTCTCTTACGCATAGTCGGCTTCGTCCTCACTTGAAGGTCCCCTCTTCCCCCGTCGCATACGACGATGGCTCATTCGGGCACGTCATGGCCACATAATCGATGCATCATGTTCCTGCATGTTCAGGACCCTGGGGGGTGGAGATTTGAGTAAAAATCGGGCCAAGGCGGTACATCCCCATACGGTGGCTGATCTGTGCGACGACGGAGCTCGTCTCTATGCGCACGCGCTGCGGACCGGACGCCTCGCCCGTGAGGACGTGGAACCCGCCCCCTGCCTCATGGAGTTCGCCCTCCTCCACCCCGATCCCGATGACGCGAACTGGCTCCGCCCGGTTCCCCCTTCGGTCGCCCTGGCCCAGCGGCTCAACCCGATCGAACGGGAGATCGCCGAGCAGCGGCGGCGGTCGATCGAACTCGCCGATGTCTTCGAACCGTTCATGACTCTCACCGCCCAGGCGACGACGCCCACGCACGCCATCACCGTGCTGGAGGGCGGCGAACGCATCCAGGCGGCGCTGAATCTGGCGACAGCCGAGTGCCGGACCGAGGTGCTCACGGTCCAGCCGAGCAACCGCATCTCCGAGCGCAACCTCCTCCAGGGCCTGGAGCGGGACAGGCCGTTGATCGAACGTGGTGTGCGCATCCGCACGCTGTACCAGCACACGGCCCGCTACAACCCCGAGAAGCTGGCCTACGTGGCCCAACTGTCCAACGGCAAGGTGGAGTACCGCACCATCGACGAACTGGTGGAGCGGCTCATCATCTGCGACGACACAGTCGCCTTCATCCCCACCCGCGACGACCAGCAGGTCGCCCTGGAGCTCAGGCACCCGGGACTCGTGCGCTACCTCGTCAAGGTCTTCGAGTTCATGTGGGGCCGGGCCGTCCCCCTCACCGCCGGCGCCCCCTACGAGACCGCTCCCGACGGGATCAGCGAGATCCAGCACTCCATCGCCAAACTCCTCATCGAGGGCCACGTCGACGAGGCCATCGCCCGGCGGCTCGGGATGAACGTGCGGACCTGCCGCGCACACATCGCCAAGCTGGCCACGGCGCTAGGCAGCGGCAGCCGGGCGCAGCTCGGGTATCTCATCGCGCAGTCGGGGATTCTGGAGCAGGAACAGCCGCTGCCCTAGGGCCCTTCTGATGGATCTCCGTGGCAGAAGGAGCGGCGTTCGGTGCGTGCTCTCGTGTGCCGGGCGGAAGCCCTCGTAGCGGAGCTACGAGGGCTTCCGCCCGGTGCGGCGAGTGGGGGTACCCCCTGCTCGAAGAGCTTGGGGGAGCGTGCCGGGCGTCGCGACGCCGCGGCGATCCGTCAGAAGGGCCCCCGGCGCGGCGGACGGGGCGGGCAGGGACAACAGGTCGTCGCCGGTCTCCGTACCCGGCCGTTGCGGGCCGTCCAGCCCCACCTGCGCGATGCGGACGCCGAGTTGGGTGCGGCTGGCGGCGCCCAGGGTCTCGGAGAGGCGGGCGATGTGGGCGCGGCAGGTGCGGACGCTTATGCCGAGGCGTTCGGCGACGACCGCGTCCTGGTGGCCCTCCGCGAGAAGCGCGGCGATGGACCGCTCCCGGTGGGTGATGCCCGCGATGCCGGAGGACGGCAGCGGGGCGGCCAGCGGGATGCCGAGGCGCCAGAGCCGTTCGAAGACGGTGACCAGGTACTCCACCAGCGCGGGGTGGCGGATCTCCAGGGCCATGGTGCGGTCGGCGTTGGCGGGGATGAAGGCCACGGTGCGGTCGAAGACGATGAGGCGTTCCACGACCTCGTCGAGGGTGCGGGCCTCCGCCGCCTCGCCCATCATCTCCATGTAGTTGTGCAGGCCCTGCCCGTGCCGGGCCACATGCGTGTACAGGTCCCGCATCCGTACGCCCCGCCGGCACATGGCGAGCGCCCGGTGCAGCCCCTCACGCAGCTCGTCCTCCCGCCGGATGCCGCCCGGCTGCACGGTCATCACCTCGGTGGTGCAGCGGTCGGTGGCCTCGTCGATCGCCGCCCGGATCCGGGACAGCCCGTCGAGGACGCGGATCGCCGCACCCTCCGCCGGCTGGCCCGGCCGTACGGCGCTGAGGCCCGCGTACCACTCGACGGCCTCGACGGCCGCGCCCACCCGGGCCTGGCTGGCGCTGACCTCGGCGTGGACGCCGCGCAGCAGCCGGGTCATGACCTCCTGCGGGGAGGTGGGCACCAGCCAGCCCATGTCGTCGGGGTCGGGGTGCAGCAGGGCCAGTTCGACCAGACAGGGCACGGTCTCCGCGTCCTCGCGCGGGAGACGACCCCGCCGTACGGCTCTCGCGTACACCCGGTCCCCGGCCTCGCAGAGCCGGTCGGCACCGTGGGGGTGCCCGTCCGTCGCATGCCCGGCCATGACCAACTCACCCCCGGCTCCAGCCTGTTCGCAGCGCAACTATGCGCGGCCCGCACCGCCTCCGCAACACGACGACACCGTCCCCCTGCCCCAAAGGGCCCCTCTCTGTTACATCTTGTCCACCCCTCAGGTATTACGCCCTGCAACAAGCTGAAGAAACGATGCCTGGAGGTCGCATGGAGGGTCCGTGAAGACCGGGACGGGACGGGGGCGGGGGTGCGGTCCGTCCGACGGCCGCACGTGCCGGTGCCACGAGCCGGGGCACGCGGGTCGGTCGCGGGTGGTTCGCGCGGAGCGACTCCCCCGCGCGGACGTACTTCAAACCCTCCGTTTCCGCTGGTCGCGATCGTTCCCGCAAGATGGCGGAAACAAGACCGTGATCAGCTTGTTACGGAGCGCACTTACCGTCGGGCCATGGCGGACATATTTGACGCGTACGCGTTGGCCGACGCGTGGGACGAGATGTTCGAGCGGCCGGGTGAGGTCAGGGCCGCCTATGAGCCGGTGCTGGCCGCTCTCCAGCCCATCGAACCGGCCGAACTGAGGTTCAGGGCGGACCAGATGGCCCGGGCGTTCACGGACCGGGGCGTCACCTACGCCTTCGCGGGCGAGGAGAGACCCTGGCCGCTCGATCTCGTCCCGAGGATCCTGGACGCCCTGGAGTGGGACCTCATCCAGCGCGGGGTCGCCCAGCGTGTCCGGGCGTTGGAGGCGTACCTCGCCGACGCCTACGGGCCGTGCCGGGCGTTCGAGGACGGGGTCGTGCCCTGGCGGCTGCTCCTCAACTCCCCCCACTTCCACCGGTCCGCACACGGCGTGGAGCCGCCCGGCGGGGTCCGCATCCATGTCGCCGGCATCGACCTCGTCCGCGACGAGGCGGGCGCCTTCCGGGTGCTGGAGGACAACGTCCGGGTGCCGTCCGGGGTGTCGTACGTCATCGAGAACCGGCGGGCGATGACCCGGGTCTTCCCGTCCCTCTTCGCCGAACAGCACGTGCTGCCCGTCGACGGCTACGCGCAGAAGCTGCTCGCCGCGCTGCGGGCCGCCGCGCCCGGCGGCATCGGGGACCCTCGGGTCGTGGTGCTCACGCCCGGCCCCAACAACGCCGCCTACTTCGAACACGCGCTGCTGGCCCGGCTGATGGGCGTGCAGCTGGTCGAGGGGCACGACCTGGTGTGCCGGGGGAATCGGGTGTGGATGCGGACCACGCGCGGCGAGATGCCCGTCCATGTCGTATACCGGCGGCTCGACGACGACTTCCTCGACCCGCTCCACTTCCGGCCCGACTCGGTGATCGGCTGCCCCGGCGTCATGGGCGCCGCGATGGCGGGCAACGTGACGCTCGCCAACGCCGTCGGCAACGGCATCGCGGACGACAAGCTGCTCTACACGTATGTGCCCGACCTGATCCGGTACTACCTCGGTGAGGAACCGGTGCTGCCCAACGTGGAGTCGTTCCGGCCGGACGAGCCGGGGCAGTTGGAGGCCGTGCTCGACCAGATCGACCAGCTCGTCGTCAAACCGGTCGACGGGGCCGGCGGACAGGGCATCGTCATCGGACCCAAGGCCGACCGGGAGACGCTGGACCGCACCCGCGCGGCCGTCCTCGCCGATCCGCGCGGCTGGATCGCGCAGCGGCCCGTCGCCCTGTCCACCTCCCCCACCCTCGCCGGCGAACGCATGGCGCCCCGCCACATCGACCTGCGCCCCTTCGCCGTGAACGACGGACACGAGGTCTGGGTACTGCCCGGCGGTCTGACCCGGGTCGCCCTCCAGGAGGGCAACCTCATCGTCAACTCCAGCCAGGGCGGCGGTTCCAAGGACACCTGGGTGCTCGCCGAGGGCCCCGCCGAACAGCGGCACGAGGAGGAGAGCGGCCCGCTGGAGAAGGCACCGCGCCAGCTCGGACCCGACGGCACCCGCACGGTCGTGCAGGAAGGGGCGCAGCAGCAGTGAACGACGTGATCCTCTCCCGGATAGCCGAGGCCCTGACCTGGACGGGCCGCTACGTGGAGCGCGCCGACGCCACCGGCCGCATCCTCGACGCCTACCTCCACCGCCTCCTGGAGGACCCCTGGCGCGACGAGGACGCCGCCTGCCGCTCGCTGTACGCGATCCTCGGCGTCGACGCGCCGGACCAGCACTGCGACATGCGGCAGGTCCTGGACCGGCTGGCCTTCGACGCGCACTCCACCGGCAGCATCGAAGGGGCGCTCGGCGCCGCCCGGCTGAACGCCCGCAGTGCCCGCGAGGCGGTCTCCTCCGAGATGTGGGAGTGCCTCAACTCCACCTGGCACGCCCTCGCCGACCAGCGCACGGCCGCCCGCCGCACCGGCGGCCCGTACGCCTATCTGGAGCTGGTCCGCAGGCGCGCGGCCCTGTTCTTCGGGCTCGCCGACTCCACGATGAGCCGCGACGACAGCTGGCGGTTCGTGGTCCTCGGCCGCAGCCTGGAGCGGGTCGACATGACCGTGCGGCTGCTGTCGGTACGGGTCCTGGACGCCGCGCACGCGCCCGACTGGCCGACCCTGCTGAGCGCGAGCGGCGCCGACGAGGCGTACGCGCGCGTGCACGGCGGCTTCGGCGACAGCCCCAAGGTCGCCGAGTTCCTGCTCCTGGACCGGGACTTCCCGCGCTCGGCGCTGCACGCGCTGACCACGGCCGAGGAGTGCCTCGCCGCGCTCGGCCGCCCACGCCAGGACCCGGCCCGCCGCCCGATCGGCGCGCTGCGCACCCATCTCGAGTACCTGGACTCCGCGTCCCTGGAGGCCGGGCTGCCGACGCTGCTGCGGGACCTGCAGCGGGCCTGCATGGCCTCGGCGGAGGCGGTGGCCGAGAAGTTCTTCCCGTACCAGGGGCCCGTCGAGTGGGCCCAGGAAGGCGCGTGAGCACGATGACCCCACCCCCCGCGACGCACCCCACCCGGCGCCTGCGCATCCGGCACACCACCCGTGTCCCGTACGCCCAGCCCGCGTCGTCGTCGCACAACGAGGTGCGGATGACGCCGCTGACCCTGCCGGGCCAGACCACCCTGGACGCGCGGGTGCTGGTCAACCCGTCGACGCCGACCTGGTCGTACTGGGACTACTGGGGCACCCAGGTCACCGGCTTCGACCTGATGGACCCGCACGGCGACCTGACGATCACCGCGTCCAGCCTGGTGGAGACGGCGCCGCCGGAGCCGCTCACGGACGCGCCGGCCTGGGCGGAGGTGCACCGGGTGACCGCCGACTCCCGGCTGCTGGAGTACCTGTCCGCGACCCGCCGCACCACGCTCCCGGCGGAGCTGGTGGAGCGGGCGCGGGAGGCGGCCGCCGGGCTGGACGTGCACGAGACGGCGGTCGCCGTGTCCGCGATGGTCGCCGACCACGTGGCGTACGTGCCGGGCGCCACCGGTGTGCACACCAGCGCGGCCGAGGCATGGGACCAGCGGGCCGGTGTCTGCCAGGACATCGCCCATCTCACCCTGGGCATGCTGCGCGGCCTCGGCCTGCCCGCCCGCTATGTCTCCGGCTATCTCCACCCCGAGCGCGAGGCGGAGCTGCACCGGCCCGTCGCGGGGCAGAGCCACGCCTGGATCGAGTACTGGGCGGGCGACTGGGCCGGCTACGACCCCACGAACCGGGTCCGCGCCGACGAGTCCCATGTCGTCGTCGGGCGCGGCCGGGACTACGACGACGTCACCCCGCACAAGGGCATCTACCGGGGGGTGCCCGGGGGCCCGCCGGAGGTGACGATCGAGTTCACACGGGTGGCGTGAGCGGGACGGTCACCCGCTCTCGTCACTCCCGTTCGTCACTCGCGCTCGTAGTTCGTCAGCACGCAGCCCGCCTCCGCCTCGACGCGGGTGTACGTGTCGGGGATCTCCAGGCCCGGCTCGCAGTCGATGTAGAGGAGACCGGCGTCGAGCAGGGTCCGGGCGTGTTCGTCGCGGTCGACGTCGAGGACGAAGTTCATCCCGATCATGAGGCCGTTGTCGTCGGACTCGTCGGACGCGGCCAGGTCCTTCTGGAACTCGGTCATGTCGGTGACGTGCAGGAAGTCGATGTCGGTGTCGTCGTCGACGTCGCAGTCGCCGCCGCCGTCGATGGCGTCGCTGAACTCGGCACGGATCTCGGCCAGGTCGGACGACGTGTAGTAGTCGGTGTCCTGGCAGCCGACGTTCTTGTTGACGTAGGTGGCGACCGCCTCCGTGTCACCGGCCATCGGCAGCTCGACCCCGTCGTCGCCGCAGGCGGTGACGGTGAGGGCGAGCAGGAGGGCGCAGGCGGAGGCAGACATTCGGGTACGCAAGGGAATTCCTCAGGTAGGTGGGCTGAGCTGGGGGGTGTCAGGGGGCCGGGCAGCCGTGTCAGCCGGCCGGTGCGAAGGCGTGGAAGCCGTCGGTGGTGGAGAGGTGGCCGTAGCCCGTGGCCTCGTCGACGGCGGGGACGTGGTCGACGGGGAGGTCCTCGGCGAGGACCTCGCGGGTGCGGGGGTCGACTGCCAGACCGTGCTCCGTGCCGTCCTCGGCGGTCGTGTACCCGTAGAGGACGGAGCCGTCCCGGGTGAACCGGACGGGGTCCAGCGGGGTCTCGCCCGCCCCCTCCTCCTGCGTCCACAGCCGCTTGCCGTCGGGCAGCCGCCACACCGTCGTCCCGGTGAACGTGCCGCCGGGTACGGCGTCCTCGGCGGCGAGATCGCCGGACGGGGCGAGGAGCACGGACCGCGTGGCCTCGTACGAGTCGGTCAGGTCACCGGACTTGAGGTCGTACCAGGCGTGGATCCAGGTGTCGGCGTCGCTCTGGGACGCCTGCCAGGCGACGAGGACCCGGCCGTCGGTGACGCGGAGCAGGGAGAGCGTCTCGGAGTCCGGCATGGGCTCCAGGTCCGGGTCACCGTTGTCGTAGAGCTCCACGCCGGGCGGTATCTCGGCGTCGGCGCTGCTCCAGACCTTCTTGCCGGTGGCGAGGTCGCTCAGGGTGATACGGACCATGTCGGTGCCGCCGACGTTCGCGTTCTCGAAGCCGGCGTAGTGGCCGCCGAGGACGGGCGGCGCGGTGGCGCGGGCGGCGCCGATCAGCCCCGTCCTCGGGTCGTACGCGCAGTCGGCGCCCTCCTCGGTGCAGGTGACCGTGCGGGCGGTGCCGCCGCCGACCGGGGTGAGCCGTACGGTCGCGCCGGCGGGGTCGACACGGTACCCCTCGCTGAGGGCCGCGGCGTAGTACAGGCCCGTCTCGGGGCGCCGCTTCGCCGGGGTCGCGCCCAGCTTCCGCCCCCGACCGTCGTAGACGGTGACCGTCGAGGTGGTCTTCTCGGCCGACAGCCCGTCCGACCCGGCGGTCCGGGACGTGCCGACGGCGACCGCGGGGGCGCCGTCGCGCCAACCGGTGAGCGTCACCGAGTCGGTGGCCGCCTTCAGGGAGCCGCGCAGCTTCCCGGTCCTCGTGTCCCGGAACTCCAGCGTCAGCGACTGGGGCGCCTCCGACAGGTGCAGGACCCGGTTGGGGCCCTGCGGGGCCGCCTCCCGGTAGCCGCTGTCGCCCCAGGTGTCGGGCTCCAGGAACGCCTTGGCGTCGTCGAAGTCCTTGAGGTAGGCGCCGCTCGCGTCCTTGGCGAACAGCAGGGTGCCGCCCAGGTCCAGCACACCGGGCGCCACGTGGCCGGCGGCCAGGCTCCACGCGGGCTTCGCGGCGAAGCCGGGGAGACGGGGGCCGTCGTAGGCGGGGGCGGTGGCGGTCGCGGTGGGGCGGTCGCTGGGTGTGGGCTTCTTGCCGCCGCCGTCCGGTTCACCGCCGTCGACCGCCGTGCAGGCGGTCAGAAGGGCGAGGGAGAGCGCCAGTGTGAGGGGTGGGGCGAGGGACGCGGTGGAGAAGGGCGCCCGCCGGGCTGCCGCTGTGCACCGCCGCGCGACTGCGGGAGCGTCGTGGTGTGTCGCGCCGTTCCCCGCGCCCCTGGCGGGGGCCTTGGGGCCCGCTGAGTGTATTGGTCCCCCGGCGGCGGTGCGCGCGCAGCGCTCCGCCGGGTCCCCGTTGGTGTGAAGCATCCCGACAGTCGTCCCCCGTGATCACGACATGACAGGCCGAAACCCTAGACCATGGCGTGATCTTGGCGCGGGGACTGCACAGGATCTACGCAGGACGGCGACCGGGGGGCGGTGAGGGGACCGGCGGGCGGCGAGGACCGGCGGGCGGCGAGGACCGGCGGGCGGCGAGGACCGGCGGGCTGCGAGGACCGGCGGGCTGCGAGGACCGGCGGGCTGCGGCAGCGAGGGCCGTGGCCGGCCGCTCGCCGCCGCTGACGTCGTTGTCGTCGCTGACGCCGCGTTCGCGTCGCTGACGTCGTTGTCGTGGCCGCTCGGTGCTAGTTCAGCTTGAGCGCGTCACAGTCGGCCTTGTACTCGGCCGTGCAGATCTGCTTGACGGTGTAGATGCCGTCGGCGATGACCGTGTCCGCGATGTTCTTCTTGGTCAGCGCGACCGGCGGGACCAGTTGGGCGGGGATCTTCTTGGTGGTCGGGGAGTCGACGCTGTCCTTGGCGAGGGCGTCGAACTCGATGGAGCGGCCCTGGACCTTGGCGACGGCCATCTCGGCGGCGGCGTTCGCCTCCAGCGGGAACGACTTGTACACGGTCATGTACTGGTCGCCCGCCACGATCCGCTGCACCGCGTCCAGGTCGGCGTCCTGCCCGGTGACCGGCGGCACCTTGGAGACGCCGGAGGTCTTCAGGACGTCGATGACGGCACCCGCGATGCCGTCGTTGGCGGCGTAGACGGCGTTGATGTTGCCGGCGCCGAGCTTGGCGACGGCCTCCTCCATGTTCGCCTTCGCGACGACCGGGTCCCAGTCCTTGGTGTCGTACGTCTCGGAGATCGTCACCTTGTCGCCGAGTTCGGAGAGGGCACCCTCCTTGAACATGGCGGCATTGGGGTCGGTGGTCGACCCGTTCATCATGACGATCTTGTTGGCGGCGCTGTCGCCCAGCTTCTCCACCAGGGAGCGGCCCTGCACCTGGCCGACCAGCTCGTTGTCGAAGGAGACGTAGCCGTCGATCGGGCCCTGGGCGAGCCGGTCGTAGGCGATGACCGGGATGCCGGCCTTGTCGGCGGTCTCGACGGCGCTCGCGATGCTCTTGGAGTCCACGGCGTCGACCACGATGATGTCGACCTTGTCGGTCACCATCCGCTCGAGCTGCTCGATCTGGGTCTCCGGGTCCTTGTCCGCGTTGGCGTACTGGACCGTCGCCTTGTTGTCGGTCAGTTCGCCGATCTTCTTCTTCATGATCGGGAGGTCGAACTGCTCGTAGCGCTTGGTCTCCTTGTCAGGGAAGAGAACGCCCACCGTGATGTCGTCGCCCTTCGTGGGGCTCGCCTCCGCGCTGCTGCCGACGTCCACGACCCCGCAGGCGGCGAGGGAGANNGGCGGTGCGGTGCAGGGCGGTACGACGTATACGGCTGGTGCCGGTCGTGCTGGTCTTACGGGCGTTCACATCAAGGGCCTTCCGGGCGTGGGTCGGCACTGAGACCCAGGTGGCTGAAAGCCAACGCGCTGATCACCGCAGCGTCAAGGAGTAATCACTTAACGAGATGACAACAGCGTTGTGTGGTCTCGGTGTGAAGAGGGTAAAGCAAGGGGCTCGCGCTGTCGCCGCGCGCCCTTCACGGCCCGCGGGGCCGGGGGCCGTGCCGGAAACGGCACGGACCGAACGGCGGCCGATGCGGTGCCCGTTGACGCATCGCAGGGGTCCGCGAGGGCGACCGCCGGGGCAGAGGTCCGAGGAGTGGGCAGGTCAGAGAGGGTGACCGGACTCACGGGGGCGGCGCGGCCGCGGACCGCCGGG
>NZ_LIRK01000357.1 GCF_001419765.1 Streptomyces torulosus
GCCCCGTCCCCGGCGGCCCCCGCCCTCTCCTACCGCCGTACGGTCGACCGCCGTGACGTCCACCGCTGGGCGGTCAGCGAGGTGTTCCTCACCGACTACGCCGACCTGTCCGCCGACCACTACGTCGCGGCGGCCCAGCTGCCGCCCGCCCACTACTACTTCGGGGACCACACGGGCCCGGCCGCCCACAGCCCCGACAGCATGCTGCTGCTGGAGTGCTGCCGGCAGGCCGCCACCTGCGTCGCCCACCGGGGCCTCGGCGTTTCCAGGGACAGCGCCTTCCACGTCACCGAGTGGACGCTCGACCTCACCGACACCCCGCTCCCACCTCAGGACACGCCCCGCGAACTGACCATCACGGCCGTCGTCACCCGCACCCAGGTCCGCTCGGCGAGGTTGCGCGCGGCCCAGTACGCCCTCGAACTCTCCTCCGGCGGCGCCATCCTGGGCCGGTGCGACATCTCCGCCCGCTACTCCCCGGCGGAGGAGGCCGACGTCGTCCGGCGCTTCCACCGCAAGTCGGTGCCGCCGCTGTCCGGTTCGCTGCCCGCCGTGCCCGCGGGCACCCCCGTGCCGCCGGCTCTCGTGGCCCGCCGGGACCCCGCGAACGTCGCCCTGGCCGACGCGCGCCGCGTCGCGGGGGGAGTGGCCGCCGTGGTGGCGGTGCCGTCCGGGCACCGCACCCACTTCGAGCACCCGCAGGACCACTACACGGCGATGATCCTTATGGAGGCCGCCCGCCAGGCCGCCCTCCTCGCCGCCGGCACCGGCGTACGGATCACCGGCTACCACTCGGCGTTCGCCCGGTTCGCCGAGCTCGACGCCCCCGTCCGGGTCGCCGCCGTCCGCCGGGGCCCCGACGAGGTCGCCGTCCGCTTCCGCCAGAACGGCACCGTCGTCAGCGAGATAGCCGTCGGCGTCACGGAGGCGTTCTGATGACGTCCGCGACGGGTTCGGCGCCCGCGACCGGTTCTGCCTCCGCCATCCGGCCGGTGCGGGCCGTCTGGACCGACTACGGCGGGGTGCTCACCCCTCCCGTGGCCGAGTCCATGGAGGTCTTCTGCGAGCGACTCGGTGTCCCTTCCACCGCGCTGTACGCCGCGCTGCGGCAGGTGTCCCGCGACTGCGGGGCCGGGGACGACGTCATGGCACCTCTCGACACCCCGCTGCTGGACCAGGAGACCTGGGAACGGCGGGTCGAGGAGGCCCTCGCCGCGCACAGCGGACTCCGCGTCGACCTCGGCGACTACCCGGCACGCTGGTTCGCCGACCGGGCCGTCAACGAACCCTGGCTGGCCACCCTTCGCCGGCTGCGGCGCCAGGGCGTGTACGTCGGCCTGCTGTCCAACATGCCGCCGGCGTGGGACCGCCACTGGCGTCTGGCGGTACCGCCCGAAGGACTCTTCGACGGAGTCGTGCTGTCCTACCGCGAGGGCTGCCGCAAACCCGACGAGGAGATCTTCCGCCTCGCCGCCGACCGGGCCGGCGTACGGCCCGAGGAGTGCCTGCTCGTCGACGACCTCGCCGTCAACTGCGACGGCGCGCGGCGGGCCGGCTGGCACGCGGTGACGTTCACCGGCGCGGCGACGGCCACGGCGGAGGCGGACGCGCTGGTCGCCGGGGGAGCGGACGGCGGGGGTGCCGAGTGAGGGCCGCCGTCATCGGCGGCATCGGCTCCTGGCTGCCGCCCGGTCTCGTCAGCAACGACGACCTCGCCGACCGTATGGACACCTCCGACGCATGGATCCGCACCCGTACCGGCATCCGCACCCGGTACTTCGTCCCGCCCGGCATGCCGACGTCCCGTCTCGCCGCCGAGGCCGGGGCGCGGGCGCTGGAGTCGGCGGGCACCGCGGACGCCGACGCGGTCGTCCTCGCTACCACCACCCCCGACCGCCCCTGCCCGGCCAGCGCCCCCGAGGTGGCGCGCAGGCTCGGCCTCACCGGGGTCCCGGCCTTCGACGTCTCCGCCGTGTGCACCGGTTTCCTGTACGCGCTCACCGCCGCCGCCGGGATGATCGCGTCCGGCGCGGCCGAACAGGTCCTCGTCATCGGCGCCGAGGCCTTCAGCACCATCGTCGACCCCCACGACCGGTCCAGCGCGGTCGTGTTCGGTGACGGCGCCGGCGCGGTGGTGCTGCGCGCCGGGGACCCCGGCGAACCGGGCGCCCTCGGCAGGATCGTGCTCGGCAGCGACGGTTCGCTCGCCGACCTGATCACCGTACGGGCCGGGGGTTCCGAGCGGCCCCACCCCGAGGCCGACCCCGGCCGCAGCGACCCGGCCGACCGCTACTTCTCCATGCGCGGCCGGGAGGTGTTCCAGCACGCGGTGACCCGGATGTCTCAGTCGGCGCGCGAGGCGCTCGCGCACACCGGCTGGCGGCCGGGCGACGTCGACCGACTGGTCGGCCACCAGGCAAACCTGCGCATCCTGCACGCCGTCGCGGAGCAGCTCGACATCCCCGTCGAGCGGCTCGTCGTCCACCTGGACCGGGTCGGCAACACCGCGGCGGCCTCCATCCCGCTCGCCCTGGCCCACGCGCACGCCACCGGCGACCTCGTCCCCGGCGCCCGGGTCGTCCTCGCCGCCTTCGGCGGCGGCGCCACCTGGGGGGCGACGGCCCTGACCTGGCCCTCCCTCAAGGCCGCCTGAGCCCTACCGCACGCGGCCACCGCCGTCCGCACCGCCGAGACACGCGCCGCCGAGCCGGCACCGCCGCCACGACCGGTCACCGCCGGTCACCGCCTCCACTGCCGGTCACCGCCTCCGCGCCCCGCATCCCGACTGCCTCCTGTCGGCCCCGCGCCCCGGTTTCAGCACCCACGTTCCCCCTCCCCGACCCCACACATCACCAGCGAAAGGCAGACCCAGTCATGAGCACGTTCACGCCCCCCACCTTCGACATGCTGGCCAAGATCCTGGAGGAGAAGTTCGGCGTCCTGCGCGACGACATCAAACCGGACACCCTGCTGGAGGACATCGAACTGGACTCGCTCGCGCTCATCGAGGTCGCGCTGACCCTGCAGAAGCAGCTCGGCGTCTCGATCCCCACGGAGGACCTCAACAGCGGCGGCACGGTCGCCGACCTCCACGAGCTGGTCAACACGGCTGCGGGGAAGGCCCGATGAACGAGCGCGCCCGACGCGGCACACCCGTCGCCATCACCGGTATCGGTCTTGTCACCCCGGCCGGCATCGGCACCACGGCGAACTGGGAGCGGCTCCTCACCGGCCGCTCCACCGCCCGCCGCGACCCCGGCCTCGCCGGGCTCCCCGTCGACATCTCCTGCCGTGTACCCGACTTCGACGCGGCCTCGCTCCTCGGCCGTTCCACCGCCTGGCGCCTGGACCGGGTCAGCCAGCTCGCCCTGGTCGCCGCGAAGGAGGCGCTCGCCGACGCCGGTCTCGACCCGGAGCGGTGGGACGGTCCCCGGGTGGGCATCGTCATGGGCAACGCGCTCGGCGGCACGGCCTCGTACGAGGCAGCCCACACCACGTACCACCAGGAGGGCGCCGACCAGGTGTCACCGCTGGTGATGGTGAACTGGCCGGTCAACATGATCTCCGGTTACCTGGCCATGCACTGCCGGGCCCTCGGCCCGAACCTGGTCGTCGCCACGGCCTGCGCCTCCGGGGTCACCGCGATCGGCATCGCGCGCGACATGCTGCGGTCCGGTCTCTGCGACATCGTCCTCGCCGGAGCCTCCGAGGCTCCGCTGAGCCCCACCCCGATGGCCGCCTACCACCGGATGGGCGCGCTCTCCCGCCGTACCGACGACCCGGAGAGCGCGTCCCGTCCCTTCGACGCGGACCGCGGCGGCTTCGTGGCGGCGGAGGCGGCGGCCGTTCTGGTCCTGGAACGCGAAGGGGACGCGCGGGCGCGCGGCGGTACGGTCCACGCGCTGGTCACGGGCTTCGGGGCCAGCGCCGACGGACACCATGCCTCCGCGCCCGACCCGACGGGCGCGGGCGTGGAACGGGCCTTGCGCGCGGCGCTCACCGACGCGGACGTGGCCCCGGAGGCCGTCGACCACGTCAACGCCCACGGCACGTCGACCAGGTTGAACGATCTGATGGAGTCCCGGCTGATCGACCGGGTGCTCGTCGGCGGCCCCTCCGTGACCTCCACCAAGGGCGTCACCGGTCACGCGCTGGGCGCCGCGGGCGCCATCGAGGTGGCGTACACGGCCCTGACCATCGAGCACGGGCTGGTGCCGCCGACCGCCAACCTGGACAAGCTCGACCCCGAGATCGGTGTGGACGTCGTCGCCGGCGCGCCGCGCGAACAGTCCGTCACCACCGCGACCAGCCACTCCTTCGGCTTCGGCGGCCAGAACGCCGTCCTCGTCCTCCAGAAGGCGGGCACCCGATGAACGACTCGGCCGAGGCCCTCCCACGCGAGAAAGCAGGCACACGATGACCGACGGCCGATCCGTCTTCGTCACCGGAGCGAACCGGGGGATCGGTCTGGCGATCGCCCGCGCCTTCGCGGCACAGGGCGACCGGGTCGCCGTCGGTCACCGGTCGGGCCAGCCGCCCGCGGGGTTCTTCGGCGTACGCTGCGACGTCACCGATCCCGCGTCGCTGGACGCCGCGTACGAGAAGATCGAGGCCGAGCACGGTCCGGTACGGGTGCTCGTCGCCAACGCCGGCATCATGCGGGACAAGCTCGCGCTGCGGACCACCGACGAGGACTTCCTCGAACTCCTCGACACGAACCTGGTGGGAGCGTTCCGCACGGCCCGGCGCGCCCTCCCCGGAATGCTGGAGGAACGCTGGGGCCGGATCGTGTTCATCTCGTCCTTCTCCGGGATGCTCGGCTCCCCGGGCCAGGCCAACTACGCGGCGTCGAAAACGGGGCTCACGGGCCTCGCCCGTTCCCTCGCACGGGAGTTGGGACGCCGGGGCATCACGGTGAACGTCGTGGCGCCGGGCTTCATCGACACCGACATGGTCGCGGGCGTCAGCCCCAAGCGCCGTGCCGAGTACCTCTCGATGACGGCACTCGGCAGGCCCGGCACGCCCGAGGAGGTGGCGAACGCGGTGCGCTTCCTCGCCGGCGAGGAAGCGTCGTACATCACCGGCGCGTTCGTGCCGGTCAGCGGCGGCCTGGGGATGGGCGTATGAGCGGGGTGCGGGAGGACCCTCGGGAGGGGTTGCGCGAGGAACCCCCGGCGGCCACCGTCGGGCAGGGCACCGGGTCCGGCCTCCTCGCCGGGAAGCGGCTGCTGATCACCGGCGTGCTCTCCGACAACTCGATCGCGTTCCACGTGGCGCGGATCGCGCAACAGGAGGGCGCGCGGGTGGTGCTGACGTCGTTCGGGCGGGCCCTGCCCATCACCGAGGCGATGGCGGAGCGCCTTCCCGCGCCGGCTCCCGTCCTCCGCCTCGACGTCACCGAACCGGGCGATCTGGACGCGCTGCCCGAGCAGGTCGCCCAGCACCTCGGCGGCCTGGACGGCATCGTGCACTCGATCGCGTTCGCCCCGTCGACCGCGCTGGGCGGCGCGTTCCTCGACACGCCCTGGCAGGACGCGGCGACGGCGCTCGAGGTGTCGGCGTACTCCCTGAAGGCCCTGGTCACGGCGTGTCTGCCGGTACTGCGGGAGGGTGCGTCCGTGGTGGGCCTCGACTTCGACGCGGCCCTCGCCTGGCCCGGCTACGACTGGATGGGCGTGTCCAAGGCGGCGCTGGAGTCGGTCACCCGCTACCTGGCGCTGTACCTGGGCGAACGCCGCATCCGCGTCAACCTGGTCGCGGCCGGCCTGGTCCGCACCCTCGCGGCCCGCTCCATCCCGGGAGTGGAGCGCATGGAAGAGATCTGGCGCACCCGCCCACCCCTCGCCTGGGACGTCCACGACCCCGAACCCACGGCCAAGGCCTGCGCCACCCTCCTCTCCGACTGGCTCCCGGCCACCACGGGAGAGATCCTCCACGTCGACGGCGGCCTCCACGCGGTGATGACCTGACCGCCACCCACCCGACGAGGTGCTGGACCTGGGAAGCGGCACACCCGGGCCCGGCACCGCGTAGGTGATCGTGGCGGAAAGGCCGTCTCCCATTCTGGTGAGTCATTACTCCAGGTAATGGAGTTCAGGGACGAGGAGTTCGGCGGGTGGCGGATTTTCAACGTGGGTGTCACTCGTCGAGTCGACAGTTGAACGCTAATGCACTGGGGGTCGGCCGTGATCCGAGTCGTATTCAGCGACATGGCCTCCATCGAAGCGCTCCCCATGAGATGGCGTGATCTGATCGCCTCGGCGGCGCAATGTGTGCAGAGCGTGAAGACCTCTGAAGGTCGCGCGTCGTGCTTTCCTGGCCGATAGAGGTCGCTGTTGACGCAGGCGAGGGCCTTCGTTCAGGTTCTTTCGTGGCGCAGTTCATATTGACGGCGGGAACTGATGCAGCGTTAACTCGCCGGAACCTATGAAGGTTCTGTGGCTACGGGGTGGGGTTGTGTGCTTGGTGCGGGGGCGCCGTCATGTTCGGTTGCGAAGAAGCAGACCTCGACGTTTTGTGGGCGGTATTTCGGCGGCGGTGACATTGATGTCACTCCTACCTGCCGTGTCGTTCGCGACTTCGGGCGTGGCCGTGGCGGACGCGCCGACGGCGCCGGTGACCGAGCAGTCGGCCTCGAAGCGAGCCGTGGCTACGGGCGAGCCTGTGGAAGTGCTTTCCGAGCGGACCGAATACACGACGACGGTCGCAAACCCGAACGGCACCTTCACGCTGACCCAGTCGACTCAACCCCAGCGCGCGAGGGCTGACAACGGCACCTGGCGGGACATCGACCTGGAGTTGGAGAGGCGGTCCGACGGAATGGTCGGGCCGAAGGCCGCCGTGGTGGACGTGGCCTTCTCGGGCGGCAAAAGCGGCTCCGAGCTGCTGCGGCTGGGCCACGAGGGCCAGGAGCTGAGGATGGCGTGGCCGACCTCTCTGCCGGCGCCCACCCTGGACGGCGCCACGGCCACGTACACGAATGTCCCGGTCGAAGGCGTCGATCTGCAGATGACGGCCACGGCGGAAGGTTACCGCCAGGTACTGGTGGTGAGGTCCGCCGAAGCCGCCACCAGCTCGGAACTGGAGCAGATCACTCTCACCGCGACAGGCGAGGGTCTCAGTGTCGTACCTGGCGAAGGTGGCGGCCTACGTGCCGTCGACGCCGACGGCAACGCGGTTTTCCGAGGCCCGGCCGGACAGATGTGGGACTCGGCGGGCAACGACGTGATGGCCGGACCGCGAACGCAACTGATGTCCACGGCCACCGAGGATGAGGCACCCCGGACCCAGGCTGACGACTCCTCGCAGCCCGGTGAAGGGGACACCACGGCGGAGTTGCCGGTCGCCGTGGGCGACGGCACCGTGTCGGTGAAGCCAGACCTCGAACTGCTCCGCGGCCCGAAGACCGTCTACCCGGTCTTCATCGACCCGCCCGTGGGGCTGGGTGTGTCCGAGTGGACGAAACTGTCGTCGGACGGCGACCGGTTCTGGAAGTTCACCGAACCCAAGGGCGTCGGCCGCTGCGGTGTCGCGGACGGCTATGCCTGCGGTCCCGGCTACACGGACCGCATGTACTTCGAGTTCGGTGCCGGGAAACTGGCCGGCAAGCACGTGCTGGACGCGACGTTCCGCGCGTTGGAGACCTGGTCGTTCAACTGCACGCCGTACTGGGTGGACCTGGAGCGAACCGACAACATCTCAGAGGGCACCCGTTGGCCCGGCCCCAGGCGACTGGATCAGTTGGGCGACAAGTACGTCTCCGCGGGGCGCGGCGATCTGTGCAACCCCGAACAGCCGAACAAGTGGATCGAGTTCAACGACAACCCCGGAGAGGCTGACGAGAACCTCACCTCCACGGTGAGGGCCTTCGCGGCTGGCAAGTTCCCTCGGTTGACGGTGATGCTGCGGGCCAAGGACGAGACCGAGCCGCGCGCATGGAAGAGGTTCGACAACAACGCCGAGCTCAAGGTCTGGTACGTGCACAAGCCGGGAGTGCCGACAACCGTCGGTGCGATTCCGGGCACGGGCAACAAGACAGGGCCGTGCCGTCCCTCGTCAGACCCCCTGACCGTGACAACGGACACGCCAGCCATTCACGCGAGGCTGCAGACGCTGGTCCAGCCGAGTGCGGACGAGACGACGCCGGCCTTGCAAGCCGAGTTCGTGATGCAGCGCTCTAGTGACGACACGCGCAAGGGGTCCTGGTCGCAAGTGTGGAGTGGACACCGTCCGGAGAACGGCTGGGCCTCTGACGGGGATCTCGAGAGGATCACGACGAGCAAGAGGGCGGACGGGGGGCTCTACCGGTTCCGATCCCGCACCCAGTCCCACTGGAGCTACGACGGCAGATCCGGCGATCTGTTCTCGCCGTACTCGACCTGGTGCTACTTGCGAATCGATTCGACAGCTCCCAAGGCGCCGACGATCGCGACGGGCGGGCCGTACAGCGAATGCACCGCCAATGACTGTGCACCGAACGGTGCTCCCGGCAGGGCCGGGACGTTCACCTTCCGACCCAGCACCGCCGACAAGGACGTGAAGGCCTACCGCTGGCGCTTCCTGTCCACGGGCGCGAGCGCGGTCAAGCAGGTCAACGCGGCCACGACCAATGCACCGGTGACACGCAAGGACATCGTTCCCGGGCTGTCCGGCACGCAGACACTGGCGGTCGAGGCGAGTGATCTGAAGCTGGACAAGGACGGCCGCGTGCGGTGGGGCCCACCTGCCGAATTCGTCCTCAAAGTGGGCCTGCCCGAGGGGCCGACCGGCCGCTGGCGCTTCGACGACGGCAAGCCGGGGTCCGGCGTGACGGTGGCCAAGGACAGCGGCGAAGCCGGCACACGCCATGACGTCGTCCTGCGCGACGAAGCGGGCACGGGATGGTCGACGATGGGCCGCCGCGGTGCAGGGGACTACTCGCTCTGGCTCAACGACAGCACCGACCCTGCCAAGCAGAAGGGCTACGCCTCCACCGACGGGGCGGCCGTCAACACCGAGGACTCGTTCACCGTGTCGGCGTGGGCGTATCTCACGGACGCCGCCGAGAACAGGACGGTCCTGTCCGCCCCCGGCGACCACGGCTCCGCCTTCACGCTGTACTACTCGTCCGCGTACAAGAAGTGGGTCTTCAACCGGACCGACCAGGACAAGAAGGACCCCGTCTACATCCGCTCGGTGGCGGACGAGGCGAGCCCTCCGTTGCGGGTCTGGACTCATCTGGCCGC
Source organism: Streptomyces torulosus (assembly GCF_001419765.1). Classification (GTDB taxonomy): domain Bacteria; phylum Actinomycetota; class Actinomycetes; order Streptomycetales; family Streptomycetaceae; genus Streptomyces; species Streptomyces torulosus. The sequence goes on from NZ_LIRK01000357.1 coordinate 9,225, forward strand.
GGTCTTCGACACCAAGCAGGACGTCGACAAGAGCAACGACACCATCCAGCTCTACATCAACGGCAAGCCCCAGGGCGATCCCGTCGTCCTGTCCAAGGCAACCGCCACGTACACGCCCTGGGCCGCCGACCGGAACCTGATGCTGGGCGTCTCCAAGGTCGACGGTGCGTTCGGCGAGTACTTCCGAGGGCGAGTCGACGAGGTCGCGGTGTGGCAGCAGGCCCATCAGCCCGAGCAACTCCGTGAGGAGCACCAACTCACGACGGACGAGGTGCCGACCAATGAACTGGTCGCCCACTGGGACGCCACGATCTCATCGGGCACACAGGTTGCCGAGAGCCCCGAGGATCCCGACGACCCGGCCAGCACGTCGTTCCCGTACCGCCGCGGCGGTCTGAAACTGTCCGGCGCCGCCCAGCTGACCGGTGAGGACGCCACAGCTCTCGTGCTCGACGGCACCTCCGGTTACGCGTCGACGACGGGACCGGTGATCGATGAGACCGGATCTTTCACTGTGTCTGCCCGCGTGCGTCTCGACAAGGCGTTGCTGGACGCCAAACCGGTCGGCTATCGCGGACTGGTCGTCGGCCAGGCCACCGGGGCGGGCAAGGAGTCCTCCTGGGCGCTGTGGGTGGAGAAGATCGCGGATGGGGTCTACCAGTGGAAGTTCGGCCGGACGGCGGTCGACTCCACCGGCAAGGTGGTGGCCACCTCGCTCGCAGCCGCTCAGGAGCCCGTTGGCGACCACGAGTTCAACACATGGGTCGATCTGACCGGGGTGTTCGACGCGACGCAGTCGTTCAGCGGAGCTGACGGCGAGCAGCGTTTCGGAGTGTCCCGGCTGTTCGTCGGTCATTTCCCTCAGAGTGAGGAAGACGGCGGCCTCGAGGGCGACCAGCAGGGCTCGGGTGCTCTGTCGGTCGGCCGGGGCTCGGTGAACGGGACCACGGGACACCACCTGCCCGGTGATCTGGCGAAGGTCCGCGTGTGGGTCGGCGCGATGACTGCTGCCCAGGTAAAGAGCCAGATCGCAGATTCGTCCACCTGACCGCTCCGCGCTCTCCGCGCTTCCCCGTCCTCGTCGGCCTCTGATTTACGACAGCGCGGCCGCTCCCATGGGAGAGAGGCAGCCGCCAGGAGACTTGTCATGAAACAGTTCATCATCGCGGGCTCGCCCGGCAGAGGGATCGCCACACCTGCCGGGCGGGTCTGGACGCGGCGTGTCGCCGCGCTGCTCGGCTTCGCCATGCTGCCGAGCCTGATGACTCCGGTCGTCTTCGCCGCGGACGTCAAGCCGCTGGGCAGGCCGGACCTGGAAGCCCCGAGGTCGGCCAAGGTCTCCCCCTGGACCGTGCAGACGAACAAGAAGCTCGCCGCGCTCGGCGAGGAGATCGAGGCTGCCAACCGGGCCGCCGCGAAGCGCGGAAGCAAGGACCGCACACGCGCGGTGGACTGGCCCGACCACGGCTCGGTGACACTCTCCCTCTCCGGCAGGGGCAAGGCCAAGGGCACCCCGGGCTCGCTTCCCGTGACCCTGACCGAACCGAAGGCCGCCAAGGACGGAAAGCAGCCTCGTGCCGCCGACGCGGTCAAGGTCGAGGTCCTGGACCAGAAGACGGCGAAAAGACTCGGTGTCAAGGGCGTGGTTCTCAAGGTCACCGGCCCGCCGACCGGTGGGCGGGCCCGACTCGGCCTCGACTACTCGGCCTTCGCCTCGGCCTACGGTGGTGACTGGGCAGGCCGTCTGAATCTGCTCAAGTTCCCCCACTGCCTGCTCGGAGACAGCGCCAAGGGCACGTGCCGTGCTCCTGAGCCCCTCGCGTCGGTGAACGACCGTGCCCAGGGGAAGCTGGCGTCCACGCTGACCTTCAAGAGCACCGCCGGCAAGGCCCAGACGATGGTCCTGGCCGTCGCAGCCGGCTCTCAGTCCGGCGCAGGCGACTACAAAGCGACACCCTTGTCGTCCTCCTCGTCCTGGGAGGCGGGCGGTTCGTCCGGCACCTTCACCTGGTCCTACCCGCTGCGGACCCCTCCTGCCGCGGCGGGCCCGGCGCCCGACTTGTCGATCTCGTACGACTCGGGGGCCGTAGACGGCCGTACCGCAAACTCGAACAACCAGGGCAGCCAGGTCGGCGAGGGCTTCGACCTCACTTCCTCCTACATCGAGCGCACGTACGGTTCCTGCGACGACGACGGCCAGAAGGACAAGTTCGATCTGTGCTGGAAGTACGAGAACGCGTCCTTGGTACTGAACGGCAAGGCCAGTGAACTGGTCAAGGACGACACCACCAAGACATGGCGTCTGAAGAACGACGACGCCTCCAGGGTCATCCACTCCTGGGGCGCCGACAACGGTGACGACGGCGACGCGAACACGGACCCCGACGGCGACCCGGCGACCGACGACGGCAAGGGTGACGGCAAGGGCGAGTACTGGACGGTCATCACCGGGGACGGGACCAAGTACGTCTTCGGTCTGAACAAGCTCGACGGCGCGAGCAAGGACGACCGCACGGAGTCCGTCTGGACCGTCCCCGTCTTCGGCGACGACTTGGGTGAACCGGGCTACAGCAGTGGCAGCGGCTTCTCCGGTCGGGACAAGAAACAGGCGTGGCGATGGAACCTCGACTACGTCGAGGACACCCACGGCAACACCATGAGCTATTGGTACGAGCCCGAGCGCAACCACTACGACATGCTCGGCGACGACACCACCGGCACCGAGTACGTGCGCGGCGGCTACCTCAAGGAGATCCGTTACGGACAGCGGAAGGGGGCACTGTTCTCCGCCGCCCCCGCCGCTTCCAACAAGGTGGTCCTCGGCTACAGCGAGCGGTGCATCGCGTCCGGCACGGGCTGTGACTCCCTCACGGAGGACACCCGGGACAACTGGCCCGACGTACCGTTCGACGCGGTCTGCAAGAGCGGCGACAAGTGCACCGGCAACACCGGGCCCTCGTTCTTCACCCGCAAGCGGCTGACCGGCGTCACCACGTACGCCTGGGACGCGGCCGCCGCCACTCCCGCCTACGCGGCCGTCGACGCCTGGTCCCTCAAGCACAGCTACCCCGACCCGGGCGACACGGGTGACTCCGCCGACCAGTCCCTGTGGTTGAAGCGGATCGAGCACACCGGTAAGCGCGGCACCGATCTGGCGTTGCCGCCGGTGACGTTCGAGCACACGCTCCTCCCCAACCGTGTCGACGGCCAGCACGACAACATCCTCTCCTTCGACAAGCCGCGCCTGAAGAAGATCACCTCAGAGGCCGGCGCCGAGACGGTCGTGTCGTACTTGGAGGCCGACTGCGTCTACGGGCAGGCCATGCCGAAGGTCGACGACAACGACAAGCGGTGCTACCCGGTCTACTGGGCGCCCAACGGCGAGAAGACCCCGATCCTCGACTGGTTCCAGAAGTACCCGGTCAACTCCGTCACCACCTCGGCCCCGCACGGCGGCAGGGAAGCCGTCCAGCACACTTACCGCTACTCCACCCCGGCCTGGCACTACGACGAGAACCCGTTCGTCCCGGAGAAGGAACGGACCTGGTCGCTCTGGCGAGGCTTCCAGCGTGTCACGCACGTGACGGGCACCAGCAGCACGGATCAGCTGAAGACGACCACGGTGTACATGCAGGGCATGAACGGCGACCGGGTCCTCGGCTCCGACAACAGGACGCCGCACCCGGACAACCGCAAGTCGGCGTCGGTGAGCGGCATCTCCGCCGGCGCTGTCACCGACCGCGACCAGTACGCCGGCTCCGTCCGCGAGACGGTCACCTACAACGGCTCCGAAGAGGTCTCCGGGACCGTCAACACGATGTGGTCCAAGAAGACCGCAGTCCAGCACAAGTCATACGCCGACACCGAGGCCTACATGGTCAGGGTCGCCGACTCCACCGACCGCACCCGCGTGACGACCACGGGCACCGCCGTCGACCGTTCCCGTACGACCGCCTACACGTACGACGACCACGGCATGGTCAGCACCACGGAGGACCAGGGCGACGGGGCCGTCACCGGCGACGAGAAGTGCACCCGTACCTGGTACGCCCGCAACGCCGACAAGGGCATCAACTCCCTGGTGTCCCGGACCCGCACGGTCGCCAGGACCTGTGCCACCGCGGATTCGGCTCTCGACCTGCCGGCGGACAGCAGCCAGCCCGGTGACGTCGTCTCGGACGCGGCGACGATCTACGACGACGCGACGGCCACGGCATGGACGGCCTTCCAGAAGCCGACGAAGGGCGAGGCCGTCTGGACGGGACGCGCCAAGTCGTACGGCAGTGACGGCGCCCCGGCCTGGCAGAAGATGGCCACCACCAATTACGACGCCCTCGGCCGCCCGCGTGTCGTCAAGGACACCAACGACAAGACGGTCACGGACACGACCTACGTCCCGGCCGGGACCGGCCCCCTGACGTCCACCAGCGCCGCCAACATCAAGGGTCACAAGACCACCACCAACGTGTCGTTCGCGACCGGCGCTCCCCTCAAGGTGAGTGACCCCAACGGCAAGATCACCGAGACGGAGTACGACAGCCTCGGCCGGGTCACGAGCGTCTGGCTTCCCAACCGCCTCAAGGTCCTCAAGCAGACGGCGAACTTCGTCTACGCCTACAACATCACCAACTCGGGCCTGTCATGGGTGTCGACCGGCGCCCTGAAGGGCGACGGGACCGGCTACAACACCACCTACGAGTTCTACGACAATTTGCTGCGCCTGCGGCAGGTCCAGACCCCCACTCCGGTCGGTGGCCGCCTCGTCTCCCTGACGTTGTACGACAGCCGGGGCCTGGCGACCAGCACGCAGGGAGACATCTGGGACGCCACGTCCGCCCCCTCCGGCTCCGCGGTCCAGACCGAGGGCAGCCAAGCCCCGATCCAGACCGACACGACGTACGACGGTGCCGGCCGCGCCACCAAGACGGTCACGAAGACGCATGGCGTGACCCGCTGGAGCGTCGACACCACGTACACCGGGGACACGGTCACGGCGACCGCTCCCTCCGGCGGTCAGGCCACCGCCGTGGTCACCAACGCGCTCGGCCAGACGACCGAACGCCGTGAATACGCGGGCCCCAAGCCGACCGGCACGGACTACACCACGACCAAGTACACGTACACGGACGCCGGACAGCAGGAGACCATCACCGGCCCCGACAAGGCCAAGTGGTCCTACACCTATGACCTGTTCGGACGCCAGGTCACCGCCACGGACCCCGACAAGGGCACGAGCCGGACGAACTACGACTCCCTCGACCGCGTCGACAGCACCTTCAACACCGAGGACGCGGACAAGAAGCTCCTCTACAAATACGACGAGCTGCACCGCAGGACCGGCATGTGGCAGGGCGAGAAGAAGGACGCGAACCAACTCGCGGCCTGGACGTTCGACTCGCTGGCCAAGGGGCAGCTGGACACCGCGGTCCGGTACGACGGCGGCCTCACTGGCAAGGCGTACACAAAGAAGATCACGAAGTACGACCCCCTGTATCAGGTCATGCAAAGCCAGCTTCTCCTGCCCAAGACGGATGAGCTTGTCGTGGCGGGCGTGCCGGAAACCCTTGACTTCGCCACGGGGTACCGCCCGGACGGCACGGTCAGCATGACGTCCCAGCCGGCGGCGGGTGGCCTCCCCTCGGAGTCCGTCGAGTACACCTATGACGCGACCGGCCATCAGCTCACATCGTTGGGCGCGAGTGGCTACCTGCAGGGGGCGACGTTCTCGCCGCAGGGTGACCTCAGGCAACTCGCCCTGGGCAAGAGCGGGGCGGACACGGCGAAGAAGATGTTCCTCAACTGGGACTACGAGCCTGGCACGCGCCGTCTGACCCGCGCCCACGTCACCGACGACGTCCACGGCTACATGCCGCAGGAACTGAAGTTCACCCAGGACGACGCCGGCAACGTGGCCTCGATCTTCGACGCGACGACCCAGGGCGGCACGGCCAAGCCCGACTACCAGTGCTTCACCTATGACGGCCACCGGCGCCTGACCGAGTCCTGGACCCCAAAGACCGCCGACTGCGCCGCCTCCGGCCGCACGGTGTCGAACCTCGACGGTGCGGCCCCCTACTGGACGTCGTACACGTACACGGACGCGGGACAGCGCAAGACGGAGACCAAGCACTCCGGCACCGGCGACAGCACCACGACGTACACGTACGACGACACGACCGAGGCCGGTGACAAGAAGCCCCACACCCTGGACAACACGACGGGCGCCAGGGCCGCGACGTACGACTACGACGTGCACGGCAACACGACGTCCCGCCCGGGACCCGCCGCTCAGCAGAGCCTGCTCTGGAACGGCGAGGGCAAGCTGGCCAGGACGACGGAGGGCTCCGCGCAGACGAGCTACCTCTACGACGCCGACGGGGAACTGCTGATCCGCCGTGCCAAGGGTGACGGCGACACGATCCTCTACCTCGGCGGCATGGAGGTCCGCCTGACGGTCAAGGGCACCACCAAGACCCTCTCCGGTACCCGCTACTACACGGCCAACGGCCAGACGATCGCGGTCCGCACGGCGGTCGCTGGTACATCGGGTACGAAGCTGAGCTTCTTGGCCTCCGACCACCACGGCACGTCCAGCCTCGCCATGGACGCGACGACGTACGCGGTCACGAAGAGGTACATGACCCCGTTCGGCGCCTCACGCGACCTCAAGCCGGGCGTGGCCTGGCCGGACGACAAGGCGTTCCTCGGCAAGCCGGCGGACGCGGGCACGGGGCTGACCCACATCGGGGCGCGCGAGTACGACCCGGCGCTCGGCCGGTTCATCAGTGTCGACCCGCTGCTCAGCCTCGACCAGCACCAGTCCCTCAACGGTTACACCTACGCCAACAACACTCCTGTCACAGCCAGTGATCCCACGGGATTGGAGAGCTGCGGCGCGCACTACTGTTCCGGCAGCAACGGGACGTACGACACCTACAAGCCCGCCAAGGATCCGGCATCCAACTGCTACGGCAGCAAGAACGCGAGTTGCGGTCTCTCCCGTGGTGGTGGAAAGGGCGGGACCGGCGGAACCGCAAGCACCAACAGTGGTGGAAACACGGGAAGGCCGGTCGTCCAGAACGTCCCCATACCGACCGAGGAAGAACTCACCGCACGTGGAGCGATGATCTTCGGCAAGACGTACGACGTCGCGCTTCACGAGTGGATGGTGGGCATCTGCCAGAACACTCACAGCACTGACGGTTACCAAGGCTTTTGCTCGTCAGTCCACAAGGCCGGCCTGCTGGAGCCTCTGGGGAACGATCCCTTCGGAGTGCAGGCCAACATCAACTGCGCGACAGGCAAGGGTGACTGTGTCGAAGCGGTGGTCACAGACATTCTCTATCTCGTAGGCCTGGGCCTCAGCCGACTGGCCGCGCGCTCAGCCGCGGTGGAAGCGGCCGCTGCGGGGAGAACCGCGGGAGGCGGGTCGGTCAGTCGCACCCTTCGCGCTCTCGGCTGCAAGTGCTTCCTGGCCGGCACGGACGTCCTCATGGCAGACGGAACGACCAAGAACATCGAAGACATCGAACTTGGTGACAAGGTGCTGGCCACCGACCCGGAAACTGGCGAGACGGGACCTCGAGAGGTCACTCGGCTCATCAGGACTGAAGACGACAAGTTCTTCAACGAACTCTCTATCGCCACATCAGACGGCGTCGAGAAGCTCACCGCGACGCACGAGCACCCATTCTGGTCCCCCTCCGAACGTGACTGGATCGAAGCAGGCAAGCTCAAGGCGGGCATGACCCTGCTCACCGATGACGGCGACACGGTGATCGTCACCGGAAACAGGGCCTACACGCAGCATGCAGCTACCTACAACCTGACTGTCGCTGACCTGCACACGTACCATGTGCTGGCGGGCGAAACTCCGGTACTGGTTCACAATTCAGGTCCTTGTCAATTCCCGTGGTCGAGTGGTCGAGTGTCGTCCAGCGTTCGGGCAATTGACGAGGGCCGCACCAGCATCACAGTTGGCTCGCGCTCCGAGGCGGAGGAAATTCTCCTGGGGAAGTTCCAGGGGGATGGGTACCGTAACGCGGCCGGATTTGATGGCAAGGGGACACGACAGTACTTCGGTTCCAAGAGTGGAACGTATCACTGGGATGATCAGCTCGGCGCAGACGGTCGCGTGCTAGGACATGGCGCCGGTAACAGGGACGGCGACCTTCCTCACCTCCAGATTCACACATTCGAGGATTCGAAATATGGTGGATCCATCATTCGCATCTTCTGGAAGGGATAGGTCGAATGCGCACCGAGGTTGCAAACCGCCTCGTGATGACAAGGGCTCTGGTGTCGGCTCGCCGCCAACCCAGTACCCAGAACGCCTACGCCTGGGTATGGGCCTTCCCCCTGAGGGACGGAAAGTTCAGGGTCTCTACCGTTGAAATCCCCAAGCGCTTCGTGGATGAAGACACTTGCTTTGGGGAAGAGGATATTGAGCGCGTCCATGTCGCTACTGTCGAGACTGTCGAGGAAATCGACGCGATAGTGCGGGAACTTGGCGTCGATCCAGAAACCCTCGATGCTCCCTGGAAGAACGACTTCCCGCTGTAAATGAAATAAGATCTCGAATGAAAGGTGGTCGGCTTTACTTTGGTGGGGTAATGCCTGCGACGTATTCCGAGTGGGCAGATCACCTTTCGAGGGGGAATGGATAACGGGCACGGAGGTCCTGCAGGAGAATTCCTGCGGGGCCTCCGCGCCCGTTTGACGGCAACAGTGACGGCAACGTCAGCGGACGGTTGCCGCGGAAGGGGGGCTTCTGGCTCGTCGTCGCCCATGCTGAGGGTTTCGATGGCTTTGCGCTGGAGGCGGAGCCGGACGTGAGCGCAGACGCTGGCGGCGACGCCGATATGGGCGTGGCCGAGGAGTTCTTTGATCACGACGAGGTCGACGACTTGCTCCAGAAGCAGGGTCGCGGTCGAGTGCCGTAGGTCGTGAAAGCGGATGCGGCTGGGCCCTGCCCGGTCGAGGAGTCGGCTGAAGCGGCGGGTCATGTTGCTCGGGTCAGACCGGTGCGCCGGTCGGCGTAACGAAGACGAGGCCGCTGTCCTTCCAGCCCAATCCGGCCGTCCTGCGTTCCAGTAAGGTCGGCCGGATGATTCTGGCCGTCCTCACGCCCGCGTCACGTTGTCTACGCACATCAACTGTTTGGAGTCTTCGATGGAGCGGATTGCAGAAGATCAGATTTCGCGGCTGGTCTCATTCGTATATGCAAGAATCTTGGATGCTGATTCGCTGCAAGAAGAGGAGCGTCGCACCGTGACCGCTCTGCGTCTGGTTGCCGACAAACAGGTTGCTGCTGTTCGCTATTTTCGGGCCTCTCCCTCTGGCAGTGCTGCAGTGGCTGAGCACGCAAATGCCTCATGGAACCTGCTCGTCTCTATCGCGCGCATTTGGCGTGACCACTCCGAGTTTCCGATCGACGCCGCGATGGAGACGTTCGAGTTCGACGCTGAGAGCCCTCTCCTGCCGACTAGGTAAGCCTCGATTCGCCGATGGTTAATCACAAAAACGGCTGACGATCCTTGTTCTTTTTCCGGCGCGGTCTTCCGAGATGGAAAGGACCGGTTCCAGATCTACTCCAACGATCACGGCCCCTCTCATGGGCATCTGATCGGACCGGGAATCAAGGGAGACGGTATACAGATCGGGCAGAACAGAAGGCCGCTCGACTCGAAGGTTCAGTCGACCAAAGATCAACAGTGAGTTATCGGCGATAATCTGGGGGACATTCGCAAGGCCATCAGGAAGAGCGTGGCCGCTTACAGATTGGCTGGCGGCAATGGATGCTAGCTTCTCGGACCTGGAGTCCCTGGCCACGGAAGTCGCCCGGCGTACGGGAAGCGAGACTGTCGACATGTCGAGCAGGTATGCGGGAGGTCTACCGGCGGGCCATGGACTCGCGGGCCGAATGGGGTCGCTGCTGGAGATCGTCGGGCTGGAGCCCGACCCATCGATAGCCATGTCCGTGGTCCTGCGGATGGTGGAACGAGTTCCCGAGGCCGAGAGAATTCTTTGGGCCGAAAAAATCACGGCAGAACGCAAGCGTTCGCTGGCCGTCCTGCGTGTGCGTGAGCTCCGGATTCTTGAGGCTGTGAGCGGCGAGGCGGGAGTGCATGGCCAGCCAGCCTCCTGTCAGATCGCTGAGTGGTCCGACTGGCTGCAACTGCGTGCTGCCGAAAGGTCGACCTCGGTGAGCGTTCTGGAGCGGCTTGGTGAATCCGGGCTGACAAGACGCGTCAGGCACCTCTCCGCGGAGCGGCTGCGTGCGCTGCGGCGGGCGCCGAAATAGGCGGCAGCAGGACTTGGGTCGGTGTTCACAGCGGAGAAGTGCAGGCGTCCCACCGGCAGGCTGAGGGGTGCGCCGGTGGGGTGGGGCGCCTGTGCGGTCACTCCTTCGGATCCCCCGCCAACCTCCGCAGCACCACCCCGCATCGGCGGGCGTACGCGTGCTGCAAGCCGCGTGTCGCCGCGCCGCCCGCCCGCGTGTACCACTTCGCCGGGCGGCTGTACGCCGTCACCGTCAGCCAGACCGTGCCGTCGCCCGTGCGGGCGACCACGAAGGATTCCTCGCCGGATTCGGGGTGGCCGGGGAGCGTGCCGTAGGCCCAGCCCTTGCGGCGGGGCTCGTCCACGGTCCAGACGACGCGGCAGGGGGCCTTTATGACGCCGCCCAGGGTGACGGTGACGTCGACGCCCGGCGCGGCCTCGGGCGCGTCCGTGTGGAGGCCCACGCCCAGCGCGCGGTGCATCTCCCACGTGTGGACCGCGTGCGCCGCCCGTTCGAACAGGTCCGTGCCCTCGCCGAGGCGGGTGCGGACCTGCATCTCGTTGAAGCCGGGCGGGCAGCGGCCCTCGCGGGTCGCGCCGACGGCCTCGTAGGTGAAGCCGTCCGGGAGAGGGTGTGAGCCGTCGGTGTGGGACATGGGGCCAAAGCCTAGGGCGGCACCCGGAGTCGCCTTCTCTCCGGGTACCGCCCCCACACAGGCCGCGATGTGCTACGCGGTCACGTTGACCGCCGCCCACGTGGCGTTCACCGCGTTGTACTCCGCGCTGCCGGCGCCGTACAGGTCACGCGCCGCGTTCAGGGTCGCCGTGCGCGCGCCCTTGTAGTTGGTCGTCGAGGTCATGTACGTGGTCAGCGCCTTGTACCAGATCTGGACGGCCTTGGCGCGGCCGATGCCGGTGATCGTGGCGCCGTTGGAGGTGGGGGAGTTGTAGCTGACGCCGTTGATGGTCCTGGCGCCGCTGCCCTCCGACAGCAGGAAGAAGAAGTGGTTCGCCGGGCCCGACGAGTAGTGCACGTCGAGGCCGCCCAGGGACGACGACCAGTAGTTGGCCGACGAGCCGTCCTTGCTGGGCTGGTCCATGTACCGCAGCGGGGTGCCGTTGCCGCGGATGTCGACCTTCTCGCCGATGAGGTAGTCGCCCGGGTCCTTGGTGTTGGCGGCGTAGAACTCGACCGCCGTGCCGAAGATGTCGGAGGTGGCCTCGTTCAGACCGCCCGACTCGCCGGAGTAGTTCAGACCCGCCGTGTTCGAGGTCAGACCGTGGGACATCTCGTGGCCCGCGACGTCCAGCGAGGTCAGCGGCTTGACATTGCCGTCGCCGTCGCCGTACGTCATGCAGAAGCAGCTGTCGGACCAGAAGGCGTTGACGTACGCGTTGCCGTAGTGGACGCGGGAGTACGCGGCCACGCCGTTGTTCTTGATGCCGTTGCGGCCGAGGACGTTCTTGTAGAAGTCCCAGGTGACCTGCGCGCCGTAGTGGGCGTCCACCGCGGCGTTCTGGTCGGTGGAGGAGCTGGAGGCGCTGCCGGTGCCCCAGATGTCGTCCGCGTCGGTGAAGAGCGTGCCGGTGGAGGACGACGTGGCGCGGGCCTTGTTGTACGTCTTGTGGTTGCCCCGCCCGGCGTCGGTCAGGTTGTACGTCGAGCCCGACTTGGTGGTGCCGAGGGTGACCTGGCCGTTGTACTTGCTGTTGCCGGTACCGGTCTGGACGGCCTCCCACTCGTACAGCTTCTTGCCGGTCTCCGCGTCGGTGATGACGTGGAGCTCCTGCGGGGTGCCGTCGTGCTGGAAGCCGCCGACGACCGTCTCGTAGGCGAGGGCGGGCTTGCCGCTCGCGGCCCAGACGACCTTGCGCGGGGCCTTGTCGGCCGCGGTCTTGCTGGAGCCCTCGGCCTTGGCGGCCTTCAGCGCCTGCTTCTCGGCGGCGGCCTTCGTCACGTCCGCGGTGAGGTCCGCGACCTTCACGGTGGCCTTCGTCGCTCTGGTGACGCTCTTGACGGCGCCGGCCTTGCTCTCGTGGACGACGAGGTCGCCGCCGAGGACCGGGAGGCCGCCGTAGGTGCGCTCGTAGCGGGTGTGGACCGTGCCGTCCGCGTCCTTGAGGACGTCACGGACGACCAGTTCCTCCTTGGCGCCGAGGCCTATCTCGTCGGCGGTCTCGGCGGTGGCCGCGTCCGCCTTCTTGATGAGGGCCGTGCGCGCGGCCGGCGTCAGCACGACCGGGGCACCGGCGGACCGGGCCTTGTCGGCGGCCGGCGCGGGCTGGGCGGTGGCGCCGGTGGTCAGACCGGTGGTCAGCAGGGCACCGGCGGCGACGGCGGTCGCGATGGCCAGCGTGGTCCGCTTATGACGCGCGTAGAACGGAGTCACTCATGCTCCTTGGTGGGGGAGACCGGACCGGCGTGGGGTCGCCGTCCGGTGAACTGAAGTTACGAGTGCGGCGGTTGAGTGAAGAGTGACACCCGGACGCGTACATGTCAGGGGGTTCAAGTGATGTTGGCCGAAAGTCAACTGTCCAGAAATGTTGCCGCTGTGTAAATCGGGTTCGAACAAGGCAAAGGGCGGATCAAGTGGGCCTCGGAGAACGGCAAAACGAGCGCCGCCCCGGGGGTTGGATCTCCCCGGGGCGGCGCCCTGTCGGTTCACGCCCTGTACACGAAGGGCCGCCCGGTTCCCTACGGGAACGTCAGCTTCCAGCTGTTGATGTAGCCGGTGTCCCGGGCCGCGTTGTCCTGGACCCTCAACTGCCACACACCGTTGGCGACTTCGGACGATGCGTTCACCGTGTAGGTGGTGTTGATGTTGTCCGAGCTGCCGCCGGTGCCGTACGCCTTCAGCGTGTACGCGGTGCCGTCGGGGGCGACCAGCTGCACCTGGAGGTCACCGATGTAGGTGTGGACGATGTCGACCGCCACCGCGAGGTTCGACGGCGCGTTGCCCGTCCGGCCGGAGACGGTGATCGGCGAGGTGACCGCCGCTCCGTTGTCCGGAATCGATACGTCGGCCGTGTTCTCGAACGACGTACCGCCGCCCCCGCCGCCACCGGGCCGCGAGCCCACGTTGACGGCCGCCCACGCGTTCTGCACCGCCGTGTACTCGGCGGACGTGGTGCCGTACAGGTCACCGGTCGCCGCGAGGGTGTAGGTGCGGGCCGACGCGTAGTTGGTGGTGGAGGTGAACTTGGTGGTCAGCGCGCGGAACCAGATCTTCTCCGCCTTGTCCCGGCCGATGCCGGTGACCGGCAGGTTGTCCGAGGTGGGCGAGTTGTAGCTGACGCCGTTGATGGTCTTGGCGCCGCTGCCCTCCGACAGGAGGTAGAAGAAGTGGTTCGCCGGACCCGACGAGTAGTGCACGTCGATCGAGCCGATGCCCGAGTACCACGCGTCCTTGGACGAGCCGTCCTTGCTCGGCTTGTCCATGTAGCGCAGCGGCGTGCCGTCGCCGTTGATGTTGATCTCCTCGCCGATGAGGTAGTCACCGACGTCGGAGCTGTTGTTCGCGTAGAACTCGACCGTCGAGCCGAAGATGTCGGAGGTGGCCTCGTTCAGACCGCCGGACTCGCCCGAGTAGACGAGGCCGGCCGTGACCGACGTGAGGCCGTGGGACATCTCGTGCGCCGCCACGTCGATCGACGTCAGCGGGTTGGCGTTGCCCGAGCCGTCGCCGTACGTCATGCAGAAGCAGGTGTCCTGCCAGAACGCGTTGACGTAGTTGTTGCCGTAGTGCACGCGCGAGTAGGCGCCGACGCCGTCACCGCGGATGCCGCTGCGGCCGTGCACGTTCTTGTAGTAGTCCCAGGTCAGTGCCGCGCCGTAGTGGGCGTCGGCGGCGGCCGACTCCAGGTTCGACGGGCTGCCGTTGCCCCACACGTCGTCCGGGCCGGAGAACAGGGTGCCGGTGCCGGACGTGCCGCGGTTCAGGTTGTACGTCTTGTGGCCGCCGCGCGCGCCGTCGGTGAGGTTGTACGTCGACCCCGACTGCGTGGTGGTGAGGTTGACCGTGCCGGAGTACACCGTGTTGCCGGTGCCGGTCTCGACCGCCTCCCACTCGAACAGCTTCTTGCCGGTCCGGGCGTCCGTGACGACGTGCAGCTCCTGCGGGGTGCCGTCGTGCTGGAAGCCGCCGACGACCGTCTCGTACGCCAGGGCGGGCTTGCCGTTCGCGGCCCAGATCACCTTGCGCGGGGCGCGGTTGATCTCGGCGCCCTTGGCGTGCTCGGCCTTCGCCGCGCCGAGCGCCTGCTTCTCGGCCTTCGCGGCGGCGAGGATCGGCTTCACCGAGGCGACCTTGATCGTGGCCTTGGTGGCCTTGACGACGCCCTCGGTCCTGCCCGCCTTCGAGGTCTCGACGACGAGGTCGCCGCCGAGGACCGGGAGGCCGTCGTAGGTCCGCTCGTACCGGGTGTGCACGGTGCCGTCGCGGTCCTTGACCACGTCACGGACGACGAGCTTCTCCTTGGCGCCGAGGTTCAGCTCCTTCGCCGTCTCCGCCTTGCCGGCGTTGGCCTCGCGTATCAGCTCGGCCCGCTGGGAGGGGCTGAGCTTCATGGAGACCGCGCCCTGGCCGGCCTTGCCCGCGGCCGACGGTGCCTTCTCCGGGGCGGCGGTGGCGGCGCCCGACTGGACGGCCGCGGCCAGCAGGGCGCTGACGGCGACGAGCGCGCCGGTGGCGACGCGTCGCTGCGTGGAACGGGAACGGACGTCGCTCGTGTGGGAGGTGCGTCTGTGGGACTGGCGTCTCAACACTGACTCCTTCTGCATGGCCGCGGTTCGCGCGGCCAGGGGAGACCGGGCGGTTGGTCGCCGCCCGGGCAGAACAAGGGGTGGAACGCGAACACCACATGCGTGGGAGGTGCTCCGCGGCACGGCGGGGGGAGCTTGTGAGGTTGCTGTGACGCGGATGTGGGCAGCGTGGCAGGAGATCGCGCCATCTGTCAGGAGCGCGTCAACAAGTTGGCCGGAAATCGTTCGTTGACCGGATGGTCATGTTCGATATACGGGTTGTTGGCTGAACCGTCGACCAAGGGGGCGTCGGCTCGGGGCGGCTGGGGCCTCGTCAGACGGGGCGCTCGCCGTGCCACCTCTCCCACAGCGCCGCGTACGCTCCGCCCGCGCCCACCAGCTCGTCGTGGGTGCCCAGTTCGGTGAGACGCCCGTCCTCCATGACGGCGACCCGGTCCGCGTCGTGGGCGGTGTGCAGCCGGTGGGCGATCGCGATGACCGTGCGGCCCTCCAGGACCGCGGCGAGGGCGCGTTCGGTGTGGCGCGCGGTGGCGGGGTCGAGCAGGGCGGTCGCCTCGTCGAGGATGAGCGTGTGCGGGTCCGCGAGGACCACCCGGGCGAGGGCCAGCTGCTGGGCCTGGGACCCGTCCGTACGGCGACCGCCCTCGCCGAGGCGGGTGCCGAGCCCGTCGGGCAGGTCGCGGACCCAGCCGTCGGCGCCCACGGCCGTCAGCGCTGCCCACAACTCCTCGTCGGTGGCGGAGGGTTCGGCGATGAGGAGGTTGTCGCGGACCGTCCCGAGGAACACATGGTGCTCCTGGGTGACCAGGACGACCTGACGGCGCAGCCGCTCCGGGCCGAGGCCGACGACGGGGACCCCGCCGACCGTCACCGAGCCCTCCGTGGGCGCGTCGATACCGGCCAGCAGCCTGCTCAGGGTGGTCTTCCCGGCGCCGGACGGGCCGACCACGGCCAGCCGTTCACCCGGCCGTACGGTCAGGTCGACACCGCGCAGCACCTCGCCGCCCCGCTCGTACGCGTACCGCACGCCGGTCACGTCGATCCGGTCGTCCGCCGGCTCAGGCGACCGCACCGGCAGCGCCCGCGGCGCGCGGGCCAGCCCTTCGACCCGGGCGAACGAGGCGCCGCTGGACTGCAACTGCTCGATCCGCATCAGGATCTCGTCGAGCGGCCCGCTCAACTGCTGCAGATACAGGGCCGCAGCGACCACCGCGCCCAGGCTCATCGAGCCCCGGTCGTGCAGCAACCCGCCGACCAGCAGGACGGTCACCACCGGCACGAGATAGGAGACCTCGACGCCCGGGAAGAACACCGTCCGCAGGAACAGGGTGTGGAACCGTCGGCGCCGGGAGACCTCCAGCGCGTCCCGGCTCGCGGCGATCCGCCGCCGCTCCAGCCGCAGCGCCTCCACCGTCCGCGCGCCGGACGCGGTGGCCGCGACGATCTCCGCGACCTCGGAGCCGGCCGCGCCCTCCGCCAGATACCCGGCGCGCGCCCGGCGCAGGTACCAGCGCAGCACGAACCAGATGCCGGTGAGGCCGAACAGTCCGCACACCCCGAGCAGCGGGTCCAGGGCGAAGACCGCGCCGATCAGGAACAGCGCCTGCACGGTGTTGATGAGCAGCTCGGGGCCCGAGTCGCGCAGGGTCTTGCCGACGGTGTCCACGTCGGCGGTGCCGCGCGCCGTGAGGTCGCCGGTGCCGGCCCGCTCCACGACGGAC